>NZ_JBEPSK010000002.1:0-493960 GCF_040548835.1 Mycetocola sp. 2940
CCGCGACAGGCTCATCATCCAACCCATCAGAACCCAGCCACAAGAGAGTTTCCGTCACACCACAACGGCGCAAAGCGCCCCCACCGCTCGATACGCGGCCTCGCTTGCTTGGTTCCTGAGCCTGTCGAAGGGCGGGCGCTACTCGATCAGCGGGGTGGGAGCGGCGTCGTCCACTCAGTCGCCGGAGTGCTCCCGTTTCTGTTCGAGCCCGTCGAGCAAGATGTCGAGGCCGAAGAGGAACTCGTCACCGTAGAAGTACCCCGGCTTGAGGACGTGATCGGCGGTGAGCTCCGCAAGGTACGGGTATTCCTTGGTCGGCAGCTGGGCCAGCATGAGGTGCGCCATCGCCTCCGTCTCCTCGGGCGTGGTGAACGGCAGGCTCTTCTCCTGCAGCACGAAGCCGTAGATGTAGCTGTCGATCGCCGAGAATGCGTGCGCCGTCATAGGGAGGGAGAACCCGCCGTTGCGGAACGTGCCGATCACCCGGTCGTGATGTCGCAACGTCGACGGTCCGGGGTTGACGCCTGAATCCCGGGCGCTGCTCGCCCAAGGATGCTCGGCCAGCACCGCCCGGAATGAGATCGAGCGCTTGCGGATGGCGGTCTTCCAGTCGTCGCTGTGCGACGGCAACTCGATCTCACCGAAGATGGCGTCGACCATGCCGTTGACCAGGTCGTCTTTGTTGGCGACGTGGTTGTAGAGCGACATGGCCTCCACGCCCAGGTCCTCACCCAGCCGTCGCATCGTGAGCCCATCCAGGCCTCCTTTGTCGGCGAGCACGATCGCTGCGGCGATCACCCGCTCGCGATTGAGGCGGACGCGGGTGGGCGCTTCCTTGCGCTGAGCTCTCATTCACATCTCCGAAATCTTGGTCGTTGACAAACCTTACCATGTATGCGAACTTTACTTACACCATAAGTTTACGTCGTAAGTCTAACTGAAAAGGACAACTGAAATGACTACGTCAACCCTCACCACACCGACCGCCGCTCCGGCGACGCGCAACCTCAACCCGTTCCGCTGGTCGCAACGCACCGGCGCCCTCGCATCCGGAACCGCACTCGCCGCCATGGCCGTGCTCGCCGTCTTCGGCTACTTCGTCGCCGTCAAAGGTCTCTGGGTGGCGGGTGACGCGCAGAAAACGGCGGATGCCATCGGCAATTCACCAGCACTGTGGATCGCCGGAATCGTGGCGATGTTCGTCGTGACCATTCTTGATGTCATCGCCGCCCTCGGCACCAGCGCCGTGTTCAAGCCGGTCCACCGCCGGGTCGCGCAGGTGGCCTGGGTGATGCGAACCGCCTTCGCCGCCTGGTACCTGGTCGCCATCACCCAGCTCGTCGTCGCCTTCACCAACCTCGACCGGCCCGAGGCTGCCCTGGCGAACATCGAATCGTTCTGGAGCATCTGGCAGGCCAGTCTCGGCTTCTTCGGGCTCTACCTCCTGGTTGTCGCCTACCTGGCCATCCGCTCCGGTTTCATGCCCAAGATCTTCGGCATCCTCATCGGCGTCGCCGGTCTCGGCTACATCGCCGACATCATCGGCCTCACCTTCGTCGCCGGCTTCGCTCCCACCTTCGGATTCTTCGGCTTCATCGGCGAAACCGCCATGATCTTCTGGCTCCTCATCAAGGGCCGCAAGCTGCCGCGCGTCTGACCACCCACCCCAACGCCCACCCGAAAGACGGAAAAATGACCAGCCCACTGCTCGAAGCCCGCGACATCCACAAGTCCTACGGCCGAGGCTCCACCCGATTCGACGCCCTCTCCGGAGTCTCCCTCGCTATCGACGCCGGTGACTCGGTCGCCATCGTCGGCAAGAGCGGATCAGGCAAATCCACGCTCATGCATCTACTCGCCCTGCTCGACGCTCCCGACAGCGGCTCGCTGTTCGTCGGCGGGGCGGATGCCAGGGGGCTGAGTGCCCGGCAGATCGGCCGCATCCGCAACGCGGACTTCGGCTTCGTCTTTCAGCAGTTCTTCCTCACGCCCAACGCGACGGTTCTCGACAACGTGATCCTCCCGCTCACGATCGCCGGCATGGCGCCTCGGGAACGCAAGGCACGCGGCATGGCCGTGCTCGAGCAATTGGAACTCGCCGACAAAGCGAAGAACAAGGCCACGGATCTCTCCGGTGGACAGAAGCAGCGGGTCGTCATCGCCCGGGCTCTCGTCAGCAACCCGAAGGTCCTCTTCGCCGACGAACCCACCGGCAACCTCGACACGACCACCGGCCGACTTGTCGAAGACATCCTGTTCTCCCTGAACCGGGACCACGGGATCACCCTCGTCATCGTCACCCACGACACCGACCTGGCAGCGCGATGCGACCGGCAGATTTTCGTCCGCGACGGCCGCCAGGTCCACGCACCAGAACTGGCAGGAGCAGCAGCATGAACATCATCGACATCCTTCGCGCGGCCATCGGAAACACGTTCCGCAGCAAACTGCGCACCGCCCTCACCATCGTCGCCATCTTCATCGGCGCCAGCACCCTCACCCTGACCAGCGCCATTGGAACAGGGGTGTCCGGCTACCTCGACGTGCAACTGGCATCCGTCGGAGCGCCGGATGTGCTCTCCATTGCGAAGACGGCACCCGCCGCCGCCGGCCTCGGCGACGGGCCCGCGCCCTGGGAAGAGGCGACGGTCACCGCGAACGGTGCGGCCGCCACCGAGACAGCCGGATCGACCGCCGTGCTGAGCCCGGACGACCTCCACGCGATCGGGGAAACCGGTGGTCTCACAGCGGTGAACCCCGTCGTCTCCGTCAGCCCCGCCTACATCGGATACGAGCAGCGCGGAAAACACGAGATCGTCGTCGGCGCCAACTCCGAGATGACCCGCGCCGACCTCGCCGCCGGCTCCCAGCTGTCCGTCGACGACGCGGATCACAGCATCCTGCTCCCTGCGTCATACCTGCAAAACCTCGGTTTCCGCAGCGCGAAGAGTGCGATCGGCGAAACCGTGGTCATCGGCGCGACCGACTATACCGGCACGATGCACGAAGTGACGGCAACCGTTCGGGGAGTGCAGAACCTCACCCTGCTCGGAGTGGGCGTGCGCCTCAGCCGCGCCCTCACCGAGACTCTCGCCGAGGTGCAGTCGACCGGGCAGCCCGCCACGGCGGGCACCGGCTACTTCCTGGCCACCGCCCGCTTCGACCCGCAATCGACGCCCGAGCAGGTGGACGCGATTCAGGCCGACCTGGCAGAGCAGGGGTACACCGCGCAGACCGTCGCCGATCAGATCGGCGTGTTCCAGACGATCCTCGCCGGCATCATCGGCGTGCTGAATGCGTTCGCGCTCATCGCCCTGATCGCCGCCGGAGTAGGCATCGTCAACACCCTGCTCATGAGCGTGCAGGAGCGCACCCGCGAAATCGGCCTCATGAAGGCGATGGGTATGAGTGGGCGCCGGATCTTCACCCTGTTCAGCATGGAGGCCATCGTCATCGGCTTCCTCGGCAGCATCCTCGGCGCGTTCGCCGCCATCGTCACCGGCACGATCGGCAGCGCCGTGCTCGCGGAAACGTTCCTCGCCGACCTGCAGGGACTTCAGGTCATGCAGTTCGCGCCGCTCTCTGTGACAGCGATCATCCTGCTGGTCATGTTCATCGCCTTCCTCGCCGGCACGCTCCCCGCACGCCGCGCATCCCGCCAGAATCCCATCGACGCCCTCCGCTACGAATAGAGAGACCAAACCATGCAAGCAGTCACCTCCCGCCGCTACGGACCACCCGACAGCGTGCGCATCGAAGACATTCCCACCCCCGTGCCGGAGAACGACGAGATCCTCGTCCGCAACTATGCATCCGTCGTCACCACTGCCCTGGCCGAAGCCCGGCGAGGATCGGTCGTCGCCCGGCCGTACTTCGGGGTCACCCGGCCGAAGTGGCCGGTGCTCGGCACGAACTTCGCCGGCGTCGTTTCGGCGATTGGATCCTCCGTCACCCGGTTCCGGATCGGCGACCGGGTCACCGGGGTGAACACCGCCGAATTCGGTGCTCACGCCCAGTACGTGATCGTTCAACAGGACGGAGTCCTCACTTCCACGCCGAGCAACCTCACCGACGCCGAATCCGCCGCGGTGTTCGACGGATCCGTCACGGCGCTTCCCTTCCTGCGCGACCGTGCCGCGCTCCAGCCGGGACAGTCCGTCCTTATTAATGGGGCCGCAGGCTCCGTCGGAACCGCTGCCGTCCAAATCGCGAAGCACTACGGATGCCACGTCACCGCGGTCTGCAGCGCCGGGAACGCGGCGCTGGTCCGGTCGCTCGGGGCGGATGCCGTCATCGATTACGCCGCGACCGACTTCACGGCCGCCCGGGACCGGTACGACCTCATCTTCGACACGGTCGGCACGAGCTCCTTCGGCCGCAGTCGGGAGACGCTGACCCGGGACGGCCTCTTCCTGACGACTGTGCCGTCGCTCGCGATCCTCGCCCGGATGGCGTTGTCGCGGTTGAGCCGAAAGAAGGCCGGGATCGTTTTCACTGGTCTCGAGAAGCCGGCCGTGAGAACTACGAACCTGGCCTGGCTGGGCGAGTTGGCGGAAGCCGGTGCGCTGGTCCCCGTCATCCACCGGGCGTACCCGATGGAGCAGGCGGCGGAGGCCTACGCTCTCGTGGAGACGGGCCACAAGAGCGGAAGCGCCATCCTCACCTTCGACGACTGACGCGGCCGAACGCGAAAGTCACGGCGGCCCAGGCGGCCGGGATCATGCGCTCCGCACCCACTTGTCGCCCCGGGCCTGCACGAACCGCTTGACGACGTAGTCCCACGGAGTGACAAGGAGAACCGGAACGACGAAGAGAACACTGAACGTCATGGTCTCGGTGGCGGCATCCATGTCGTTAGCGAGAAGATGCGGCAGGGCCACGATCGCGAGCCAGAGCACTTTCCACATCACTTCGAACAGGAGGATCGGCAGCATGCCGATGGGGTAGCGCAGGCCGAGCAGCGCCAGGAGCGACATGGCCGTCAGGATGCAGAGAACGGCGCTCTCGATCACCGGAAGGGAAGAGGCCTGGAGAAGCAGCGGCCACTTGACGAGGATCAGGCCGACGGCCATGAGGAGATACCCGCCGCGCATGAGGTTGAGGCGGAAGGTCGGCAGCGTCGCGGTGGCGGCGGGGCTGGGAGCCGGCGTCGCCCCGGTGGGGCGGAAGTATTCCGGTGTGGGGGTGGGGGAGCTAGACATGATTCGATTCCATTCGGTTGTTGCGTCAATGTCTGTTGCGTTCGGCGCGGCGATCGCCGGTCGAGGGGCATCCGGGCAGCACGGACCGCCTGAGTGGGCTGGTGCCACCGAGCCAGGATGTGTCTGCTGGATTCAGCGGGGTCGAATGCCGATCACCGCGTCGGGAAGGGCGGGCGTCAGGGTGACGCGGTCCAGGTATTGAGCGCGGTGATCACGCTGGTGGTCAGTCGCTGGTAGCTGCGGTCGAGGTCGACGGGCAGGGCGAATCCGCCGCCGGTCTCGAGGGAGACGAAGCCGTGGAGCGACGCCCGGAGGAACCGGGTGGCGTCCACTGCGTCATCGCCTTCGAGCCCGTACCCGGCGAGCACCCGGAACACGACGTCGACGAGTGCCGTGGACACGGCGATGTCGGCCGCCTCGTCGGGGTGGGGTGCCAGCATCGCCATCGGATACAGCCCCGGATGTGCCCGTGCCCATGCTCGGTAGGCGAGGGAGATGGCGGTGAGGGCGTCGTCGCGCGAGCGGCCGAGAGCGGCGTTGCCGAGGGCTTCGCTGAGGCTCTTCTTCGCGGTGACCGTGACACCGCGGCGAAGCGCGGGGAGACCGTCGACGTGCTTATACAGCGACGGGACGCGCACGCCCAGCTTCTCGGCGACGGCCGCAAGCGAGAGCCCGTCGAGTCCGCGCTCGTCGATCAGGCGGGCGGCTTCGCTGATCACCGACTCGGTGGTGAGCCCGGCCCTAGCCACGATCGGTTCCTTCCGCAAGAAAGGCCATGACGGCGGATGCCACGTGGTCAGGCTGCTGTGACTGGGGGTAGTGGCCGGCATCTGCGATGAGCACGGCCCGGCCGGAAAGGGTCGACGCGATCCATTCGGCTTCGGCCCTGGGATCCTTGAAGTCCGGGTCGTTCGCTCCCATCACCACGAGGGTGGGTGTGTGAACGCGGTCGAGACTGGCGGCGGACTGGGCATGACCCGTCCGTGTCGTCCGGCTGAACGCGCGAGCGTAGCCCGGGCGCCGGATGCTGCGGACGACCTCATCGCGGTAGGCCGCGAAGTCGGTGGGCAACGTGCCCGCGTACAGCTTGGGCAAATACGCCCGCCAGACCGCCGCTGCCCACGGCGGCGCCATGAGCATCCGGAAGAAGAGGCGGCTGAACACGTTGTCCGAGGCCGGCTCGCGGACGAACGGGCCAACGAGAACAAGACCGCGAACCAGCTCGGGGTGGTCGGCCGCCACGAGAACGGCGGCTCCCGCCGCCATGGAGTTGCCGACGATCACGGCGGGGCCGAGCTTGCGGAGGAGCGCCACGATGTCGTCGGCGGTCGGGGCGTCTCCGTACTCGGAGAAGGTGGCATCGCTGTCGCCGTGCCCCCGGAGATCCATGGTCACCACGCTATGGCCGGATGCCACAACGGCGGGCGCGAGGAACCGGTAGGTGGCGCGAAGGTCGCCCATCCCGGGCACCATCAGCACGAGGGGGCCGCTTCCCTGCACGTCGTAGGCGACGCGTCCCTCGGTCAACGAGAGGTACTCGGTCGTAGGACCGGCCTGCTTATCCTGCTTTGTCATGAGGCTATGGTAATTAGCTTTCAGGCTAACGTCAATAGCTAAGACTCTCCCGCTGGCTGGAGGGAGCGCAGCGACCGAAGCCGAGGCGCGCGAGAACCGAGCTTTCGCGGAGGCTCCGGCGCTTCGTCGCTGGCGCGAATGCGCCAATCCGCCCGCTTGCTGCTTTCGACAGAGAGGCGGCCGATCCGTTTTTCCGGAGGCGGTCGCGTGCCGTCGAGCCCCCGGAATCGCTACGCTGGCGAAATGCGCCTGATCAGAGCTGGTATCCCTGCCGTCGTTGCTGCCTCACTTTGGCTGGCGAGTGGCGGCCTCGAACTGCTCGGCCGTCAGACGCTCCCTGGGCCGATCCGCCACGTGCTCGCGCTCGTCGCCCCGGAGACGATTCCGGTGCTGGAACTCACCGCTCCGGCACCGTGGGCCTTCATCATGATCACGCTGTCGATGCTTGCGATCTTCACCGCCTACGCGGCGCTCGCCGCCCTCGTGCGGCGCCAGCTACCCGGCAACACGGCGACGGCGTTCGCCGCCTACTGGCTGTGCGCCGTGGCATCCGGTTTTCTTGTGCTGGCGATTCCCGTCGCGCTGGAGCTTGCCAACGCGGTCGTGCAGCAGCAGACGCCGTTGCGTTTCGTCGCCGAGCGCGTGGCCGGGGCGGCGCAGTGGGGGCTCATCTTCGGGTGGATTCCAGCGCTGCTCGCCGTCGCCCTGGACGGCGCCGGTCGGCCTGAACGCCCTGTCTTCACCCGTCGGGTGATCGCCATCCCTGCGGCCGGCCTGTTCCTGCTCGCCGCGGTGGGCCTGACCGTTGCCGCCCCGTTGGCGTACGCCGCCATGCAGGCGCAGATTCCGACCGAGGCAGTGCCGGAGCCGGCCCCGACCGGAACCCCGGTGCCGCCGGTCGCACCGGGCGACTGGCAGGCAGATCCACTGTGGTGCACGAGCGGCCAGCTCGAGATGTCGGCCGGGGTGCCGGATGCCGCCCTCGGCAGTCGAGCGCTCGTTTTGCGGGCCGAGAACGTCAGCGATGCCGCGTGCATCGTGGAGGGTTACCCGGATGTCGCCTTCGCCGACGAGTTCAGCAGCGCCCTCGACGTGGCCGTCGACCACGGCGGATCGATGTTGAGCGACGATCCCGGCGTCACTCGCATCGATGTGCAGCCCGGTGCGGCCGTCGTCTCGACGCTCGGCTGGGCGGCGATGCCGACCGCGGGGCAGGATGCCGCCGGCTGGCTCCACGTCGCCTCCCACCATGGTGCCGAGCGTCAGATGATCGTCGTCGAGACCGACATCACCGGGGGCACTGTGTCGGTGACGGCGTGGGCGCCGCCGGCGGAGTGAAACGACGCATCAAAACACCCGGCAGAATATGGGAATGACCACGCCACTCTCCGGAACGCAGTTCGAGCTCACCAGCGGCGCCTACACCGCCACCATCGCCAGCGTCGGCGCATCGCTGCGCTCGCTGCAGCATCACGGCCGCGACCTCGTCGTGCCCTTCGACGCCGATGAGGTGCGCCCGGCGTACCGCGGCGCCACCCTCGCCCCGTGGCCGAACCGCGTGGTCGACGGTCGCTACAGCTTCGAAGGCACCGACTACGAGCTCGCGCTCACCGAGCCGAAGCGCGGCCACGCGCTGCACGGACTCGTGGCCTGGCACGACTTCATCGCCCTCGACGAGGCCGCCGACCGAGTGATGCTCGCCACGACGATCGAGGCCGAGACCGCGTATCCGTTCCGGATCCAGGTGCGGGTCGAATTCCATCTCGACGCAGACGGTCTGCACACCACCGTCGCCGCCCGCAACACCGGCACCGTGCCCGCCCCGTTCGGCACCGGCCCGCACCCGTACCTCGTCGCCGGTGAGGGAACCGTCGATGACTGGACCCTTCTCCTCCCGGCCGAGCACGTGCTGACGGTGACCGATGACCGGTTGATCCCGATCGGAGTGGCGGACGTCGCCACCGAGTCAGGCGGAACCTTTGACTTCCGTGAGCCCCGCGAGATCGGCGACACTTTCCTCGACCACGCGTTTACCGGGCTCGTGCGCGACGAGAACCGGACCGCCGAGGTCCGCGTGACCGCGGCATCCGGAACCGGGGTGCGCATGCGGTGGGACTCGTCGTGCAAGTGGGTGCAGGTGCACACCGCCGACCAGGAGGCGCCGAAGCCCAGCCGGATCGGCCTCGCCGTCGAACCGATGACGTGCCCGCCCGACGCATTCAACTCGGGTGAGGACCTGCTCGTGCTGCAGCCGGGTGGGGTCACGTTCGCCTCGTGGAGTATTGCGGCGATCTAGTTATCTGCGCGAAAAGCTCGGAGCCGGTGGGTGGATCGTCGTGTCGATACGCCCTTCACGGTAGCGACCGAAAGTGGTACCGTCACCCCATGAGTGGGACTGAGTCAATTCGAGTGGGAAACAAGGGCCGTATTGTCTTACCAGCCGACATCCGGCAACGTCGGCAGTGGGCCGAAGGTACGACGCTCGTGGCTGTCGAAACGGAGTCGGGAGTGCTGCTTGCCGAGCGCAGCGCCCTCGAAGAGATCCTCCGTAAGCAACTTTCGGGGGCGGATGTCGTCGCCTCGCTCCTCGAGGACCGCCGGAGGGCGTCTGCGGCGGAAGACGACGCGTGACCGTCTTCGATGCATCCGCTCTGTTGGCCTACCTGCGTGGCGAAGCGGGAAGCGGTCACGTTCGCACGCAGCTCGAGCGTGGTGGCGTGTGCAGCGCAGCGAATTGGTCGGAAGTGGCCCAGAAGGTGATCGCGGCGAAAGCTGACTGGGACCTCGCCCGCTCTCTGTTGCTGAGCTTCGAGCTGGTCGTCGAACCGGTCACGGCGTCCGACGCGGAGAAGGCGGCCGCGCTGTGGCGTTCGGGCGAAGGGCTTTCGCTTGCCGATCGGCTGTGCCTCGCGCTCGCCGATCGGCTTGATGCGTCCGTCCTGACCGCGGACCAGCAGTGGCTGGGCCGCGAGCGAGTCACCGTCATTCGGTAGTTGCCCAACTCGATCGACGAGAAAGACGCAGCGGCAGTTGCTGCGCGGCAGACTCGACGGAGGCGAATCACAGAGGAGTGACCGTGAAAGACCAGAGTGTTCCCGACGCCGCGCGCAGCGCCAGCGACCTCCTCGATCTCGACGATGAGTTCAGCAGCGCCGAACTGGAGCTGCGCGGCCGTGTGCGCGAGTTCGTCGATCGCCGCATCCGCCCGAACATCGCCGGCTGGTTCGAGAGCGCGACGTTCCCGGTCGAGCGGATTCCCGAGATGGCTGACCTGGGTCTGCTCGGCATGCACCTCTCCGGCTACGGCTGCGCCGGCGGCTCGGCCGTCGACTACGGTCTCGCCATGCAGGAGCTGGAAGCCGGGGATTCCGGCATCCGCACCTTCGTCTCGGTGCAGGGATCCCTCGCGATGTCGGCGATCCACAAGCACGGGTCTGAGGCGCAGAAGCAGGCCTGGCTCCCCGGAATGGCGGCGGGCGAAATCATCGGGTGCTTCGGCCTGACCGAGCCCACGGCCGGGTCGGACCCGTCGAGCATGATCACCACCGCGCGCCTCGACGGCGGCGAATGGGTGCTCAACGGGGCCAAACGGTGGATCGGTCTCGCGTCGATCGCCGACATCGCCGTGATCTGGGCCCGGGCCGAGGAAGGACTGCGCGGCTTCCTCGTGCCGACAGACTCGCCTGGCTTCACCGCCACGCCCATCGGGCCCAAGCTCTCGATGCGCGCGTCGATTCAGTGCGACATCGACCTCGTCGACGTTCGTTTGCCCGAAGATGCGGTACTGCCCGGAGCGATCGGCCTGAAAGGGCCATTCTCGTGCCTCAACGAGGCCCGCTACGGAATCGCGTGGGGCGCCCTGGGCGCCGCCCGCGACAGCTTCGACCAGGCCCTCGCCTACGCGTCTGAGCGGATGCAGTTCGGCAAGCCGCTCGCGGGTTTCCAGCTCACCCAGCAGAAGCTCGTGAATTGGGCGCTCGAGATTTCGAAGGCCCAGATGATCGCGTTGCGTCTGGGCCGGTTGAAGGATGCCGGAAAGCTCCAGCACCACATGATCTCGGTCGCCAAACTCAACAACACCCGCATCGCCATCGACATCGCGCGCGAGGCGCGGGCCATGCTCGGCGGCAACGGGATCACGCTGGACTACTCGCCCATGCGCCACGCGAACAACCTCGAGTCTGTGCGCACCTATGAAGGTACCGACGAGGTGCACACGCTGATCCTCGGCCAGCACATCACTGGGCTGCCCGCGTTCCGCGGGTAGCCCGGGTTTGCGCGGGGTTCCTTCGCTTCGGTCGCGTAGCCGTTGATCGCCCTTCGACAGGCTCAGGAACCAAGCCTGTCGAGATCTCCCCAAGCGAGCGGAGGGGTTTTCCTTGAGGTGAGTCCAGCTCATGTGTACTATCGCCGTGACGGCACCCAGACCCCGCGCCTCGTCATCTCGCTGAGGGGGTGTGCATGGGTGCGTTTTCGACCGACGCCACATCTGCCTCCCGCGCGCAGGCGGTATTGGTGCGTGCGTCCGCTCGAGTGGAAGCCTCTCGCCGTAGAACCGGCACTTTTCGCGAGCCTGCCCATGGCCGCAGCCGTCCGTTCCGGCGACCGCTGGCTTCCCTCGACAACCTCTGTCGTGCTGCTCCGCTGAGCCACACCCTTCCCGGCGATTCCGCCAACCCTCCACACCCACGCTGAAATCAGACATCACCCACCACCTGAACGAAGGGATGACACAGAACCACTAAATGCTTGACCCCCGGATGACTGCCACGTCCGTTCTCACTCTGTCCTTGCTGCGGCAGCGGAACAGGCATCTGTGGCGCGCCCGGGGATTCCCCACTAGTTAGGAACGAAAAATGCGAACTCGCACCGATCAACGACGATCGACGGGAAAACTGATCGCCGCGCTCACCGTGGCGACAGCGCTCGTCGTCGCCACCGTGCCGGCCGGGGCATCCGCGGCCCCCGCAGACGCGGTCGCCCGCGCACAGGCGCTGCTGGCGCAGATGACCCTCGACGAGAAAATCGACATGCTCGAAGGTGAGCAGAACAACTTCTATGGGTTCTACAACGCACCCATCGAGCGCCTCGGAATCCCGGCGCTCACCATGGCTGACGGCCCGGCCGGCGTCCGCATCGCGGACCCCCGTGCCAACGAGAAGCGAGCGACCTCACTGCCCGCCCCGATCGCGCTCGCGTCGACCTTCAACACCGAGGCGGCGACGACCTTCGGTGATGTGATCGGCGACGAAGCCTTCAAGAGCGGCCACAATGTCTCGCTCGGAACGGCCGTCGACATCGCCCGCGTCGCGCAGGCCGGTCGCACCTTCGAAGGATACGGCGAAGACCCGTTCCTGTCGGGCACGATCGCAGCGGCGCAGATCAACGCGATCCAGGCGTATCCGGTGGTCGCTGACATCAAGCACTACACCGCGTACAACCAGGAGGAGGACCGCCTCGTCGGCGGCAACGCGATCGTGAGCGAGCGCGCCCTCCAGGAGATTTACGTTCGGCCGTTCGACATCGGTATCACGGGTGCGAACCCGGGTTCAGCGATGTGTGCCTTCAACAAGGTGAACTGGCTCTACGCGTGTGAGCACTCCGAGCTCCTCACCGGCATCCTGCGCGACCAGATCGGCTTCGAGGGCTGGGTGATGAGCGACTACGGCGCCACCCACAGTTCCGTGGAGGCGCTGCGGGCCGGGCTCGACCAGGAGCAGCCGAGCTTCGGCTTCTTCCTCTCGCTGAAGGATGCCGTGCTCAGCGGCCAGGTCGCCGAAGCGGAGATCGACGTCGCGGTACTGCGCATCCTCACGGCGATGATCCGCTTCGGACTGTTCGACAACCCGGCGACCATCCAGGAATTCGATGAAGCCGGCCACGCGCTCGCCGCGCAGGAGATCGCCGAGCAGGGCACGGTCCTGCTGAAGAACGACGGCATCCTGCCTCTCGATGAGGATGAGATCAACTCGGTAGCGGTGATCGGTGCGGATGCCGACGCAGCTACGGCGGGCGGCGGAAGCTCGCTGGTTCTGCCGACCGACACGATCAGCCCACTCGAGGGCCTCACCGAGCTGCTGCCCGACGCAACGGTGCAACACGCACGGGGCACGGACTTCGTCACATCGTCGACGTTGCTGCCGGGACTCGATGCGATTCCCTCCGACTACCTCACCAGTGCGGACGGCAGCCCGGGAGTCGACACCACCGTCGTCGATGCTGACGGTGCTGTGATCGCTGACGAGACGACTCAGGACGTCTCGATCAACGGCGGGTTCTACTACTTCGAGGGCTTCAACTCGCAGTCGACGCTTCTGCCTGCGCTGCCAGGCCGAGGCACCGGAGCGACTTTCTCGACGACGCTGACACCGCCAGTGACCGGCACCTACGTGCTGGAACTGGTGGCATCCGGCACGTCGACAGTCACCCTCGACGGCGAGGCGATCCTCGGAACAGGTGCGACGAAACTGGGCACCGACACGGTCTCGCTCGACCTGATGGCCGGCCAGGAATACGCCCTCGAGGTCGACTACACGCTCGACGTCTCCGACGGCACCGAAGAGGGCACGCAGCTGAAGCTCGGATGGACGAAGCCTGCCGGCGTCGTGGATCCGAAGGCGCTGGCTGCCGCTGACCTCGCCGCGGAGTCGGACGTCGCCGTTGTGGTCGTCCGCGACTACGGCTCCGAAGGTGGAGACAAGCCGGACATCGGCCTGCCGAGCGGCCAGGAAACGCTCATCGAGCAGGTGAAAGCGGCGAACCCGAACACGATCGTCGTGCTGACGACCGGGGGCCCGACGACAACAGCCGAATGGGCTGACGGCGTGCCGGCCATCCTCGAGGCGTGGTACGGCGGCCAGAACCAGGGCGCCGCGCTTGCACGCATCCTGTTCGGTGAGGTGAACCCTTCGGGCAGGCTGCCGGTGACGTTCCCCGTGACAGCGGATGCGACGCCGATTTCGACGCCTGAGCAGTACCCGGGTATCGGCCTCGACTCGTACTACACCGAGGACGTCTTCGTCGGATACCGCGGGTACGAGGAGTTCGACATCGAGCCGCAGTACGCGTTCGGTCACGGGCTCTCCTACACGACCTTCGAATACTCCGACCTCGACCTGACCTCACGGGGCAAGGGACGGGTGACGGCGACGTTCGAGGTCACCAACACCGGTGACCGTGCCGGTATCGAAACACCGCAGGTCTACGTCGGTGAGCTGCCGACGGATGTCGTCAACACGGCACCTCGGCAGCTGGCGGGATTCACTCGGGTCGCGCTCGCGGCCGGCGAGTCGACGACCGTCACCGTCGAGCTCGACCGTGAGTCGCTGTCCTACTGGGACTCGTACGTCGACAAGTGGATCACCCCCAGAGGGACGATCGACGTGCTCGTCGGCTCCTCGGCGCAGGACATCGAGCTCTCCGACTCGGTGCGCGTGAAGTCCACAGACAGGGAGAACGTCAACGGGATCTCGACGGACGCGGTCTACACCGTCGTCAGCGAAAACTCCGGCGCCTGCCTCGACGCGGTCGACCAGGGCACGGCGGAGGGAACGCCGGTGCAGCAGTGGACCTGCCCGGCTCCTCAGTCCAACGCCGAGTGGACGCTGTCCCAGGCCGGGGGCGGCACCTACCGGATCACGAATGTGAATGCGGGCCTGGTGCTCGAGGTGGCGGATGCCTCCACTGCGGTGGGGGCCCCGCTGGTGATCTCGGAACTGGCGAGAAGGGATGCCAGCCAGAGATTCGAACTGGTACGTGTCGGCGACGGCTACTACCAGCTCGTCAACGCGAACAGCGGGCTCTGCGCCGCGGTCGACGGGGGCAGTCGCGACAACGGCGCCCGCATCGTCCAGCAGACCTGTGACGCCGACGATCCGGCCCAGGCCTTCGCACTGAAGGTGCAGGGGGGATGACGCCGGTCTCGCAATGCACGGTCGGCGTCCGGCACTTCGGTGCCGGACGCCGGCCCGCGTGCGGGGCGAGCCCCGGCACGGAGGATTCATGAGCGACACGGACCGGCAGCCCGACCGGTCGCGTCGCCGATGGCTTCTCCTCGCCTCCGGGATCGCGGCACTTCTCGTGATCCTTCTGGTCGTCACCCCACGCAACGCCGCACCTGAGGTCGCGACGCCGAACTCGTCGCCGACCTCGACGCCGAGCCCCACAGCATCCGAGGTCACCGCCGTGACGACGAGCGCCGACGGACGCGACCTCATGCGCCCCCTCGACGTCGACGCGCAGCCGGCGTCGGAGGGAGAGCTGACCGTCTCAGTCGACACGGACGTCGAGCACCAGCGGGTCGACGGCTTCGGTGCAGCGATGACGCATGCGTCGGCGGACCTGTTCGCCGGCATGCCCGCCGACGCCCGGGCCGACCTGCTCGACGAGCTGTTCGACCTTCACGGGCCGGCTCGGTTGTCGACCCTGCGACTGCCGATCGGAGCCTCGGACTTCGTCGACACCGACGCGTTCACCTTCGACGATCTGCCGGCCGGCGAGACGGACTGGGAACTCGACCGATTCAGCGTCGAACCGGACCGGCGCGCGATGATCCCGGTGCTGCAGGAGGTGGTGGCGATCAACCCCGAGTTGCGGCTGATCGCCTCACCGTGGAGCCCGCCGGGCTGGCTGAAGACGAACGGCAGCCTCGAAGGAGGCCGGCTACTCGACGAGGACCGCGCCTACGAGACGTATGCCGCGTACCTCGTGCGTTTCCTCGAGGAGTACCGCGACGCCGGCCTCGACATCGACTACCTCACCGTGCAGAACGAGCCGCAGCTGCGCTACCCCGACGGGTACCCCGGCACCGACATGCCGGTCTGGCAGCAGGCGAAACTCATCGAGGAGCTCGGTCCGGCGCTCGAGGCCGCCGGATTCGAGACGTCGATTCTCGGCTTCGACCACAACTGGGAACTGAATCCCGGTGACGTGGCGACGACACCGGAGGGGGAAGACCCCGCCTACCTGTACCCCGCCGACCTGCTCAATACGGCGGCCGCCGAGTGGATCGACGGCATCGCCTTCCATTGCTATTACGGGAACGCCGGGGCGCAGAGTCGGCTGTGGGAGCAGTTCCGGGAGATCGAGATCTGGGTCACGGAATGTTCGGGGTCGAGCGCTGCCGGGGACTCACGAGAGAAGGTCTTCGCCGACACCTTCAGCTGGCAGGCGACGAACCTGCTGATCGATTCACTGCGCAACCGTGCCGCGGGCGTGCTCACCTGGAACCTTGCGCTCGACGAGAACAACGGACCGCACCGGGGAGGCTGCTCGACCTGCTCGGGTGTGGTCACGATCGCGTCGGACGGGACCGTGACCCGCAACGCCGAGTACTACGTGCTCGCGCACGCCGCGCGCTTCGTGCCACCGGGGTCGGTGCGGGTCGACTCTAACTCGGGCGACGGTGAGCTGCGGCACGTGGCGTTCCGGACGCCCGACGATTCGACGGTCCTTCTCGTCTGGAACCCGTCGGGCGTTCCGCGGTCGATCGACGTGGGGGACGGCAGAATGACGGTCACGGCGGAGGTTCCTGCGGCGTCGCTGAGCACGTTCGAGTGGGCGACCTCGGTGGGCGAATAGCGGTGCGAGGGACGAGTGCCGCGCACCGAGGCTGGGTTTTGTGCGGGGCCTTGGCTTCGCTTCGCTCCAGCCAGCGGGGTTTGGTCGAGCCAGCGGGGTGGGTCAGCGGTCCGCCGCTATGAGGTCCGCCGCGCGCTCCGCAATCGCCATGATGAGGCCGACCGGGTTCAGCGCCGAAATCGTCGGGAAGACGGACGCGTCGACGACCCGGAGGCCGTCCACACCGCGCACCCGCAGCTCCGAGTCGAGCACGGCCAGCGGATCGTCGTCGGCACCCATCTTGCAGGTGCAGGACACGTGGTACACCGTCTGGTGCGTCGCCCGCAGCGCCTCGGAGAGCTCCTCGTCCGACTGCACCTCGGGCCCGGGAAACACCTCGCGCACGAGCTGCGACGCGAACGGCTCCTGCTGCGCGACGAGACGTGCGTTGCGGGCGCCGGCGATGAGCATCCGCTCGTCGTGGCCCTCAGGATCGGTGAAGTACCCGTAGTCGATCGACGGCGGAGCGTCGGATGCCGGCGACGTGATCCACACGCGCCCGCGGCTGCGGGGCTTCGCCACGTTCGGCACCAGGGAGACGGTGTTCGCCGGCAGCTCCACGCCGCGGCGTTCCGCGTGCACGCCCCAGGTCTCGAGCGGGATGTGCGTCGACACGTCGGGCATGGTGCTGTCTGGATCGATGGTGGTGACGTAACCGGCATCCCACCCGGTGGCGCTCACGGTCGGGCGCTCGCCGCGGGCCTCCCAGATGACAAGTCCTTCGGCGTGGTCCTGCAGGTTCTCGCCGACACCCGGGAGGTCGACGGTGACCGGGACGCCGGCTGCTTCGAGCACGGCCGCCGGGCCGATGCCCGACCGCATGAGCAGGGCAGGGGAGTCGATCGCGCCGCAGCAGACGATCACTTCGCGGCGGGCGCGGAGCTCGCGGAGGCTGCCGTCCTTCTCACGGAGCACGGCGCCGCCGGCGCGGCCGTTGTCGAGGAGGATCCGCTCGACCAGCACGTCGAGGACGAGGTCGAGGTTCGCCCGGTTCTCGGCGCCGGAGCGGATGTAGACCCGGGACGTCGACGACCGCGCGTTCGTCTCCGGTTCGTAGCCGATCTCGAAGTAGCCGGCGCCGGTGAGGAACTCGGCGTCGTTCCACGACTCGCGCACCGGAATGTCGAGGGCAGCGGCCGCCGAGTCGATCACGGTCTGCAGGTACGGGTTGCGGTCCTGCGGGGCCACCGGGGTGATCGGCGTCTCGAGGCGGTCGTAGTAGGCCGACATGGTGTCGTAGTCCCACCCGGTCACGCCGAGCGACTGCCACTCGTCCATGTCGCCGCGGAGCGGACGCCAGGTGATCATGGTGTTGGCGGTGGAGCATCCGCCGAGGATCCGCATCCGCGCCATCCGGATGAAGGAGTTGCCGCGGGGCTGCTCGACGCTGCGGTAGTCGAGGTCGTATTCGCCCTCGAGCATCTCGTCCCAGCGCCGGATCGAGTGGGCGCGCGGTTCGTCGGCATCGCTCGGGCCGGCCTCGACCAGGGCGACGGTAACCGACGGATCCTCGCTCAGCCGCGCGGCGACGATGCAGCCGGCGGTTCCCCCGCCGATGACGAGGTAGTCGACGTCGCCGGTCACGAGTTCGCGAACCAGGTCGTCTTGAGCGAGGTGAACTTGTCGAGCGCGTGCAGCGACAGGTCGCGTCCGTAGCCCGACTGCTTGACGCCGCCGAACGGGGTCGTCACGTCGAGCGCGTCGACGGTGTTGACCGAGACGGTTCCGGCGTGGAGCGCTCGCGAGACGCGGTGGGCCCGACGGATGTTGTCGGTGAACACCGATGCGGCGAGGCCGTACTCGGTGGCGTTGGCCATCGCGATGGCATCCGCTTCGGTGTCGAAGGTGCTGACGGCGAGGAGTGGGCCGAAGACCTCTTCGCGGGCCAGCGTGGATCCGGGCGCGACGCCGGAGAAGACGGTCGGCTGCACGAAGTACCCGCCGGTCTCGGCGTGCAGGCGCTGCCCGCCGGAGGTCAGCGTGGCCTCGCTGTTCCCGGTCGCGATGTAGCCGAGCACCCGGTCGAGCTGCGCCGAGCTGACGATCGGACCCATCTCGCTGGCCGGGTCGAGCGGGTCACCCACGCGGATGCCCGCGGCCCGGTCGGCGACGCGCTGCAGGAACTCGTCGGCGATGCCGGACTGCACGAGCAGGCGCGAGTTCGCCGAGCAGACCTGCCCCGCGCAGGAGAAGATCCCGGCGATCGCCTTGTCGGCGGCCGCATCGAGGTCCTCGACGTCGTCGAAGACGAGGTTCGAGGACTTGCCGCCGCACTCGAGCCAGACCTGTTTCATGTTCGAGGTCGCCGCGTAGCCGAGGAACATCTTGCCCACGGCGGTCGACCCGGTGAAGACCACGGAATCGACGTCGGGGTGCTCGCCGATGGCGCGACCCGCTTCGGGGCCGAGCCCCGACACGACGTTGAGGACGCCGTCGGGCAGCCCGGCTTCGGCGGCGAGTTCGGCGAGACGGAGCGCCGAGAGCGGCGACTCCTCCGCCGGCTTGAGGACGACGCTGTTGCCTGCCGCGAGCGCAGGGGCCAGCTTCCAGATCGCCATCTCGAGCGGGTAGTTCCACGGCACGACCGCACCGACGACCCCGAGTGCTTCGCGGGTCACGATCGCGAGGTCGCCGGGGCCCGTCGGGGCGACCTCGCCGTACAGCTTGTCGATCGCCTCGGCGTACCACTGCAGAATCCCGGCGCTCCCCGGGATGTCGATCGTCGACGTGTCGCTGATCAGCTTTCCGCCGTCGAGGGTGTCGAGCAGCGACAGCTCGTCGGCGTGGGTGCGGATCAGGTCGGCTAGCCGCAGCAGCACGGTCTTGCGGTGTGTCGGAGCCGCACGTGACCAGGAGCCGGCGTCGAACGCGCGACGGGCGGCGCGCACGGCGCGGTCGACGTCTTCGGACTTTCCGCGGGCGACGGATGCCAGCACGAGGCCCGTCGACGGGTTGATCGTCTCGAACGCCTCACCGTCGGCCGCCGCGACGCTCGAGCCGTCGATGAAGAGCTGGGTTCGGGGGCGGACGCCTGCCGCGAGGGACTGCCATTCTGCGTGAGAACGCACGGTTCACTCCTTGGGGTCGGTGAGGTCGCCGGCTGTTTGCGGGTCGGCCTCACGGGGAAAACTCTCGGTTGTCACGGCGTCGACGATCGTCTGCGCCAGCAGGATGGCGCCGTCGAGGACCGCCCGGTCGGCGGTCGCCGTGACGCTCGCCGCGGCGAACTCCGCCTGGTGGTTCACGGCGGGCAGCGAGCCGATGCCGAGGTAGGGGTGGATCGCCCGCACCCGCTGGGACACGTTCCCGAGGTCGGTCGAGGCGGTGTTCATGCCGCCGGGCAGGAGTTCGTCGGGGTCCATGTCGCGGCCGAGCGCGGCCGCGTTGGCCGTGAACAGGTTCGCAAGTGCGACGTCGTTGCGGAATTCGGCGTAGCGGGGGCTGGTCTCCCGAAGCTCCCATTCGCATCCTGTGGCGAGGGCGCCTGCCGCGAAGCATGCGGACACCCGGTCGAAGATGCCATCGAGTTGCTCGAGGGAATCAGCCCGGACGTACCAGCTGCCCTTCGCCGTCTCGGGGATCGCGTTCGGAGCGGTGCCGGCCTCGGTCACGATTCCGTGCACGCGCACGCTGTCGGGCAGCTGCTGGCGGAGCAGCCCGATTCCCACCTGCGCGACGGTGAAAGCATCCGCCGCGTTGCGGCCGAGGTGCGGGTACGCGCCCGCGTGGGACGCCTTGCCGGTGTATTCGACGTCGAAGTGGGCGACGGCACGCGGCCGCGCCATCACCGAGTCGACCGGTCCGGGGTGGATCATCATGGCCAGATCCAGACGATCGAAGACCCCGGCGTCGAGCAGATAGATCTTGCCTCCGCCGCCCTCTTCGGCCGGCGTGCCGATCACCTGGAGGGTGATGCCGAGCTCGTCGGCGTGGGGAGCGAGAGCCGCCGCTGCGCCGATCGTCGCCGCGGCGATGATGTTGTGCCCGCAGGCGTGGCCGATCCCCGCGAGAGCGTCATACTCGGCGATCAGGCCCACGACGACCGGGCCGGAGCCCCGGCTGGCGACGAACGCCGTCGGCAGCCCGGCCACATCGCGGTCGATGGTGAAGCCGAGCGCGTCGAGCTGCGCGGTCAGCAGAGCGACCGATCGCACCTCTTGCCAGCCGAGCTCGGGGTCGGCATGCAGGCGGTGGCTCACGGCGAGGATGCTGTCGGCCGAGTCCTCGACCGATGCTCGCAGTCGCGCTTTGAGCTCGGCGGGCGCGGGCATCACTCGTCTCCGGGGACGCCGTAGGAGGGCGCGTTCCCCGGGCGCAGGGCCCGCACCAGGTAGTCGTTCTTCTGCGGGAGCCACAACGCGAGCAGCCGGGTGAGTTCGCCGGCCGGGTCGTCGGAGTCGTCCACGCGCAGGTCGGTCACCCGCCAGGATGCGTCCTCGACGACGGCGAGGCCGGCGGATCGCACGGGGCCGGCCTCGCCGCCCGCCTCGATCGCGGAGAGGAAGCCGGCCAGCAGGCGTTCCTCGAAGGCTTCCGCACCGCTGGAGGCGTAGCCGCCGACCATCGCGTCGAGCACGTCCAAGCCGGAGAGCATGTTGCCCGCGGCAACCGCATGGTCGCCCACGGCCACCCCGAAGATGCCGAGCGCCTGGGTGCCGGAATGCATGGCGACGCGGCCCTCGGCATCCACGACGGTGAGCTGGCGGTAGTCGCTGAACGGGTCAGCCGCCACGGCTGCTGCGATCGCGCTGTCGGCATCCGCCCCCGCCTCGAGTCCGTCGAGCAGGAGGGGCCCAAGTGCCGGGTTGGTGACGTTCTGGGATGCCGCCACGCCGACGCCCGCGCGCAGGTTCAGGCACCGCGACGCGACAGCGGGGCTGGACGAGCTGATGACCATGCCGAACGCGCCCGTGGCCGGGTCACGGGCGGCCAGGGAGAAGGTCACGCGCCGCTCGGTTCGGTGAGGACAGCGGTCGCGTCGATCTCGACGAGCCATTCCGGCCGGGCGAGGGCCGACACGACGAGGCCGGTGGAGACAGGGTAGACGCCCTTCAGCCAGCGCCCCATCACCGTGTAGACAGGCTCGCGGAAGCGGATGTCCGTGAGGTACACCACGACCTTGACGATGTGCTCGAGGGATCCGCCTGCCTCCCGCAGCAGCATGTCGATGTTGGCCATCGCCTTCTCGGCCTGGGCTTCAATGTCGCCGATGCCGACGCTTTCACGCGTGTCGAGGTCCTGCGCGATCTGTCCACGGAGGTAGACGACACCGCCGGCGACAACTGCCTGGCAGAGATCGTTGTCGAGATTCTGCTCGGGATACGTCTCTTTGGTGTTGAACGGACGGATGCGCGTGTGGGTCGTCATCTCGACAGCCTTCTTTCCGACGGGCTGATGCCGCCACGACCAGTTTTCGCGCATCCGGGCATGGGATGCAAATAGCCTCCTGCGCCCATCTGCATCGATTTTGCAGATGCAATCGGTCAGCAACGACACAGAAATCTATTAGTAACAACATCGGGCGATACTCGACGGACCAGATCCCGAACGATTGGCCGCAATATGCGCCCCTCCGCCGCACGCGACCTGTCGCTCACGCAGCTGTCCTACTTCATCGCTGCGGCCGAGCACGGGAGCATGACCCTGGCGGCCGCCTCCCTCTATGTTGCACAGTCGGCGGTGTCGACATCGATCGGCAACCTCGAGGACAGCCTCGGGACGCGGCTGTTCGTCCGCCGGCGCGCCAAAGGGCTCCTGCTGACGGCAAGCGGCTCGGAGCTTCTCGTGCGAGCGCGCAGCATCCTGAACTCGGTGGAGGACGCGGTGGACGCGCTCCGGCCCGAGTCGATCTCAGGCAACCTGGAGGCGGCCTGCTATTCGACCCTCGCGCCGTTCTACCTGCCGGAGATCCTGGAGAGCACAGCGAAGGAATACCCGGACCTGCAACTGCGCATCCGGGACCTCGGAGCCGATGGCATCAATGAGGCGATCCTGAACCACGCGATCGAGGTCGCGCTGACCTACAACATCGGGCTCGACCCGTCCCTGCACGTCGAGACACTGGCGACGGTGCCGCTGTACGCGGCCGTTGCTGCCAGCCACCCGTTGGCATCCCGCTCCGAGATCAGCCTCGCCGAACTCGTCGACGAACCCATGGTGCTGCTCGACATGCCCATCAGCCGGGACTACTTTCTCAACGCGTTCCTCGAACTCGGCCTGACCCCGGTCGTCGGTCACCGGTTCGCGAGTTTCGAGTCCGTGCGCGCGATGGTCGCGCGCAACCACGGCTTCACGCTGCTCCACCAGAAACCGGCGCTGGACTACACCTACGACGGGCGGATGATCCACACGTTGCGCGTAACCGACACCGTGCCCGGCCTCGACATCGTGCTCGCCAGCGCCGATGCCGCCGTCGGTAAACGCGCCCGCGTCTTCGCCGACCAGTGCCGCCGTGCCGTGCAGGCGCCGGTTCCTCCTGCGACGGTCGCCGTCTAAAACAGGCCAACGGAAACCATGCCGAAACACAGCTTTTACATTTCGAAAAGTGATGTGGTTCAGCATTTTTATTCGTTAGGCAGATGCAGATCGTCCTGCTGAGATGGGGAAATAACCACGGCAGTTTGCCCAGTACCAGGAGGTTGCATGTCAGGCCAGAAGATCGAGGTCGTCGTCGTCGGGGCCGGCCAGGCCGGGGTCGCGCTGAGCGAGCACCTGACCGAACGCGGCATCCCGCACCTCGTCCTGGAGCGACACCGCATCGCCGAACGGTGGCGTTCGGAGCGGTGGGACTCGCTGGTCGCGAACGGGCCGGTCTGGCACGACCGTTTTCCGGGCCTCGAGTTTCCCGACCTCGAACCCGGTGCTTTCGCCTCCAAGGAACAGGTTGCCGACTACTTCGTCGCCTACGCCGAGAAGATCGGAGCCCCGATCCGGTGCGGTGTCGAGGTGACCGCCGTGCGCCGGAACGTCGGTGGCAGCGGCTTCCGCGTGGAAACATCCGACGGCGATCTCGACGCCCAGTACGTGGTGGCTGCAACCGGCCCGTTCCAGCGGCCCGTTCTTCCTGCCGTCGTGCCGCAGAGCGCCGAGCTCGTCCAGATCCACTCGAATTCATACCGCAACCCGCAGCAGCTGCCCGAGGGCGCCGTCCTGGTCGTCGGTGCCGGATCCTCCGGCGTTCAGATCGCTGCCGAGATCCAGCGCTCGGGGCGGCAGGTCTACCTCTCCGTCGGGCCTCATGACCGCCCGCCGCGCAGCTACCGCGGGCACGACTTCGTCTGGTGGCTCGGAGTTCTCGGCAAGTGGGATGCCTCGACGCCTCCTCTGGGCGCGGAGCACGTCACGATCGCTGTCAGCGGAGCGAACGGCGGCCACACCGTCGACTTCCGGGAACTCGCCGAGGACGGGATCACGCTCGTCGGCCGGACCCAGTCGTTCGACGGCGGGACCGTGCACTTCGGCCAGGACCTCCGGGCCAACATCGCCAACGGCGACGCCAACTACCTGGGTGTGCTCGACGAAGCCGATGCCTACGTCGAGCGCAACGGGCTCGATCTTCCCGAAGAGCCTGAAGCCCGTCGTCAGCGGCCGGACCCGGACAGCGTGATCAACCCGATCCTCGAGCTGGACCTCGCCGACGCCGGCGTGGCATCCGTCGTGTGGGCGACGGGCTACGCCGTCGATTACAGCTGGCTCGAGATCGACGCCTTCGACGAACGGGGCAGGCCGCGGCACCAGCGCGGGGTCTCGACGGAGCCGGGCGTGTACTTCCTCGGGCTGCCCTGGCAGTCACGCCGCGGGTCGAGCTTCATCTGGGGTGTCTGGCACGACGCCAAGTACGTGGCCGACCAGATCGAGATCCAGCGCGGCTATCGCGCCCACCACGAGGCGGCCAACCTCGTCGGGACCGCTTCCGTCTGACGCGCGCGCCGCCGGTCGCCCCCGCTGCGCTCGCCCCCTGAGCCGCCAGGTCATCCGTTTCGGTCGAGGTCATCCGGCGCGCCGGGTGTTTTCGTCCGGAACGGATGACCTGGCCTCGATTGTGACGAGCCCGGTCAGCGGTGGGGCGGGGCCCTCAGCGGATCGTATAGCCGCCGTCGATCGCCAAGGTGTGCCCCGTGACGAGAGACGCCGCGCCGCCGAGGAGATAGGCAACTCCACCCACGACCTCCGACGGTTCCCCGAAGCGCCCGAGCGGAATCCGGGACTGCAGCTCAGCAGCCCACTCGCCCCGAGCCAGCGTGGACGCCGTCAACTCGGTGCGCACAAAGGTCGGCGCCACAGTATTCACCCGGATGCCGGCCGCAGCCCACTCGAGCGCCAGGTTCCTGGTCAGCTGCGCAACGGCAGCCTTGCTCGAACCATACGCGGCACGCTCTTCGATGGCGACGCTCCCGGCCTGCGATCCGATGTTGACGATCGACCCGCGGATGCCACTGGCGACCCACTGTCGCGCAACCGCCTGCGAGGTGAAGAAGAGACCGCGCACATTGGCGGCGTAAACCGAGTCCCAGGCCTCGGGCTCGAGGTCGAGCGCGGGCCCTGGCGCGTTGATTCCGGCGTTGTTCACCAGAAGGTCGATCTCGACACCCGACTCGAACAACGCATCGACCGCCCGGCGGACCGATCGTACATCGGTGACGTCGAGCGTCACCGCCGTCGTGCCGTAGCGCTCGGCAACGGTCGCGGCGTTCGTCGCATCCCGCGCGGTTCCGTAGACCGTGGCCCCCAGCTCCTGCAAACCGTCGGCGATGGCCAGACCGAGGCCGCGCCCGGCCCCGGTGACGAGCGCCGTGTGGCCGTCGAGTCGAAAGTCAAGCATGGGGTCCTTTCCTGACGAGTGCGAAGGCGCATCCGGTCGCTGATGGTCCAACGTTAGCGACGGATGCGCCCTGCCCCTTTTTGCTTTCGGGCTCAGACGGTCGCGTTGGCGGGGATCCAGTCGAAGCTGGCGCCGCGGTACTTGGCCACACGCACGTCGCCGGAGCGGGCGTGCCCTTCGAAGCGTTCGACGCGCGCGGCACGACCGGTCACTTCGCCGAGCATGGCGCTCGACTCGGTGTTCGTGACCTCCTGGTAGGTGACGGTGCGCAGGTATTTGCCCACCCACAGTCCTCCGGTGTACCGGGCCGCGCCCCGCGTCGGCAGCACATGGTTGGTACCGATGGTCTTGTCGCCGTAGGAGACGCAGGTGCCTTCACCGAGGAACAGTGCACCGTAGTGGTGCATCTTCTCAAGCGCCTCGCGCGGGTTCTCGGTGAGGATCTGTACATGCTCGAACGCGTACTCGTCCGCGAGCACGTACGCATCGTCGAGGCTGTCGACGACGTGGATCTCGCCGAAGTTGCGCCAGGCCGGTTCCGCGAAGTCGCGGGTCGGCATGTCGGGGAGGATGCGCTCGATGTGGTCGAGAACGGCATGCGCAAGCTCGTCGGAGGTGGTGATGAGCACGGCGGGGGAGTCCGGGCCGTGCTCGGCCTGCGAGAGCAGGTCGACAGCGACGATGAACGGGTCGGCTTTGTCGTCAGCAACGATGAGCACTTCGGTCGGGCCGGCGAAGAGGTCGATGCCGACCTCGCCGAAGAGCTGCTTCTTCGCCTCGGCCACGAACGCGTTGCCCGGGCCGGCCAGCAGGTTCACCGGGTCCATCGTCTCGGTACCGACGGCGAGGGCAGCGATCGCCTGCACGCCACCGAGGATGTAGATCTCGTCAGCGCCGGCGAGGTGCATGGCGGCCACCGTGGCATCCGGGATGCCGCCGTCGATCGGCGGGGTCGCCGCGGCCACCCGCGGAACACCGGCGACCTTGGCGGTGATGATCGTCATGTGGGCCGAGGCCAGCAGCGGGTAGCGCCCACCGGGCACATAGGCGGCCGACGCCGACACGGGAATGTTCTTCTGCCCGAGCTTCACGCCGGGAAAGGTCTCGATCTCGAACTCGCCCAGCGACTCGAGCTGCCGCGTCGCCATGGTACGGACCTGCTCCTGCACGAAGAGGATGTCATCGATCACCTGCTGGGGAACACGGGCCATCACTTCGGCGATGGCCCCGTCGCTGAGCAGGAACGCCTCAGGCGACCACTTGTCGAACTTCTCCGAGTATTCACGAACGGCGACGTCGCCACGCTCGCGGATGTCGGCGATCACGCCTTCGACGATGGTGCTGACGTCGGCGCGGCCTGAGGTGTCGTTGCCTTCTGCGCTGCGTGCCTTCACCAGGGTGGATGCCGGTGTGCTCATCGGGGGTCTCTCTTTCGACGTTGAAACGGGGATTGGTAGGACTGTATACGTATTCATCGGCGGAAACAAGCGCTTCGCGAAAAAGGGCGCTAGATTCGGGAGCGGAGGAAACATGGTGAACAGCCGGGATGTCGCGCGCGCGGCGGGCGTGTCGCAGGCGACGGTGTCGCGGGTTATGACGCCCGGCACGCCGGTCAGCGATGCCACCCGAGCCCGGGTGCTGCAGGCGATGGCCGCGGTCGGCTACCAGCCGAACCTCGCGGCGCAGACCATGAAGACCGGCCGGACCGGCACCGTCGGGGTTGTCGTGGCCGACCTCACGAACCCGTTCTACCCGCAGATCCTCGACGCCCTCAGCGACGCCTTCGACGAGGCCGGGTACCGGATGACCGTGTGGGTCGCCGATTCCGCCAAGAACGACGCCGCGCTTCTCGCCATCCGCCAGGGCTCCGTCGACGGCGTCGTCTTCACTACGGTCACCGAGACGTCCAGCGAACTGCACGGCGCGCTCGAACGGCAGAGCCCACTCGTCCTCGTGAACCGGACCCTCGCGGGCGTCGATTGCGACCAGGTCGGCAGCGACAACGTCGCCGGCGGAGCGCTTGTCGCCGACTACCTCGTCCGGCACGGGAGGACCCGCCCGGCCTTCATCGGGGGCACGCCCCTCGCCACGACCTCCCAGGGGCGGCTGCACGGTTTCGCCACACGGCTTGCCGAACTGGGGCATCCGCTCAGTCCCGACCGTATCTTCCAGGGTGAGTACACCCACCGCAACGGCTACGCCGCCATGGCCCGGGCGCTGGATGGGTCGGACGCCGTCGACTCGGTCTTCTGCAGCAACGACCTCCTCGCCTTCGGCGCCATCGACGCGGCACGGTCGGCCGGGACTGCGGTGCCCGACGACATCTGGATCATCGGCTATGACGACACCGACATGGCGTCGTGGGAGTCGTTCGACCTCACCACCGTGCGGCAGGACATCGCGGGGATGGCGGGCGCTGCGACCCGGATGCTTCTCGCCCGCATCCAGGACCCGGCGGCCCCGGCCGAGCAGGTCGTGCTGGAGTCGCGGCTCGTCATTCGTGGGTCGACGGCGCACCAGCCCGCCTGACCGGTCAGTCCTCGCGCGGAGCCAGGTCCGACGGCGCGGCGAGGCGGCCGACCACGGCGGTCGCCGCGGCGACCGCCGGCGACACCAGGTGGGTTCGCGCTCCCTTGCCCTGCCGGCCTTCGAAGTTCCGGTTCGAGGTCGAGGCGCAGCGTTCGCCGGGGGCGAGCTGGTCGGGGTTCATGCCGAGGCACATCGAGCAGCCCGCGAACCGCCAATCGGCGCCGAAGTCGGTGAACACCGTGTGAAGCCCTTCGGCCTCGGCCTCGATCCGCACGCGGGCCGACCCGGGAACGATCATCACACGGATGCCGTCGGCTTTCGTTCGTCCGCGCATCACGTCCGCCGCTGCCCGCAGGTCTTCGATCCGTGAGTTCGTGCAGGACCCGATGAAGACGACATCCACTGGAATCTCCCGCATCGGTGTTCCCGCCGTGAGGTCCATGTACTCCAGCGACCGGGTCGCAGCCGCGCGCTCGTCCGCCGTCGGGAAGGACGACGGTTCGGGGACGATGTCAGCAAGAGGCACGCCCTGGCCGGGGTTCGTCCCCCAGGTCACGAAGGGAGAGAGTTCGGAGGCATCGAGGACGACCTCGCGGTCGAACACGGCGTCCTCGTCTGTGCGAAGGGTCCGCCAGTACGCCTCCGCCTCAGCCCAGTCGGAGCCACCCGGCGCATGGGCGCGACCACGCACGTACTCGAACGTCGTGTCATCCGGGGCGATGATGCCGGCCCTGGCGCCGGCCTCCGCCGACATGTTGCACACCGTCATCCGCGCCTCCATCGACAGGGAGCGGATGGCCGAACCGCGGTACTCGACGATGTGGCCCTGGGCCCCCGTCATTCCGATGCGGGAGATCACGGTGAGGATGATGTCTTTGGCGCTCACCTCCGGGGGCAGATCCCCGTCGATGGTGACGGCCATCGTCTTGAACGGTGCAAGGGCCAGGGTCTGGGTGGCCAGTACGTGTTCCACCTCGCTCGTGCCGATGCCGAACGCGAGCGCGCCGAATGCTCCATGGGTCGAGGTGTGCGAATCGCCGCACGCGACGGTGATGCCCGGCTGGGTGAGCCCCAGCTGTGGGCCGACGACGTGCACGATGCCCTGTTCGCTGTCGCCCAGTGAGTGGAGGCGGATGCCGAACTCGTCACAGTTGGCCCGGAGAGTTTCGATCTGCACGCGACTCACCGGGTCGGCGATCGGCCGCAGGATGTTCTGGGTCGGAGTGTTGTGGTCCTCGGTGGCGATCGTCAGGTCGGTCCGACGGACGGGAAGGCCGGCCTGCCGGAGTCCATCGAGCGCCTGCGGGCTCGACACTTCATGCACCAGATGCAGGTCGATGTAGAGGAGGTCCGGCTCCGCAGGGGCCGTCTCGCCGACGCGGTGCGCATCCCAGATCTTCTCGGCCAGCGTTCGCGCAGTCGTCATTCGGAACTCCCTTCCGGCAGGCCCTCGGATGGGTCTCCCTCTTTGCACTATAGAGAACTCAGTTTTCACAATGTGCAATGAACCCGCAAGAGAGCGCCGCGCCGCGCTTGCTGCCGGCTCTCTTTCCGGTGTTTGCATTCTTTGTTTCAGAGGCGTAAAACTTTTGCTAGAAACGCGAGAATTTCCCCCCGCCCCCAAGCAAACAGATCGGCGCAGAGCCGCTGTTCGGGCTGCCAAGTTGAAGGAAAATTCCACGTGAGAGCAGGAAAAAGGAGGTCGGGAGAGGCTGTTTCAATCTGATTACAGACTCTGGGCGACGCTGCATGAAAAGTTTGACACAGTCTGATCCAAGTGCCTAGTGTTGCCTCAATCGCACACAGAGCGAATCTCTTTTCTACAATCTGAGAAAAAGGCGGAAGACATGAAGTCCAGCCCCGTGGCCCCGGCCGAGACGGTGCGCGTCGCCGCAGCGCAGTTCTTCTCGGGCGCTGACGTCGCCGCCAACCTCGACCTGGTCGTTGGCTACATGACGAAGGCGAAAGCAGAGGGCGCGCACCTGCTCGTCACTCCTGAGAACTCGAACCGGGTGCGGGACTTCACCAGCCGCGAGGCAGCTTTTGACGCATGTGAGGCCATCGACGGGCCCTTCGTCACCGGGATCCAGGCAGCCGCGCGCGAGCTCGGCATCATGGCGGCGGTCGGCGTCGACCTGCGGGCGGACACCGCTCCCGACGTCTACATCACCCAGATCCTCATCGACTCGACCGGTGACATCCTCCACGTGCACCACAAGACGGTGTTCTGGGACTACGAGTACACGCTGTTCACGCCGGGGAGCAAAGCGATCGAGGTCGTCGACACGAGGATCGGCCGGATCGGCATGCTGCTCTGCGCCGACGGCATCGTTCCCGAAGTGCCGCGGCTCCTCGCCCTCCAGGGAGCGCAGATCCTCACCAACTCACTCAACTCCCGCGGGCCAGACGAGATGCGGGTGCATGAACCGCTTCGCGCGATCGAGAACCACGTCTGGCACATCGCAGCCAACACCGTCGGCGGCCCCGCGAACGGATACCCGTGGACCGGTGGCTCTCAGATCATCTCGCCGACCGGCCAGATTCTTGCCAACGCCGGAGAGACCGACGAGGGCATGGTCGTCGCCGACATCACGCCGGCGACCAGCCACCCGAAGGTGCTCGCCGGGATCGGTGACCTCGACAGCTTTCGCCGGCCCGACCTGTACGGAGAACTGCTCGACGACATCCACGGACTCCGCGTCGCCGAGATGTACGGCCCAGTGCCGCCCGGCACCCCGGCAAAGCCGCTCCCCGTCGCCACCCTGCAGACATCCTGGTACCACGCGACCAGCTGGACGCTCACCCGTGCGGTGGCCCAGGTCGAATACGCAGCCAAACGTGGCACCGCTCTCGGCGTCTTCCCGGAGCTTTTCATCCACCGCCCCGGCGAAATCGAAGCGGATCCGGGGGCGGCAGCCGAGCTGTCGGCACAGGCCCTCGACCTCCTGACCGCCGCGGCCGGTGAACACGGCGTCTGGATCGTCGTCAACCTCGTCGAGCGTGACCGCGACCGCTACTTCTCCACCGCGTACCTCCTGAGCGACAGCGGCGACATCCACTCGACCTACCGCAAGGCGCACCTCAACGAATCCGAGCGGCTGTGGGCGACCGCGGGCGACGACCTGGTGGTCGCCGACACTCCGATCGGACGAATCGGCCTGATGATCGGCGACGAGATCTGGCTGCCGGAGGTCGCGCGCATCCTCACATTGCGCGGAGCCGAGGTCATTGCACACCCGGCCAACTGGGACCGCCTCGAAGCGGCCACGCAGGCGGCCACCGAACGCACGGAGGAAAACCGCACCCATCTGATCTCCTGTGCGCGCACCGACAACCCGGCCGGCTTCGGCAGCCAGATCGTCATCGCCGACCGGTTCCTTCCCGGCCAGCCGGTCGCGTTGATGCGGTACCCGACCGCTGTCTCGTCGCGCACCGGATTCGAAGAGAACATCTTCCTCGAACTCGACCTGATGGACTCGCACAGCAAGGTCCAGGGTTTCCACCTCGACCCGGTCGCCACCCGCCAGCCTCATCTCTATGACGCGCTCGTTCTGAACGGAGCCTCCACTTCATGATCATTCAATCCGTCGTCAGCGGACTCGCGGTCGGAGGCATCTACGCCCTCCTGGCTGTCGCGTTCCTGCTGACCTATCGGGTGGCCGGAGTCCTCAACTTCGCCCAGGCCGAGTTCGTGATGATCGGGGCATTCGTCGCCTCGTCCGTCGCCGCCGTCGCCGGTGTCCCGCTCGTCGCGGCAGCGCTGCTCGGCATCGGAGCAGCCGCCGTCGTCGGTGTGCTCATGGAGCGGGTGACCTACCGTCCACTGCGGAACGCGCCACACGCATCGATGATCATCTCGACGGTGGCCGTCGGCATCATCCTGCAGCAGGCCGCCCACCTGATCTGGGGACCCAACCCGCGATCGCTGCCCTCGCTCGTGCCGAACGTGTCGCTCGACATTCTCGGCTCACGGGTCAGCACCGTCTCGCTGTTCATCTTCGTGGTGTCGATCGTCCTCATCATCGGCGTGACGCTCCTCCTCAGCCGAACCCGGCTCGGTCGGCAGATGCAGGCGACCGCGGTTGACGCAGACACCGCCCAGCTGATGGGCATCCGGACGGGGCAGATCGTGGTCATCGCCTTCGCGATCAGCACCGCGCTGACCGGCGCCGCCGGCGTCCTGGTCGCCCCCATGTTCTCCGTCACCGTCCACGTCGGCATGCTCATTGCGCTCAAGGCCTTCGCCGCGTGTGTGATCGGCGGATTCGGGAACCTCCCCGGCGCCGCGGTCGCGGCGTTCGGCCTCGGCATCGTCGAGAACCTCGGCGGTTCGTTCATCGGCTCCGACAGCAAGGACCTTCTCGCGTTCGCGCTGATGATCGGGTTCCTGCTGCTCCGGCCGCAGGGAATCTTCGGCGCGAAGGTAGGTGAAAAGCTGTGAGCAATCTGACCACGCAATCGAGCGAACGTGCACTGACCCCCGCTCCGCGGATGCAGCCCAACGGCACAGTGAGCCGGGTGGCATCCTGGCTGATCTGGCCGGCGCTCCTCGTGCTCGCTGTCGGCCTGGGGCTCGGCATCGACAACAACTACTGGCTCCAGGTCACGGTCAACGCCGAGATCATGGTGATCGCCACGGTCGGCCTGTACGTGACATTCGGCCTCAGCGGCCAGGTCTCCCTCGGACAGGCCGCGTTCTTCGCGATCGGCGGTTACTCGGTCGGGCTCCTGGTCACGAAACTGTCGATGGACTTCGGCCTCGCCATGGTGATCGGTGTTCTCCTGAGCGCGATCGTCGGCCTCGCCCTCGGCATCCCCGCACTCCGGTTGAAGGGACACTATCTCGCGCTGGCCACGCTGGGCTTCGGCCAGGTCGTCGCCCTCATCCTCGTCAACTGGACCTGGCTCTCCGGCGGAGCGACCGGCGTGAGCGGCATCACCGCCCCCCTCTTCGGCAGTTTCGAGCTCGTGACCGTGTCTGACTGGGCCGTCTTCATCGGGATCTTCGCCGTCCTCGCCATCTTCGTCGTCCACCGGGTCAAGAACTCCTCCTACGGCCGGGCGATGCAGGCGGTTCGCGACAGCGACGTGGCCGCCGCGGCCATGGGCGTCTCGCTCAGTGCGGTGAAGGTTCTCGCCTTCGTCATCGGGGCGGCATTCGCAGGCCTCGCCGGTGCGCTCAACGCCGGCTTCACCACCTACATCAGCCCGGGAACGTACAACCTCGCGCTCTCGGTGTCGCTTCTCGCCATGGTCGTCGTCGGCGGAGCGACCAGCCACTGGGGCGCCGTGATCGGCGCCGTGCTGCTCACCTTCCTGCCCGAGCTGCTCCGGCCGATCCAGGACTACTACCTGCTGCTCTACGGTGTGCTCCTCCTGATCATGGTCGCGTTCGTTCCCGGCGGCATCTGGGGAGTGATCCTCGGCATCGGACGGTACGTCGGCCGTCTCACCGGCATCCGCCGTCGACGGGAGAAGACCGAGCTCGATCTTCTGAAGGGAGAAGAGTCATGACCGCGGCAATCTCGGTGACCGGGCTCACCCGCCGGTTCGGCGGCGTCGTCGCCCTCGACAATGTCGACCTGTCAGTGGAACAGGGCACCACGCGTGCGCTCATCGGACCGAACGGGAGCGGCAAGTCGACCCTGATCAACTGCGTCTCAGCGGTTGACCAGTGGGACGGCGGCACGATCACACTCAACGGCGAAGAACTGGCCGGCAAGAATTCAGCCAAAGCAGCACGACGCGGGATCGCGAGAACGTTCCAGACCCTGCGGCTCTTCGACGACATGACGGTACTCGACAACATCATGGTCGCGATGCACCACTCCCGCGGGTACGGCTTCCTTTCGGCCGTCATCCAGCTGCCGACGTACCGGGCGGCAGAAAAGCGGATGCGAGAGGAAGCGTTCGAACTTCTCGAACTCGCCGGCGTGGCGCGAGACGCCAATCGCACGGCCGGAACGCTGCCGTACGGTCACCGTCGCCTGGTCGAGATCGCCCGCGCGCTCGCGCTGAAGCCGACCGTGCTGCTGCTCGACGAACCCGCGGCAGGCATGAACGACGCAGAGACCGTGCAGCTCGCCGAACTCGTCCAGCGCATCGGCCGGGACGACCTGTCCATCCTCGTCGTCGAACACAACATGGACTTCGTCGCCTCCGTCGCCAGCCAGGTGACCGTCCTCGACAACGGGCACGTGATCGCCGAGGGAACTCCCGCCGAAGTTCGCGAGCACCCGGAAGTGCTGCGGGCATACCTCGGCGCAAGTGAGGAAGAACTATGACCGCCATCCTGGAAATCCACGACCTCGTCCTCGGCTACGGCGCGGCGGCAGCGGTCCGTGGCATCTCGTTGCACATCGAACAGGGCGAGGTCGTCACCCTGATCGGCGCCAACGGCGCCGGCAAGTCGACGACGTTGAAAGGCATCGTCGGACTGGTCAAGCCGACCAAGGGCGCCGTCGTCTTCGAAGGCACCGACGTCGTGGGGAAAAACACGGACTGGCTCGCGCGGAACGGCCTCAACCTCGTTCCAGAGGGCCGCCGGGTGTTCCCCGGTCTGACCGTCGCCGAGAACCTCGACGTCGCCTCCGTCGCCAGCAGCATGCGCGGGGCGGAGCTGAAGGCAGCGATCGCCGACATCTACAACATCTTCCCCCGACTCGGCGAGCGCAAGGACAGCCTCTCCTGGACGCTGTCCGGCGGTGAACAGCAGATGCTGGCGATGGGCCGCGCGATCATCGCCAAACCGCGCCTGCTGCTCCTCGATGAGCCCTCGCTCGGTCTGTCGCCCAAGCTCGCGACCGAGGTCGTCCGGCTAATCAGCCGTTACAGCAGGGAGAACGGCCTGTCCGTTCTCCTCGTCGAGCAGAACGCCCGACTCGCGCTCGGATCATCCGACCGAGGCTACGTTCTCGAGACCGGCCGCATCGTCGCAGAAGGCGTCGCCGGAGAGCTGATGGACAACCCCGACGTCCGTAAGGCCTACCTCGGCTCTTGAGCTTCCCCCACAGTCCCCCACCCCGCACCATCGCACATTCCGAACACCCCCTCACAAGTAAGGACGTACCATGACCATCGCACTGAAGAAGTCTGCGTCGCTGCTCACCGCGGCTGCGGCCGTTCTGGTTCTCGCCGGATGTTCCGGCGGCGGCGCCAGCGGAGACGCCGGCGGAGACGCACCCGAAGAGCTCACGATCGCCGTTGCCCTGCCCACGACAGGCGGGTCCGCTGTCCTCGGCGAACCAATGACGCACGGCATCGAAATGGCCGCCAAAGCCATCAACGAAGACGGCGGAATCGACGGCGCCACCATCAAGCTCATCAACGAAGACACCGGAGCCGACGACAAGACGGCCCTCAACGCCTTCAACCGCGTGACCGGCGAGAACCCGGTAGCCGTGATCGGCTTCCCAGTGAGCACCCAGGGGTTCGCCGTGATGACACAGGTTGACCGTGCCGGAATCCCCGTCGTGATGGGTGGCACCAACTCCCGGCTCGCCGCTGAGAGCGACTGGGCGTTCAGCATGACCTCGAGCGACGCCATCACCTCGCGGGCTGCGGCGCAGTTCGCCGTCGAATCCCTCGGGGTGTCGAAGGTCGCCGTCCTCCGTGAGAGCGGAGAGCTTGGCACCGGTGCCTTCGAAGTTCTGACGGAGGCCGCGGAAGAGTTCGACTTCGAGATCGTCGACGAGGAGATCTTCCAGTCGGGTGACGTCGACCTGTCAACGCAGGCGAACAACCTTCGCAACTCCGACGCCGAGATGCTCTTCATCTACGGGCAGCAGGCCGACTACATCGTCGCGGCCAACGCGCTCGCGACCGCGGGTGTGAAGCTTCCGAGCTTCGTCGCCGGACTTCAGCCGGGTACCTACGCCCAGCTGAACCAGGAGGGCTTCGAAACGATCTACAACCGCAACCAGTGCATCCCGTCCGCAGCGACCGAGGGTGACCTCGCCGACTGGTCAGCCGCCTACGAAGAGGAGTTCGGCGAAGCGCCGACCGAATACGCTGCCATCGCCTACGACGGCATGATGCTCCTCGCCGAAGCGATCAAGGAGGCCGGCACCGACCCCGAAGCCATCCGGACGGCCCTGACCGAGCTGCCCGAGTCCGAGGGCATCTGTGGAGCGCACGAAGGCACCGAGACCGGCAACCTGTCGTTCGGTGTGACGATCGGTCACTACGAAGACGGTACGTACGTCCCCGATGAGCAGCTGACCGTGGACCCGAAGTGACCCACACCCTCATCACCGGTGGTGCGTCAGGGATCGGAGAATCCCTGGCGCGCCGCCTGGCGGCATCCGGTCACCGGATCAGCGTGATCGACCGGAGCCCGGCGGACTCCTCGTCGTGGTGGGCCGGGCTTCCCGCTGAGAAGAGGGGCGCCTGGCACGCGATCGACGTCACCGACGGCCCCGCCGTCCGGTCGGCGGTCGCGGCGACCGAGGTCCCGCTCGACGGCCTCGTGACCTGCGCAGGCGTGGTCACCCGCGGATCCAGCCTCGACATCTCAGCCGACGAGTTCGAACGCACCATCGCCATCAACCTGACGGGCACCTTCACCGTCGTGCAGGCGGTGTCGCAGCATCTGGTCGGATCCGCACGCCCCGGAAGCATCGTCACCCTGACCTCGACGGCCGGGCTCGGCTACGTCGCCGGCCTCGGCGTCGGCTACCACGCCTCGAAGGCCGCCGTGATCGGCCTCTCCAAGGCATTCGCGGGCGATCTCGCCCGCCACGGTATCCGAGTGAACGTCGTCGCCCCCGGCCTCGTCCGCACTCCGATGTCGGCGACCGAACGCGAAGAACTCGGCGAAGCGAAGCTCGGCGCCCGTGTGCCGGCCGGCCGGCTCGCCGAGCCGGACGAAGTCGCCGGTGCCATCGCCTGGCTGCTGTCGCCGGCATCCTCGCTGACCACCGGCCACGTCCTCCCGGTCGAAGGCGGCCAGATGGCCGTGACCGGCGCGCCGGGCGCGGGCTTTCCGCCGTCCGAACCCTCGACCCGCGACATCCCCCACTTCACGACCGACTACGCAGGGAGCAGAACGTGAACCACGTGCTCATCACCGGAGGAGCCTCCGGTATCGGCGCAGCCACCGCCCAGCTCCTCGCGGATGCCGGCAGTCGCGTCTCCGTTCTCGACCGGTCGGGTCCTGAGACCGCGGAGTGGTGGAACGAGCTACCCGCTGAGCGTCGCGGCCACTGGGCCACCGTCGACGCCTCCGACGCAACAGCGCTCGCGAAAGCGACAGACGAGATCGCGGCCGACGGCCTCACCGGGCTCGTCGCCTGCGCCGGCATCTCGATCAAAGAACCATTCCTCGACTCGAGCGACGACGCCTGGGCGAAGACCATGGCCGTCAATGTGATCGGGACCGCGACGGCGTGCCGCAGTGCGGCCCGGGCCATGGTCGCTGCCGGAAACGGCGGCGCGATCGTCACCGTGGCCTCGACCGTCGGCTTCGGCTATGTCGCCGGGCTCGGCTCGCACTACCACGCGTCGAAAGGCGCCATCATCGCCCTCACCCGGGCGATGGCCGGCGAACTCGGGCAACACGGCATCCGCGTGAATGCGGTCGCCCCTGGGCTCGTGCGGACTCCACTCACCGAATTCATGCGCGAAACGCAGGGTGAAGACGTCCTCACCCTGCGCGTGCCGCTCCGTGCCATGGCCGACCCGGTCGATGTCGCCGAAGCGATCGCGTTCCTGCTCTCGGCCGACGCGTCGATGATCACCGGCCACATCCTGCCGATCGACGCCGGCCAGCTCTCCGTAGCCGGTCAGCCGCTCTCCGGATTCGCCGACCCGACAACCCCGAGAGCAACACTCTCGTACTCCTGAACTTTCCCCTCTCTCCGCCGAATCGGCTTCGTCGAAAGGTAACAACATGACGAGCGACACCCCACCCACCATCGTCATCGCCGGAATGGGTCCGGTCGGAATGACCGCGGCCCTGAGCCTCGCTCGCGCCGGCATCCCGGTCACCGTCCTCGAGGCGGGGGCAGACCTGTCCACTGAGTCGCGGGCGTCGACCTTTCATCCGCCGAGCCTGGAGATCCTCGCCGAACTCGGCGTCGTCGACGAGCTGATCGCGACCGGTCTCAAGGCACCCGGCTTCCAGTACCGCGGGCGCAACCGCGAGCTCATCGCCCACCTCGACATGGGCCTGCTCGAAGGAGACACCCCGTTCCCGTTCCGCATCCAGAACGAGCAGGGCAACATCACGCGGATCATCCGCCGCCACCTCGAGGCCATGCCCCACGTCACGCTGCGTTACAACGCTCCGGTCGAGCGGGTCGAACTCGGGCGTGACAAGGCCTACGTCTTCCTCCCCGGCGACGGGCGCACCCCCTCGTACACCGCCGACTGGCTGATCGGCGCTGACGGTGCCGGGTCAGCCGTGCGCAACTCGCTCGGCATCGCTTTCGAGGGTGTCACCTACCCGGAACGATTCCTTGTGGCATCCACCACCCACGACTTCCTCGAGGACTACGACGACCTGGCCTACGTCAGCTACGTGTACGACCCCGACGACTGGGGAGTGCTGCTTCGCACGCCGAACCACTGGCGTGTGCTGTTCCCGATCGCCGAAGACGAGACCGACGAAGAAGCGCTCGACCCGGCCCGCGTGGAAGAACGCCTTCAGGGTGTCGTGCCGCTCAGCGAACCGTACCCGGTCGCCCACAGCACGATCTACAAAGTGCACCAGCGCCTCGCCGCCACGTTCGGTCACGGACGGATCCTGCTCGCCGGGGACGCCGCGCACATCAACAACCCGCTCGGCGGGATGGGGATGAACAGCGGAATCCACGACGCCCACGCTGCCGTTCAGGCGGTGCGCTTCGCGCTCGAGGGCGGCGACCCCCGGCGCGCGGTCGAGACCTACGCGAAGGTCCGGCGGGATGCCGCGGCCAGCGACGTGCAGCAGAACACGCAGAAGAACTACGAGGAAATGCGCGAACGGGATGCCGGCAACCGCAACAGCCGCATGGCGGAGATGGCCGCGATCGCCGCGGATCCCGTTGCCGCCCGGGCGTACCTCCGGAAGACCTCGATGATCGCCTCATTCGAGGTGTCGCGCAGGCGCATGACCCGGGGACTCAGCCCCGTGCGTCCCGCTCCCGCCGCACCGGCCGGGCAGCAATTCTCCGACTCCATCCGCGAGGGCGCCCGGATCGGGCACCTCTGGGACTCCGAGAGCGAATCCGACACTGTCGCGTTCGTCCCCGCGTCGAAGGGCAGGACAGCGGCTGAATCGCTCGACCTGGTGGGCGACGATTCGGGGCCTCTCATCGTCGAACTCAACGGCACCGAGGTCCCGTCCGGGGTGTCCGGCGCGGTGTCCGCTCTCGAACGCGCCAACATCGCAGCGGTCGCATTCAGCGACCACGGCAGCACCCCACCCGACCAGGTGTCGTCCGCCGTTTCAGCCGCCATCGGGACGAGACATGACATGCTCGTCCTCGCGACCGCGGGGCCGTTCAGCGAGGACGCGGTCACGCAAACCATCGACCGCGGAGCCGCCTACGTCAAGGCCGGAGCCGACCTGCTCGGGGTCTGGGTGACCGACGCCGACGACATCGCGCGGATCCACCGGGCGGTTCCCGAGGTGCCCCTCGTCGTCTTCGCGGTGGACCCCGACAGCCTGCCGTCGCTCAAGCGCCTCACGCTCGCCGGCGTCTGCCTCGCCGTCCCGGCGCCAGCGCACTGACCCATCCACTCTCACCCGACCTCTCAAGGAGCACAATGACCAGCCAATCGTCACCCCGCGCACAGTTCGGGCTCATCCTCCCGTCGACGAACACCGTCGTCGAAGCCGAGTTCAACTGGATGCGGGTCGAGGGTGTCTCATGGCACACCGGCCGTATCTACATCCCCGACCCGGTGCTCAACGACGACGCGTCTTTCGTGCGGTTCCTCGAGGGACTGCGCACCGAGATCGGACGCGCCGTCCGCGACGTCGTCACCGCCAAGGTGGACTACCTGGTGATGGGTATGAGCGCCGAAACCTTCTGGGGCGGTGCAGACGGAGCGGCCGAATTCGAGAAGTGGATGAAGGACCTCTCCAACGGGCTCGACGTCACGACCGGCGCGCTCGCCTGTAAGGCGGCCCTCGACGCTTACGGAGCAAAGAAGATCGGCGTCATCACCCCGTACCAGCCGGTCGGCGACCAGCAGGTCCGCGACTTCTTCGAGCAGATGGGTTTCGAAGTGGCCGAGGTGCACGGTCTCAAGTGTGAAACCGCAACCTCGATCGGCGATGTGACGCCTGAAGAGATCAAGGAGGCGTTCCGCAAGGTCAACGCCGACGACGTCGACCTGCTCATCCAGGCCGGCACGAACCTTCCCGTAGCCCGGGTCGCCCCCGAGATGGAAATCGAACTCGGCAAGCCCGTGCTCGCGATCAATACGGCGACGGTGTGGCACGCTTACCGGACCAACGGCATCCTCGACCAGTTCGACGGTTTCGGTTCGCTCTTCTCCGAGCACTAAGCAAAAGGAATCGACATGATCACGCACATCGGAATGCTCACCTTCGCCCCGACGGCCACCGACGCCGACCGGCAGGCGATCGCTGACGGTCTCGCCGCGATGCTCGGCCAGATCGACGGCCTGACGAGCGTGGCCGTCGCCCAGGACGCCGGCCTCAAGGACGGCAACGCCGGGCTGATCTTTCAGCTCAGCTTCGACAGTGAGGACGCCTGGCGCAACTACGGGGCGCACCCCGCCCACCAGAAACTCGTGGCGGAGCGCATCGCCCCGGTGATCGTCGCCAAGTCGTTCCTGCAGACCACCGGTTTCGCCGAGGTCTCGCTGTGACCGCTTCGGAGCCGACCGACGTCTCGGACTACGAGGCCGCCGGGCTGCAGGGCAAACTGCAGGCAGGGGAGCGCCTCGCGTTGATCATCGTCGACCCGGCCGAGGCATACGTGAACCCGGAGTGTCCGCTCTATGCCGGTGTCGAAGACGCCGCTGAGGGGATGCGGCGGATGCGGCAGGTCGCGACGGATGCCGGCATCCCCGTGATCATCACCCGGGTCGAGCACGACCCGGCCGGCCTGAACGGCGGCGTCTTCATCAAGAAGGTGCCGGCGCTGAAGTGGTTCGAGCCCGACAGCGCGTTCAGCGGCTACATCGAGGGCCTCGCCCCCGACGGGAGCGACATCGAGATCGTCAAGCAGTACCCCAGCGCTTTCGCGCACACCTCACTGCAGGCCATGCTCACCGCGATGAAAGTGGACACCCTCATCATCACCGGGTTGTCCACGAGCGGATGCATCCGGGCAACCGCGACGGATGCCATGCAGAACGGTTTCATCCCGATCGTCGTCGCCGACGCCGTCGGCGACCGGCTCCCCGGGCCGCACGAGGCGAACCTGTTCGACATCCAGGCGAAGATCGGCGAGGTCGTCTCCGGCGAGGCTGCTGCCGCGCTGATGCGGGGCGAACGCGCGTGAAGACGGCGGTCGTCACCGGGGGAGCGGGCGAGATCGGGCAGGCGCTCGCTCGCTCCTTCGCCGACGACGGCTACAGCGTCCACGTCGTCGACCTGTCGCCGACCGCGACGGAGGTCGCTCGCCGTGTGGGCGGCATCGCCCACATCGTCGACCTCAGCGACCCCGACGCTGTCGCCGAACTCAGCGACATCCCGAGCATCGACGTGCTCGTGAACGGCGTCGGTGTGTGGCCGCTGACCTCGTTCGACGACCTGACCCCGCAGCTGTGGAAGACGTACGTCGACATCAACCTCAACTCGAGTTACTTCGCGACCTGGGCCTGCCGGGAGGCGCTGCGCGCGGCATCCGGAGCCGTTGTCAACATCGCGTCGGCGATCGCGTTCAAGGGCCACGCGGAGATGGTGTTCTACGCGGCGGCCAAAGCCGGAGTGATCGGGATGACGAAGGCGCTGGCGTTCGCGTTCGGGCCGGACGGCGTGCGGATCAACGCCGTCGCTCCCGGTCTCATCTCCACCGAACGCAACGAGGGCGTCTGGTCCGATGAACGCAAGGCCGCCTTCCGCGACAGCCGCGCCCTGCCCGTCGACCTCGCCATCAGCGACGTGGTTTCGACCGTGCGCTACCTGGCTTCATCCGATGCGCGCATCATCACCGGGCAGACCCTGGTGATCGATGGCGGCACGGTCATGCACTGAATTCTTTCGTCCCTCAACCTCAGGAGTTTCCCATGGCGTCACGTCAGCCCACCCGCCGCCGCTCAGCCGAGCTGGTGACACTCGTCACCTCGGACGGCTGGGAGCTGGACTCCGTGCTCTACCCCGCCGAATCCGAGGCGGGTGCCGGCACTGTGCTGCTGCACGTGCACGGCAAGGGAGCGACCATGCTCGACATCCACGCCCGGTGGTTGCCTGACGCCCTGCGCGGAGTTGCGCACTTCGCCGTGAACATGCGCTGCCATGCGCTCGCCTATAACACCGACCGTGACGACGTCCCGGTGGCCGGTGGCATGTATGAGTCGCTCGCCGACGGCGAGGCCGACATCCACGCCGCCGTCGACTTCCTCCGGGCCGAGGGCTTCACCAGGATCATCCTGTCCGGGCACTCGTCAGGCGGATATTACGCCGGCGTCTTCACGCCCGAGGGCGACGACATCGTCGGGCGGATCCTGCTGTCACCGCTCACCGACAACAAGGTGGCGCTCTCCTGGTGGTGGCCGGATGCCGCCGACCTCGATCGCGCGCTCGCTCACGCCGACGACCTCATCGCGGCCGGGCGACCGGACGAGCTCATCCCGTTGCCGTCCTGGTACTGGGCGATCAGCGCGAAGTCCCTGCGGGAGCGCGTGGCGCAGCCCGGCAGCGAGTTCTGGATCGACCGGGTCAACGCCCTTCCGTCCCCGGTTCTCATGGGCTGGGGAGGAACCGAGTCCCGTGACGGCCTGTGGACCGACATCTACGACGGGCTCACCGTCGACACCTACCCGGCGAGGATGCCGGACTCTGACCACTGGTACCACGGCTACGAAAAGGAGGTCACCGAGCGGGTCGCCGACTTCGTCTCGGTGGTGGCCGGAGTCGATGCGTGGCGATGAGGTGTCAGCTCATCGACCGGGCAATGTCACCGGCAGCGCCCACGACGAGTTCGCGGATCATCCGCCGTTTGTCGGCGTCGTTGCGGTAGATCGGGGCGGCGCAGCCGATCGCGCCGAGCGTCTCACCCTTCACGACGATGGCGGCCCCGACGCCCCAGATCCCCTCGTCGATCTCCTCGAAGCTTTCGGTCACGCCCTCAGTGGCCACCTGGTCGAGCGCGTCACGGCTGAGCGCCGGAGCGGACCGAGTCTGCTCATCGAGGCTCGCAAGGTACTTTTCCCGCTCGCTGGGCGACATCGTCGCCAACAAAACGCGCGGCATCGAACCGGTGTGAAGGTTCATGGCCTGGCCGGGTTCGAACTGCAGCCGCACGGGTTTGCGCGACTCGACCCGGTCGACAGTGAAGACCCGCCATCCGCTTCTGCGGGCAACCAGCACCGTCTCGTCGATGGCGTCTCGCAGCCTCAGGAGCACGGGCAATGCCGCTTCTCCGAGCGGGGCACGGGCGGCGCCTGCCGCCGCAGCGAGCGACGCCGCCAGGTCGGTCACGCGGTACTTGCTGTCGGGGGCGCCGTCGACGAGGCCGACCTCGCGCAGCAAGGCGATGTAGCGGTACACCATCGAGGGGCTGAGCTCGAGGGTGCTCGCCAGTTCCGTCACCGTCCACAGCGGCCGCGACTCAGAGAAGCTCAGCAGAACGTTCAGCAGGCGTCGCCCGCTTTCCGTCCCTGGCACCCGATGGTCGTTTCCGAGAATTGTCGCGCTTCGCTTTGGCCCCATGGCGTTCACTTTATCACTTTGAGCGACTACCGTTTGCATAATATGAAATTTGATGGCGCTTCGGCGGCTCGGACCGCCCCGCACCGAGAGGGGAACTCCCGTGTTGTATTCCGCGACCACGCCCGAGCAGAAGCGTAGGGTCTTCCGCGAGCGCCTGGCAAGCGGTGCGCTGATCACCCTTCCGGGTGCTTTCAACGCCCTCGCAGCCCAGATCATCCAGCGAAAAGGCTGCGACGGGGTCTACATCTCCGGCCACATGATCGCCGCCGACCTCGGACTGCCCGATATCGGCCTGACCACCATCACTGAGGTGGCCTCCCGCGCGCACCAGATTGCCCGGATGGTCGACATCCCGGCGATCGTCGACGCCGACACGGGGTTCGGCGAGCCGATGAACGTTGCCCGGAGCATCCAGAGCCTGGAGGATGCAGGACTGGCCGGGTGTCATATCGAGGATCAGGTGAACCCCAAGAAGTGTGGCCACTCAGAGGGCGTCGCTGTCGTCGACCGGGGTGTTGCTGTGCGCCGGATCACCGCCGCGGTCTCTGCCCGTCGCGACCAGAATTTCGCCATCATCGCCCGGACTGACGCCAGAAACGTGAATGGCCTGGCCGATGCGATCGAGCGGGCCCGAGCATACGAAGAGGCGGGCGCCGATGTGATCTTCGCGGAGGCGCTGAGCGGCGCCGCCGAATACGAGGCCATGCGTGCAAGCGTGACGGTGCCCCTGATGGTGAACCTCAACGAGTTCGGACGTGGACTGCCGCTCACGCGCCAGCAGCTGATCGACCTCGGTGTGAACGTCGCGATCTATCCGATGACGTTGATGCGACTGGCCATGGGGGCAATGGAGCGCGGGATCGATGACATCCTCGCAACCGGGTCGCAGCACGCCAGCCTCGATCAGATGCAGACCAGGGACGAGCTCTACGACCTGCTCGGCTACGACGAATACTCCGCCTTCGACAATCGGGTGTTCGCGGCCGGGGGAGACGCAGAGACCTGAGGGCGGCTCTACCTGAGCGCAGCTCGCTCCAGGCGGCGGGCCGGGATCCCCGGGGAGCCGTTGTAGCCTTGACGATTACCGCGGGTGCACACGCGCCTGCCCCACCCACTCCGGAGGTATCCCTTTGACCACCACCGTGCCCGCGCTTGTCGCCGCATCCCCCGGAGCAGCCTTCGAGCGCTCCACCATCGAACGCCGCAACGTCGGCGCGAACGACGTGCAGATCGACATCGCCTTCGCCGGCATCTGCCACTCCGACATCCACCAGGCCCGTGAGGAGTGGGGCGCAGGCATCTTCCCGATGGTCCCCGGCCACGAGATCGCCGGCATCGTCACGGCCGTCGGGGCGGATGTCACCAAGCACTCGGTCGGCGACCGGGTCGGCATCGGATGCTTCGTCGACTCCTGTCGCGAGTGCGACAACTGTCTGGCCGGCGAGGAGCAGTTCTGCCTCAAGGGCAACGTCGCCACCTACAACGGGCGCGAATACACGGGTGAGAACACCCACGGCGGCTACAGCACCCAGATCGTCGCGAACGAGAACTATGTGCTGAGCATCCCCGAGGGCATCGGCCTCGACGAAGCCGCACCGCTGCTCTGCGCGGGCATCACCACCTACTCGCCGCTCAAGCACTGGGGCGCCGGCCCGGGCAAGAAGGTCGCGATCGTCGGCATGGGCGGGCTCGGCCACATGGGCGTCAAGATCGCCGCGGCGCTCGGCGCCGACGTGACCGTGCTCAGCCAGACGCTGTCGAAGCAGGAGGACGGGCTCAAGCTCGGCGCCACCGACTACTTCGCCACGAGCGACCCGGAGACCTTCAAGACGAACCGCAAGCGCTTCGACCTGATCATCAACACGGTCTCGGCGGACCTGCCGATCGACGACTACCTGTCGATGCTCACCCTCAACGGGTCGATGGTGTTCGTCGGGCTGCCCGAGAAGCCGCAGACCTTCAGCGTCTTCTCCCTCGTCGGCGGACGCCGCCGCCTCGCCGGATCCAACATCGGCGGCATCCGTGAGACGCAGGAGATGCTCGACTTCTGTGCTGAGCACGGGCTCGGTGCCGACATCGAAGTGATCGATGCCGACCAGGTCAACGACGCATACGAGCGTGTCATCAAGAGCGACGTGCGCTACCGGTTCGTCATCGACACGGCGACGATCCCGGCGCCCGCCGCCTAGGTCGCATCCCTCGCTGAAACGACGAAAGCGGCTGGACTTTTTCGAAAAGTCCAGCCGTTTTGTCGTAGCTGGGGTGGTGCAGCCGTTTCTGTCGTGGCGACGAGTGACCTGCACCGCTTTCGTGCCGAGGCCCCTCTCTCGTGGCGAGGTCATCCGTTCCGGACGAGGTCATCCGACGTACCGGATGACCTCGTCCGCAACGGGTGACCCCGTGCCGTATACGTGGGTCATTGACGGTGTAATCCGCCCCCGCTGGCTGGAGCAGCACTCCGGCCCGCACACTTCAGTCGCTGCGCTCCCTCAAGCGAGCGGGAAGTTGGGCGCGAGCGGAGGTGCCCGTGAGGCCGGAGGGCGCGGCATCCGCCCGCCGCAACGGAACAGTGCAGGCGAACGCCAGCACCGCGAGCAGTGACCAGAAGAGCACCGCCGTCCAGGCGCCCCGCGGGGTCGTGACCGCGGGCGTCTCTCCGATCTGCGTCGAGAACGCCGCCCACAGCGGCACGATCGACAAGGCGACAGTGCCACAGGCGACCCGCGCCCACACCCGGCCACCGGGCGAGAGCGCGTAGCCGCCGGCCATCCCGATCAGCGCGACGGCGGGGCCTGCGGTGCCCTGCCCGGTCGTGACCACCGACGCGAGTTGCCCCGGCATCGCCAGCGTCACCACCGACGGGAGGAGCGGCGCCAGGATCACCGCCCGGACCGGGCGTCCAGCACGACGCCTCACCTCGGCCCAGCCGATCAGACCACCGGCGACCGTGCTCGGAATCAGGATGCCACCGAACGTCCGTAACCACCTGAACTGCGATTCCGACCCGGCGATCTCGACCATGAAACCGCGGAGGCTGGCTGACCACGCGAGGCCCCCCACGGCCCCGACCAGGATCGGGTTCAGCCGACGTCTGTTCATGACTCCACCACCGTTCGCGACAGCGTGCCACGCCAGAGGATCCAGCCCTGCAGCGCGAACAGCAGGCACCAGAGGCCGATAGCGACACGGCCGAGCCAGTTCGGCCCGAACAGCGCGGGCGTCAGCACGACGAACACGTAGACGCCGAGGATCAGGGGCAGCAGCCGCGTCCGGCTCCGCCACACCCCCACGCGGAGGATGCCGATTCCTCCGACGACAAGTCCCGTCGCGGTGAGAATCGTCGGGATGCCGTACAGCGACGACATCGTGTCGTAGAGCGGATCTCCTACGACGGCATCCGCCGCGGAAATGACGACGAGCTCGACCACGGACATGAGGAGAAGCCCGACAATGGCGGCGCCAATGCCGCCGCGCGCCAGCCGCGAGTGCCCCGCCGCTGTGCGCAGTAGACCGGCGACCACGAGCATCATCGTCACGTGCTGGAGTGCGAAGAACAGTTGCGCGATCGTGAACCCCATGCCGCGGAACGGGTAGCTGAAGTGGTCCGGTGATACCTGCGGCGGGTAGACGATGAGGAGCATCGCCGACAGTGCGCCCGCGATCCCGCCCCAGAACCCGATCGCACCCCAGGATTCGACACGACGGGCTCGCAGCCCCGCGAGCGTTTCGGTTGCAGTGACCATGATGGTGTCCTTTCTCTGATGGCCTCGTGGCTTCAGTCTGCTCGCGGGCGCGACCGGCGGCATCCGTGGAAATACGGGGATTCCCACCTAGATCCGCCGCCCGAGGCGGTCCTACGATGAGGGCGTGACGGAGCCCCGCGACACCGACCTCGAGACCGCGGTCCGCCGAGCGCAGGAGGCGACGGCGCGTCGGGAGCACGCTCAAGCCGCTGAACTGTGGGACGCGGCGGTCGCTCTCTCCGCCGGACACGGCATCCGCTCGACCGACCTGCTCCTCGAGAAGGCCCGCAGCCAGGCCCGCGCCGGCCGCACCGCCGTCGCCTGGCACACCTGCACCGCGATCGCCGATCTCGCCCGCTCGCGTGCGGATGCTGCCGCGATGGCCGACGCCGCCGTCGTGCTTCGCGGCGTCATGGATTTCGCGCTGCAAGCCGAGATCCACGAACTCTGCATCGAAGCCCTCGCGCTGCTCGGCGAGAGCGACCCGGCACGATCGGCGCGCGTGCGTGCGCAGCTCGCCGTCACGGGAAGCCCGTGGGTCGCCACCCGCTACTTCATCCTCGATGAGGCGCTGCCGGATGTCACGACGAGCGATCCGGATGCAGCCTTCCTCACCCTCAACGCGCTCCAGGTGCAGCAGGTGTGGGTGGGCTACGTCGATGACCGGCTGGCGATCGCCGACCGCACGATCGAGCTCGGCCGGCGAATCGGCAACGACGACGACCTCTCGTGGGGGCTGCTCTGGCGTATCAATGCGCTGCTGCAGCTCGGGCGCCTCGTCGAACTGACCGCCGAACTGGCGGTGCTGACCGCCGTCGTCCGGCGGATGCGCGAGCCGCTCTGGGACTGGAGACTGGCGCTCGTGCACGCTGTGCTCCTGCACCTGGAGGGACGGTTCGCCGACGCGCGGGAGCGGGCCGACGACGCCCTTAGTCTCGCCGAGGGTGCAGGCGACGCGAGCGCGAGCTGGATGCACCTCATCATGACGAGTGACATCGCGCTGCGCACCGGCGAGGGTCTCGAAGAGGCTGAGGCCTCCGTTCGCGCGGTGCTGCAGGATGCCCCGTATTTCGCGCGCGGCTGGCTCGCCGGCCTCCTCACCGCTCAGGGGCGCCGCACCGAGGTGGAGGCAATGTGGAAGGCGATCCGTCCGCACCTGGCCGAATTCCCCCGGCACAGTCTGGAATGGCTGATCGGGGCCGTCGGGCACAGCGCAGTCTGTGTCTATCTCGCCGACCGGGATGCCGCGGGGGAACTCTACGACGACCTCCTTCCCTTCGAGCGGATGCAGGCTGCCGCTCTCGCACTGACGCCCTCCAGCGGGCCGGTCGCCCTCGCCCTTGGACGCCTGGCTGCGCTGCGGTCCCAGACGGATGCCGCCCGGCGCCACCTCGAGACCGCGCTCGCGCTCGCCGAAGGGCTGGGTTCCGCGCACTACGCAGCCGAGGCGCGGGCCGAACTGGACCGGCTCGGGGTGGAGGCGGGCGGCGACCTCGCGACGTCCTCTCGTGGCGGCGCGCGGCATCCGCTCACCGCGCGCGAGACGGAGGTCGCTGCCCTCGTCGCCGAGGGGCTCGGCAACCGGGCGATCGCCGAGCGGTTGTTTCTGTCGGAGCGCACGGTCGAGAATCACGTGGCAAACACCCTGCACAAGCTGGGGGTATCGTCCCGATCGGCGTTGACGGTGTGGTTTCTGAAGCAACAGTGAGTTTTGCGTCAGCGACGAGGCCGAGGGCCGCCCAGAAAGTTAACGAGCGAGAAATAACACCGCCTGACACGACGGATGCCGTGGGCCTATTCTCGGAAGGAAGGCGCACCCTGGCGCCCACGCAGCACCAGCACCAGAAGGACTACAGCAGGCACCACCCGGCATCACCCGAGAGAGAAGGCTCCTCATGCTCCGACGTTCCTCCCGCACCCCCCGCAGATTCCTCGCCGCGCTGGGCGTGGCATCCGCAGCCGCCCTCGTCCTCGCCGGTTGCGGCGGAACGACCGGCGACGAAGGAAACGACGCGACGACCGAGCCCGGCGCCGCCGACGTGCCCTCGGTCTTCGGCGCGTTCGCGACCCCGCTCGAAGAGCCGTGGGACGGCGCCATCCACGCCGCGCTGGAATCGGCCGAGGAAGACGGCCTGATCACCTACGACCACACCGACAACCTGCACACCGCCGACGAGATGGAACGCGCGCTCCGAGACATCGCCACCAACCAGAAGCCCGACATCATCATCGGTGACGCCTTCGCCGCCGAAGACGCCGTGCGTGCCGTCGCCACCGAGTTCCCCGACATCGCGTTCGCGTTCGGCTCCGGCGGAGAAGAGCAGGCGCCGAACTTCAGCGTCTTCGACAACTGGATGCAGGACCCGGCCTACCTCGCCGGCATGCTCGCCGGTGGACTGACGAAGTCCGGCACCATCGGCGTCGTCGGCGCCATGCCGATCCCCGAGGTGAACCGCATCGTCAACGGCTTCATCGCCGGCGTCGAAGAGACCAACCCATCGGCGACGGTGACGGTCTCGTTCATCAACTCGTTCTTCGACCCGGCCACGGCGAAGCAGGCCGCTGAAGCCGCGATCGCCGGCGGAGCGGACGTGCTGTTCGCCGAACGCGACGGTGTCATCGCCGCCGCCCAGGAGAACAACCTGCCGGTCTTCGGCATGATGGTCGATCAGCAGGACCAGGCCCCTGAGCACGTCGTGACGTCGCTGCTCTGGAACATGCGCCCCACGGTCGACGCGGTCGTCGAAGCGGTCGTCGCCGACGAGTTCGAGGCGTCGAACCTCGCCGAGTACTCGTTCATGGTGAACGGCGGCAGCTCGATCGCGCCGATCAACACCGGAACGGCCTTCGAGATCCCCGCTGACCTGGTCGAGAAGGTCGAAGCGAAGCAGGCCGAGATCCTCGACGGCAGCTTCGAAACCCCGATCAACGAAGAGGCCCCCGCCGGTTCCACCACGATCGGCGAGTAAGCGCTCCGTGAACTCCAGCACCACCGGGGCGGCGTCGACCGGCGCCGCCCCGCACCCCACCCCGCTCGCCGAACTCGTCGACATCACGAAGACCTTCGGCGCGGTCGTCGCCAACGATTCGATCTCGCTGACTGTGCTGCCCGGCGAGGTCCACGCGCTGCTCGGAGAGAACGGCGCGGGCAAGTCGACGCTGACCCGCATCCTCTTCGGCCTCAGCCAGCCCGACAGCGGCGAGATCCGCGTGGACGGCGCGACCACCCGCATCGTCTCGCCAGCGGATGCCATGGCGTCCGGCATCGGGATGGTCACCCAGGAGTTCTCCCTCGTCGACACGATGACCGTCACCGAGAACCTCATGCTCGCGGGCGTGGGGTTCGGCCGCATCTCCCGCTCCGATGCCCGGGGCCGCGTGCTGGCGGCGGCCGGGCGGATCGGCGTCACCATCGACCCGGATGCCATCGTCGAGACCCTGTCGGTCGGCGAACGCCAGCGGGTCGAGATCGTCAAGGCGCTGTTCCACGACTGCCGCGTCCTCATCCTCGACGAACCCACCGCCGTGCTCGTGCCTCAAGATGTCGAGCTGCTGTTCGAGTCCATCGAACGGCTCACCGCCGACGGCATGGGCGTCATCTTCATCTCCCACAAACTGCACGAAGTCACCCGCATTGCCGACCGGGTGAGCATCCTCCGCCGAGGCAAGATCGTCGCCTCCCGGCCCGCGTCCGGCCTCGCCCCCCGTGACATCGCCGCCCTCATGGTCGGGTCGGCCGCGCTCGTCGACGAGGAATCGCCCGCCCTCGCCACGAGCATCGGACTCGAGCTCGACGAAACGACGGCGCCCGATGCCGCGACGGATGCCACACCGGCGACGATCCCGGATGCCGCGCCGCCGGCATCCGCCCCGCGTGCGATCGCCGAACCGGCCCTCGCCCTCCGCGGGATCAGCCTCGGCACCACGACATCGACGGTGCTCAACGACATCACCCTGAGCGTCGGCCACGGCGAGATCGTCGGCATCGCCGGGGTCTCTGGCAACGGCCAGACCGAGCTCGTGTCGGTGCTCTGCGGAACCCTGCCCGCGACGGGCGGGTCCGTCATCGTCGCGGGGACGGACATCTCCGACCTCGACCCGGCCGGACGGATCCGCGCCGGGCTCGGCCGGCTGACCGAGGACCGCAAGGGCAGCGTCATCCCGGCGCTGACCGTCGCGCAGAACCTCGTGCTCGAAGACCTCGACGGGTTCCGCCGTGGGCCGTTCCTCGACCGCCGTAGCATCCGCGACCACGTGGCCGGGCTGATCGAACGCTTCGACATCCGTGCGCAGCCCGGCGACCCGATCCGGTCGCTGTCCGGCGGCAACATGCAGAAGGTGCTCCTCGCGCGGGCGATCTCCCGCAACCCGCGCGCCCTCGTCGCCTCCCAGCCGACCCGCGGACTCGACGTCGGCGCGTGCGAGTACGTCTACTCGCAGCTGCGCGCCCTCCGTGACGCGGGGGCCGGGGTGCTGCTCATCTCCGAGGACCTCGACGAGCTCCTCGGCATCTGCGACCGCATCGCCGTCATCTTCTCCGGCGAGATCCTCGGCGAACTGCCCGCCGCCGAGGCCACCCACGAGTCGCTCGGCCTGCTGATGACCGGACAACGAGCCGGGGATGCCGCATGAAAGTGCTCCTCCGCGCCCGCGAATCCCGCTGGCTGGCTCCGGCCGCCGTGGCCATTGCCGTGCTCGTGACGCTGCTGCTCACCGCCGGTCCGATCCGGCTCGCGGGCGCGAACCCGATGGCCGCGTACCAGCGTTACCTCGTCACGCCGCTGACGACCGTCGGCGGCCTCAACGAGGTGCTCCTGGCATCCACACCGCTGATCTTCACCGGTCTCGCCGTCGCCATCGCGTTCCGTGTCGGCTACTACAACATCGGCGCGGAGGGGCAGTTCCTCGCCGGCGCTGCCGCCGCGACCGTGCCCGGGCTGTACCTCGCCGACGCCCCAGCCGCGGTCGCCCTGCCGCTGGCGCTCGGCGCCGGCGCGATCGGCGGAACGGCCTGGGCGGTCGTCCCGGCCTGGCTGAAACGCCACGCCCACATCGACGAAGTGGTCACGACGCTGCTGCTCAACCCGGTCGCGCTGCTGTTGATCCAGGGGCTCCTCAACGGGCCGTGGCGCAACTCCGAGAGCGGCTTTCCCGACAGCGACCGGTACGGCGCCGGCTACACGCTGCCCGCCATCGTCGAGGGAACGCGGACGCACTGGGGTTTCGTCATCGCGCTCGTGCTCGTGATCGTCACCTTCGTCGTGATGTCGTTCACGCCGCTTGGGCTCCGGCTCAAGGCGGCGGGCCAGGCACCCGGGGCCGCGCAATTCTCCGGCATCCCGGTCGTGCGGCTGCAGTGGCGCTGCGCCCTGATCTCCGGTGCCATCGCCGGGCTCGGCGGGGCGGTGCAGGTGCTCGGCGTGCAGCACCAGCTCACCGGCGGGATCTCGAGCGGATACGGCTACACCGGCGTCGTCGTCGCCGCGCTCGGCGGGCTGACCGCCGGCGGCGTTCTCCTCGTCGCGCTGCTGCTCGGCACCATGACGGTCGGGGCGCAGAACGCGTCGATCACTCTGCAGCTGCCGACGCAGATGGGCGCGATCGTCAGTTCGACCCTGCTCCTCGCCGTCGTCTCGGTGCTGTCCCTGCGGCATTACCGTCTGGTGTTCCGCCGACGGTCCCGTGTGGCGGGGGAGGCCTCGTGAACCTGCCCGTCTTCGCCATCCTCGCCGCGACCCTCACCATCGCCACGCCGCTCGTCTGGGCGGCGCTCGGAGCGGTGATCAACGAGCGTGCGGGCGTACTCAACCTCGGCATCGAAGGCACCATGTATGCCGGGGCGTTCTGCGGCTTCCTCGCGACAGCGATGAGCGGATCCCTCGCGTTCGGCGTCGGGGCGGCGCTCGTCTCCGGGCTCCTCGCCGGGGCGCTGATGGCCCTGCTGACCGTGACCCTCGGCGTTAACCAGCACGTCGCCGGCATCGGGACGACGCTGCTGCTCGTCGCCGTCTGCAACTTCACCAACCGGCTGCTGTTCAGCGACGGATCACAGACCACGACCGAGAAGTTCGACCGGCTGCTGCCCGGCGGCGGCCTGCTCTCGCAATACCCGATGACCTACGTCGCCTTCCTCGTGCTGGCGCCCGCGGTGTGGTGGGTGTTCCGGTCCAGTGGGTTCGGCTTGCGGCTGCGGGCCGTGGGAGAGAACCCCGAAGCAGCGGATGCCGCCGGTATCCCGGTCGCGAAGACCCGGTACGCGGCTCTCATCCTCGGCGGAGCGCTGATGGCGCTAGGCGGCTCATTCCTCACCCTGTCACTGCTCGGCTCGTTCACCATCGACATCGTCAGCGGCCGCGGCTGGATCTGCATCGCCCTGGTCATCTTCGGGCGGTGGCAGGTGTGGCCGGTGGTCGGCGGTGCGCTGCTCTTCGCCGTCGCCGATGCCCTCCAGCTGCAGCTCGCGATCACGCCGCTGTTCAGCGACGTGCCCAACGAACTGCTCATCGCCTTCCCCTATCTTGTCGTCATCGCGGCGCTGGCGATCTGGGGCCGGGGCGTCCGCTACCCGGGCGCCTACCTCAAGCCGTACCGGCGGGCGTGATGACCGTCCTGTTTTCTCCGCCCGCGGCATCCGCCCCTCTTGTGTTCTTCGAATGGAGTAATCATGCCTCTCACTGACAGCCAACAACTCGATGCAGCGATCGCCGAGGCGCGCAAGAGCCGCGCTGAGGGCGGCATCCCGATCGGGGCGGCCCTCATCGTCGACGGGAAGGTGCTCGCCACCGGGCACAACCGCCGCGTGCAGGATGCCAGCCCCATCCATCACGGGGAGACCAACTGTCTCGAGAACGCGGGCCGGTTGCCGGCGAGCGTCTACGCGCGGGCGACGATGGTGACCACGCTCTCACCGTGCGACATGTGCACGGGGGCGATCCTGCTGTACAAGATCCCGCGGGTGATCATCGGCGAAAACCGCACCTTCTACGGCGGGGAGGACTACCTCCGCCAACGGGGCGTCGACGTCGTCGTGCTCGACAGCGCGGAGTGCGTCGAACTGATGACCGAGTTCATCGCCGCGGAGCCCGAGTTGTGGAACGAGGACATCGGGGTCTGACGTCGGCCGCCTTTCCGAGCCCCGGCCTACTCCTCGCGTCGCACCCCGCGACTCATGATCGCCGACATGAGCGCCTGCACCGGTTCTTTCGCCGCCGACGGGTTCGCCATCAGCACGTAGTCGACGTCGCCGAGTTCCGGCAGTCCGAACCTGTCGCTGACCTTGACGAGATCGGACGGAATCAGCGAGTGCGGGAACACCGCGACTCCGATCCCCGCGCGCACGGCGGCGAGCACCCCATTGACGTCGCGGGTATTGCAGGTGATCCGCCACGTCCGCCCGGCAGACTCGAGGGCGTCGATGGCGAGTTGCCTGCTGAGGCTCGGCGCCTGGTACGCGATCAGGGGCACGGGTCCCGCCTCGCCGAACGTCAGGGTCTCCTGCCCGATCCACACCATGGTGTCCTTGGCCACCCGCGTGCTGGCGTTCGATTCACCCGAACTCTGCTTCACGAAGATCAGGTCGAGGTGACCGGCCTCCAGCCGCCGCTGCAGCGGTGCGCTCTGGTTGACGGTGAGCTCCAGGTTGATCTCAGGATAGAGCTGCCGAAAATGCCTCAGGATCCTCGGCAACTGCGTGATGGCCAGGTCGTCTGCGGTTCCGAAACGCAGCCGGCCGCGCATCGCCGACCCGTTGAAATAGCTCTCCGCCGCCGCGTGCGCCGCGAGGATCGTGCGGGCGAATCCGGCCATCGCGTCACCGTTGTCGGTGAGGCGCACGTCGCGTGTGTCGCGGACGATGAGCATCCGCCCCGCCGCCCGCTCCAGCTTGCTCATCTGCTGGCTCACCGTCGGCTGGCTGATGCCGAGTCGCTGCGCCGCATTGGTGAAACTATGCGTTTCGGCGACCACGAGGAAGGTGTTCAACAGCACCGGATCGTACACAGATACCCTGACCTTCGATGAGCGTCATTCGACAACGCAATGGCACTTATTCTATCCATTGAGGGTCCGAATATGGATGTCGTCGCTAACGTTGACAGCGGCATCCGCCTTTCCCGACGTTCAGGAGAATTTTCGTGGCCTCCGCGCCCTCGCCCGCATTCCCGCCCACCGAACCCGTGTCGCAGCAGACCGGACCCCTGCCCTGGCGCAAGACCTTCATGGCGCTCGACGTGCCGAACTTCCGAATCTGGACCGTCGGCAACCTTCTCGCCATGACCGGCGGCTGGACCCAGCGCATCGCCCAGGACTGGCTCGTCCTCGAGCTCACCGGTAGCGCGACCGCCGTCGGCATCACCGTGGCCATGCAGTTCGCGCCGATGCTGTTCTTCGGTCTGTTCGGCGGAGTGATCGTCGACCGGTACAGCAAGCGGATGCTGCTGCTGGTCACGCAGGCGCTGTTCGCCGTGCTCGCCTTCGGGCTGGCCGTTCTCACGCTGCTCGGGGTCGTCGAGGCCTGGCACGTCTTCGCGATTGCGTTCGCCACGGGGCTGGTCACGGTCGTCGACAATCCGGCACGCCAGGTGATCGTCTCCGAACTCGTCGGACAACGCAAGCTGCGCAACGCGATCAGCATCAACTCATCGGTGTTCCAGCTGTCCGGGATGATCGGGCCCGCGATCGCCGGCGTGCTTCTGCTGACCGTCGGAGCCGGCCCCGCATTCGTGCTCAACGGGATCGCCTGTCTCCTCGTCATGGTCATGCTCGGGATGCTCCGCACCGGCCAGATGACTCGGCTTACGCCGGCACCGCGCGCGAAGGGGCAGCTCCGGGAAGGGCTGCGCTACGCCGTCGCGAAGCCGACGATTCTCTACCCGGTGATCCTCATCGCGTTTTTCTCGGTGTTCGGGCTGACGATGCCGGTCATCCTCGCCTCCTACGCCGCGGACGTGTTCGCCGTAGGGCCCGGCGGGTACGGACTGTTCAACTCCATGCTCGCGGTCGGTGCGCTCGTCGGGGCGCTGCTCTCCACTCGGCGAACGTCGATCCGCCTTCGCACCATCGTGATCGGGGTCGGGCTGACCGGGCTGCTGCAGGCAACAGCGGGGCTGATGCCGACGATCGCCTTGTTCACGGCGAGCCTCGTTGCCGTCGGTCTGGCCTGCCTGCTGTTTCTGACGGCGTGCAACTCGCTCATCCAGATGTCGAGCAACATTGCCATCCGTGGCCGTGTGATGTCGCTCTACGTCCTCGTCCTGCTCGGCGGACAGGCCATCGGCGGACCGCTCATGGGCCTGATCATCGAGCAGTTCGGCGCCCACGCCGGCATGGTGATTTCTGGTGGGGTTCCCGCTCTCGCTGCGGTCGTCGTCGGGGCCGTGCTGGCGCGCCGCGGCCAGCTGCGCCTGCAGGTGCGGGCGAATCGCTTTCTGCCGTCGGTGAGCATCGCACCGCGGTTCTGACGAGGGCGATCGCGGCGACTTCACTCACTCCGGACCGGAACACCCGGCGCGCGGGGTGTTTTCGACCGGACGGCGTGAACACGTGCGCCGGGGCCCGAGAAACAAGCCCCGAGCCCGTCAGGCTCCTGGGCCCACCGGTAGCAACTCGAGCCTCGTCAACTCGCGGGTGCGCAGGTCGATCATCGCGGCGGAGTCGGGCGGCACCTCCAGCCAGCCGGGCTCGTCGATGCCGCTCGAGATGACGAACACGGCGTCGGGAGTGATCTTGTAGTCCATGAAGTAGTACTCGGTCGCGTGCCGGTGCGGCATGTCGGCATCCGATTCGTACAACGTGGTCAGCGCGCGCGGCGGCGACGTCGCCTTGCTGTTCACGTGGATCGCGAACAGCGATTCCGGCGTCAGCATCAGCGCGTTGAGGCTCACGTTCGGGAATTCGTGTTCCAGCCGGTGCAGCGCCCGCGTGACCCCTTCCGCCTCGCTGTCGCTCTCGCCGATGCACTGCATCACGAACCGGAAGTACCGCTCGCTGTCGGTGTCGCCCCTGAGCTTCGCCATCGACGCCGGCGTGAGCAATTCCTCGAGCCGCGCGATCGGCTTGATGTTGCCGTTGTGTGCGAATGCGTAGTCGCCGTCGGTGAACGGATGCGTGTTCTCGGGTACAACAGGGAGCCCTCCGGTCGCCCAGCGCAAGTGCACGAGGCCCGCGGATCCGAGCGGCTCCCGGGTGAGTTCCCCGTACAGCGGGTCGAGTGCGGCGGAATCCGGCCGCGAGACGGCATGCGTCGCCTGGTCGGCACCGCGCCAGGCCAGCCCCCAGCCGTCACCATGCAGCGAGGCCAGCGAGGTGAACGCCTTGAACCCGGATGCGCCGAGCACGTCGGCGGCCGCGAGAGGGTGGCTGGCGACATAGCCAAGCAATCGACACACGTCTCGACCCCCTTTCGACTGTTCGCGGTCAAGCTTTCTCCATTCTTTCGCTGGTGGCAACTGATTCTGGCTGGGACACTGGACCCATGCGAACCGTTGGGGTCGAAGAAGAGCTCCTGCTGGTGGATCCCAAGAGCGGCGGACCGCGATCCGTCGCGACGCGGATCCTCAAGAATGCCGGTGGGGTGGTCGCCGGATCGGACCCCGGTCGGCTCAGCGGATCGTTGGAGCACGAGTTCCAGCAGCAGATGCTCGAGACGAACTCCGCGCCACACGCCGATCTGACCGAGCTGGCCGATGACATCCGGCATTGCCGCAACCGGGCGATCACCGCGGCCCGCGAGGCAGGTGTACGCGTGATCGCGTCTGGTACGTCGCCGCTTCCCGTCGAGCCGCGGCAGTTTCCTGACCCGCGCTACCTGCTGATCGCCCAGACCTTCGGCATCACCGCGAGCGAGCAACTGACCTGCGCCTGCCACGTGCATGTCGCGGTGGAGTCCGACGACGAGGGCGTCGCCGTTCTCGACCGGATCCGCTGCTGGCTACCGGTGCTGACCGCGCTCAGCGCGAACTCCCCCTACTGGCAGGGTCTCGACACCCGCTACGCGAGCTTCCGGTCGCAGGCGATGCTCCGCTGGCCGACCGCCGGACCCGCCGATGTGTTCGGATCGGCGGCCAATTACCACGCCACCGTCGACGCCATGCTGTCGTCGGGCGTCATGATGGACAAGGGGATGGTCTACTTCGACGCCCGCCTGTCGCATCATGTGCCCACGGTGGAGATCCGGGTGGCCGATGTCTGTGCGGATGCCGCCGACACCGTCCTGATCGCCGCCCTCGTTCGTGGACTCGTGGAGACCGCCGCGTCCTCCTGGCAGGCCGGCGGCGCCGCTCCGCCCATTCCCGCATCGATGCTGCGCCTCGCGACCTGGCAGGCCGGCCGTTACGGCGTCGGCGGCACCCTGCTCGATCCACTGACGCTCCAGCCGCGACCGGCCGCAGACGTGGTGGCGGACCTGATCACGCATGTGCGGCCCGCGCTCGCGGAATCGGGCGACGAGGCGCTCGTCGAGTTTCAGGCGGGTGAGGTGCTCGGGCGCGGCAACGGCGCCGACCGTCAGCGCGCCGTCTTCCGGCGCACGGGGCACCTCGTCGACGTTGTGGCGGATCTTGCGCGGGTGACCTCGGGGCAGGACGCTCTCTGATCGGCTGCCCGCTGACGTCTGAAATGTCGGAGGGTCGTCGTATACCTGAGATGTGCCGGATGAACCTATTCATCTCGATGGAGGACATCATGAAGGTACTCGTGGCACCACCGGTCGTGGAAACCGACGACGGCAGCATCAACTCTCTCGCGATCGAAGGCGAGCTGCTCATCGACCCCGGCCCGTGCTCGTGCGACGTCGACGACTGCGTAGCCGGCTACTCGTTCATCGGGGCGGGCTCCGGCAGGCTGACAACGCAGGCCATCATCGCGGACCTGCCATTTGTCGACGTCAAACAGTTTTGGAAGATGGTCGCGGGCGGATGCTGTCGTGAGTGTGCGCGCAACGGTAACGCCGCGACGATGGTGCGGACGTCCCGCGCCACGGCGAACCGATGGCCGGTCGGTTCGGTGATCGGCCGCAGCGCAGGGTTTGCGTTCGTGCAAGTCCTCGGTCGAGGTACCTGAGCGGGCGACACGCGACCTGTCGTCGATCTCGTCGGACGGTCTCGATGCGCACGCGGGGAGGGCGGTTGACGCTGGCCGGTTCGGCCGGTGAACTGTATAGATGACCGCCACCTATGAGCTCCATCGTGGATTCACCCTGACGCGCGTCCTCGACGCGCCCCAGGACAGCGCCTTCCGAGCCTGGACAGACCCGGACCACCTGCACTGGTTCTTCAACCCTGCCCAGCCGACCCCGGCGGAGCCGATCAAGGTCGACCTGACCGTCGGAGGCGAGTGGCGGCAGCGGATGGTCGTCGACGGGGCAACGAGCTACATCACCGGAGGCATCTACCGCCAGATCACGCCGCCCGGCCGGCTCTCCTTCTACTGGGGCGCGGTCGGCGGGTGGCCCGAGATCGACCGCGCCCATCTGGACGATGGCCCGCTTGCGACGGTGGTGCTTGGCAATCGCGGCGAGCTGACCGAGATGGTGTTCACCCTGGCGCTGCCGGATTCGTGGCCAGCAGACCGGGTCCGGGTGTGGGAGACAGATGGCCCGCACGATGGCTGGAGCCAGACCCTCGACCGGCTCGTGGACGCCGTGGGGCAGCCCGAACTGGAGGGCCACGCCGCACTATAACTTTGCCGACGGCATCCGTCGACCCTCTGGCCTGAATTGAACCGTGCGTGGAACCTTGAAACCCGGGTTGTGCCCGGCAATCCTGAAGGGGCGACATGAGCACGGATTCGAAAACCAACGACAAAGGCCGCGAAGACAGCGTGGCCAAGGAGCGGAACGCTCCGGACCCGGAGGACTCGCGTAAACCAGACGACCCCACCGATGTGAAGAAGCCAGCGTGGGGATATGTCTTCAAGCGGACCCTGCGCGAATTCGGCAGTGACAAGTGCACCACCCTGGCGGCTGCACTGACCTACTACGCGGTGCTCGCGATCTTCCCCGCCCTTCTCGCCCTGCTCTCGCTCATCGGTCTGTTCGGTCAGGCCGAACAGACCACGCAGATGCTGCTCCAGATCGTGGAAAGCCTCGGGGATGCCTCAACCGCCGAGACGCTCCGTCAGCCGATCGAACAACTCGCAAGTTCCGATACGGCCGGACTGGCACTCGTCGTCGGTCTGCTCGGGGCGATCTGGTCGGCATCCGGCTACACCAGCGCGTTCAGCCAGGCCATGAACCAGATCTACGAAGTGGATGAGGGTCGGCCGTTCTGGAAGCTGCGCCCCGTGGTCGTGCTCATCACCGTCGTGCTGCTCGTCATCGCGGTGGCGATCATCCTCCTCCTGGTCGTCTCCGGGCCCATCGCCGAAGCCATCGGATCCGCGATCGGACTGGGCGACGCTGCGTTGACCGTCTGGAACATCGCCAAGTGGCCGGTCGTCGCGTTCCTCGCGGTGCTCATGGTCGCCGTGCTCTACTGGGGCACCCCGAACGTGAAGCAGCCGAAGTTCCGGTGGATGTCACTCGGCGCCCTGATCGCCCTCGTTGTGATGGCACTGGCATCGCTCGCCTTCTTCGTCTACGTCGCGAACTTTTCAAACTATGAGAAGACGTACGGCAGTGTCGCCGGTGTCATCGTCATGCTGCTGTGGCTCTGGATTGTGAATCTCTCCCTGCTCTTCGGCGCCGAGTTCGACGCCGAAATGGAGCGGGGTCGGCAGTTGCAGGGTGGGATCGAAGCTGAGGATTCGCTCCAGCTGCCGCCGCGCGACACGAAGGCGAGCGAGAAGAAGCAGGAGAAGGAGAAGGAAGACATCGAGAGCGGGCGCAAGCTGCGTGAAACTGCTGGGAACAGCGCCGACACCGACGAGCACGACGGCGAGGCGGAGGATCACGCCGAATCCAGCACAACCGAAACCAAGACAGCGGAGGGCCGCAAGGCCGAGCGGATTCGGAACGCGGAACGGCGTGAGGCCGAGAAGCGCGACGAGGAGAGCCGCAAGAGCTGACCGTCCCCGAAATATCCCGGCACGCATGCGCCCCGCCATTTCAGCGGGGCGCATGCGTTTGTCGCCGCAATAATGGGACTATGCCCCTGGTCCCTGACTCGCCTGACCCCCGTTTCGTGCTCGCACGCGACAACATCCGCATCGCCACGTATGAGTTCGGCGATCCGGGCGGGCAACCGGTCGTGCTCGTTCACGGCTTCGCCTCGGGCGGGCTTCTGAACTGGCACCACTCGGGCTGGACCCGGGTTCTGGGGCGCGCCGGATACCGTGTGATTGCGATCGACCAGCGCGGGCACGGGGCCAGCAGCAAACCGCACACCCGTGACGCGTACACGATGCCGCTGCTCGTCGACGACCTGCTCGATGTGCTCGACACGTTCATGCTCGACGAGACGCTTTTCGTCGGCTATTCGCTCGGTGCGCGGGTGGGCTGGCAGGCCTGCCTCGAACTGCCGGGCCGCATCACCCACGCCGTCCTCGGCGGCATCCCCGACGGCGATCCGCTCACCCGATTCCGTACCGAGGAGGCGCGGGCCTGCCTCGAGACCGGGGTCGCCCCGACCGACAGGCTGACCGCCGCCTATGTGACGATGGCCAGCGGCATCCGCGGCAACGATCTTGCCGCGCTGATCTCGCTCGTCGAGGGGATGCGCGGAGGCGTTCAGCCCGATCCCGGGAACCCGCCGCAGCAGCCGGTCCTGTTCGCGACGGGAAGTGAAGACTCGATCCTCGAGAAGTCGCGGGCGCTGGCCGGCGCAGCGCCGCACGGGACGTTCTATGAGATCCCCGGCCGCAACCACTTCAACGCTCCGACGTCGAAGGACTTCCGGGCGGCGGCGCTGGAGTTCCTTCAGGTCGACGGCTGATCCCGGGCCGGGCAGAGTCAGGGCGTCGTCTCTTCCGCCGGCGAGATCTTGCGCGGGAGGAACACCGCCGCCGCGAATCCGATCACGCCGACAGCAGCCAGGGCCAGCGAGGCGACCGTATAGTTCTGCCCTGGAGTTTCCGCGATGCCCGCCACGAGGATCGTGCCGGCGATCGCCGTTCCCATTGACGACCCCAGATTCGAGACGCTCCGCGAGAGGCCCGAGATCTCGCCCTGCTTCGACTCGGGGAAGCTCGACTGCACGACGTTGACCGATGGGGTGAGCATCAGGCCGACGCCGAGACCGGTGAGCAGCAGACCAGGCGCGAACGCCCACGCTGTCTGTGAGCCCTGCACGATGAAGAGACCCAGAACCATGCCGAGAACGGTGAGGGCGAAGCCCGCGAGAATGAGTGTCCGTTGCGCGAACCGCTTCGACAGCGGTCCCGCAGCCAGCGACGACACCAGAAGACCCGCGGTTGCCGCGCTGAAGATGATGCCGGTTTCGATGGCGTTGTATCCGCGCACCACCTGCAGGTAGCTGGCGACGACGAAGGAGAACCCCAGCAGCATCAGCCATTGCGCGTTCTGGGTGATCAGGCCGAGGTTCGACGTGCGGTTACGGAACAGGCTCGTCGACAGCAGGGGTTCCTTTCCTGCCCGCTCTTTCGCGCGCACCGACAGGAAGAAGCCGAGAAGCACCAGGGCGCCCGAGGCGATCAGGACGAGCATCAGCACCAGGCTGTCGTCTGTGGCGAGGATGCCGAGGACGATCAGGATGAGGCCCACAGCGGAGAGGATCGCCCCCAGCACGTCGAACTCGCGGGTCGGGTCGGGTGGGAGCGGGTCCTTGATGTTGCGGCTGAGCAGCACGATCACCACGATGATGAGGGCCTGGAACACGAACGCCGCCCGCCAGCTGATCGCCGTCGTGATCAGCCCGCCGATCAGTGGGCCGGCCGCAGATCCGATGCCGCCCATGGCGCTGATCGCGCCGAACGCTTTGGCCCGCGCGCCCAGGTCGTGGAAGAGCATGGTCGTGAGGATGTAGACGGGGGGAATGAGCAACGCCGTGCCGATGCCCTCGAGGATCGAGTTGCCGAGAATCAGGACGGGGAGCCCGGGGGCGACGGCACTGATCAGGGCGCCGATGCCATAGACGATCAGGCCGAGGATGAACAGGCGCTTGCGGCCGTAACGATCGGTGAGCTTGCCGCCCGGGATCATCAACGCCGCCATGACCAGGAGGAAGACGGTGATGGCGATCTGGATGCCCTGCACCGTCGTGTTGAGGTCTTCGCTCATGTCGTTGATCATCACGTTCATGTTCGATCCGGCGAAGCTGCAGATGAACTGCGCGAGCGCGAGCGGGAGGAGCACCCCTCGCGCCTGGGTCTGGACGGTCTTCTCGGTCATGTTCGTGTCCCGTCGTCACGTGAAAGAAGGAGAGAGATCAACCAAAATACGGCGGATGACGGTTATCGAGATCACCCAGCGAGGATGAGGACGCCTTGCGGCGGGGGTTTCTGCGTTGCCCGGTCAAGATCATCCGGCCCGGGTGAGGCCGCAGGCATGACCGGGACGGACACTGGTCAGGTCTTTCCCAAGCCGACAAAAGTGTAGAGGTGATGTTTCGTGGCAACGACAAATGTGCACGGCCCGATCGACTTTCTGTTGATCGAATTCCCACTGGACCAGAAGACCACCGGCAAGACCGCCGCGGCTCTGATGGACCTGATCGAGCGAAGGATCGTCTGGGTCTACGACCTGCTGATCATCGCCAAGGACGAGGACGGATCGGTGGCCGGCATCGAATGGTCGGAGAGCGAGGGCGCCGGGCTTGAAGGCTTCGACGCGCTGGCGTCGGTGCAATCGGGCCTGCTCGACGAAGACGACATCGCCCAGGCCGCTGACGCGATGAACCCGGGCACGGTGGCCGCACTTCTCATCTACGAGAACATCTGGGCCATCCCGTTCGTCGCCGCCGCGCGGGAAGCCGGTGGTGACGTGATCGCCAGTGCCCGCATCCCGGCACAGGACATCATGGACGCGCTCGACGCGGCCGAAGCCGCAGCAAGGAACTGAGGAGAAACAGACATGGGACTGTTACGAGGAGTAGCTCGCACGGCGGTTGTCGCCGGCACAGCGACGGCAGTGAGTGGTCGGGTGCAGCGCCGTCAACAGGCGCGATGGGCTTCGCAGGAAGACCAGGCGCAGCAGGAGGCTTACGCTCAGCAGGCATACGCGCAGCCGGCCTACGACGCACCAGCGCCTGCGGCCGCCGACCCGCTGGAACAACTTCAGAAACTGGGTGAGCTGAAAGCGCAGGGAGTGCTCACCGATGCGGAGTTCGAGGTGCAGAAGGCGAAGCTTCTCGCCGGCTGAGAACCGAACCTCCACGAAGAAGCGGCCCCCACCTGACGGTGAGGGCCGCTTCTTCGTGGAGCAGTGTTACTTCAGCGCCTTGTTGCCCTTGAACTGCAGGTCGGTCGTGCCAACGGCCTTGCCCTTGCCCGTTCCCGGGATTGCGGAGCTGGTCATCGCGAACGTCAGGGTCGCGTGCGCGATGGCATCCGCCATCTGTTCGAGCACGACCGGGTCGATGTTCGTGATGTCGTCGCAGGCCTGGTGGTAACACGGGTCGTATGGAGCGCCCGCGGTTCCGCCGTAAATGGCCGCCTGCTCGGCGCTCTTGATGTCTTCGGCGCCGGAGAACAGGCCGCCGGCCGGGATGCCGTTCTCGATGAAGCCGAAGTAGTCCGAACGTCCGTCGAAGGCGGTCGGCTCACTGGCCAGACCCTGCGACGCGAAGTACTCGACGAAGACTTCTTCGACCACGCTCGAGCCCGTCGGGCCCTTGGTTCCGAAGGCGTCGCCGTCGCCGTCATAGACGAAACGCACAGCGTTCGGCGAGCCGACCATGTCGAAGTTCAGGTTCACGGCGTGATCCTTGATCTCCTTCTTGGTCAGCTGCGCGACGTAGTAGTCGGAGCCGATCAGGCCGTCTTCTTCACCGCTCCAGAACGCGAAGCGCACCCGGTTCACCGGCTCGATGCCCAGTTCGGCCATCTGGATCGCTGTTTCCAGGATCGCGGCGGTTCCCGATCCGTTGTCATTGATGCCGGGGCCTTCGAGCACGCTGTCGAGGTGGCCGCCGACGACGACCGTGCGATCGGTGCGTCCTTCGCTGTCAGCAAGAACGTTGAACGTGTTCACCGTTTCGGTGTGGGCCTCGAACGCGAGGCGCATGGTGAGCCCCTCGATGGCGGCGAGTTCGGCACCCAGCGCGAATGTGGCGCCCACGACCGGGAGCGGGAAGATCGGCGGGTCGAGCGTTCCGAAGAGAAGCCCTTCGCGGTCTTCGGTTTCAGAGACGTTGCCCTGGTTGAAGATGATCACGCCGGTCGCACCGGCCTGCAGCGCGTTCTCGGCCTTCTCGCGGAAGGTGCAGGTTCCGCGCTGGATCAGGGCGATGTTCCCGGACGGGAATGCGGCGAAGTCTTCGTCCTCACATCCGCTCGTCGATGCCCGGTCGCCTTCGAGGTTGATGTCGACGGCGGTCACCGCGGCCGTCACGTCGTCCTCGGAGGCGAAGTCCATTTCGATGTAGTCGACGCCGTACTCGTAGGTCACATCTCCCGGTGCGGTCTGGGCCAGCACGGCGGTGTCCACGATGGTCTTGTCATAGCTGAATTCCTGACGCCAGGTGTCGTAACCGGCGGCCTGCAGTTGGCTCTCCACATATTCGGCGGATGCCACGTGGCCGGAAGTCCCCGCGGCCCTATTGTTGGCGTTCGCCTCGGCGATGGCCTGGAAGGCCTCGAGGTGTTCAATGATGCCTTCTGCTGACACGGCGTCCCGCAGCGCCTGCGAGTCCACAGGGATGGCGGCCTGTGCCGGCCCGGTCACGCCGGCAATGATCATCGCGCCTGCGGCGATCGTCGCCCCGACGCCGATGTGTGCCCTTCGTCTTTCAAACATTCATTACTCCTTCATGGGAAGTGAAACGTGACGGGTTCTCATTGAACCGGCACGATGTGCCAGACCCTACCCCTCCGGCCCCGTCGGCGGGAAGAGTGCGGCGTAAATCACCGAATGAGCACGACGGGCCTCATCTGCGCAAGGGGTAATGAAAAACCTGCCGCGCCTGGCCGCGCGGCTCTACTGTGAATCCATGTCACACGCATCCTCCCCGGCATCCGCTCGATCGGCCGCCTCTCGTCTGCAGGACAACCCCACGTTCCAGCTCATGGCCCGTGTTGGACACGCCGTCAACGGCCTCCTCCACATCCTCATCGGCGGCATCGCCCTCGGCGTGGCTTTCGGCTCCGGCGGCCAGGCCGACCAGGGCGGTGCGCTGGCCGGACTCGCGGCCACCCCCGGCGGAACATTCCTGCTCTGGGTCGTCGCCATCGGCATGTTCGCCCTGGGGCTGTTCCAGGTGCTCGAGACGTTCCTGGTCCGCGGAAACGACAAGGACGCCTGGGTCGACCGGGGCAAGGAGGGTGGCAAAGCCATCGCATACCTGGCGATCGGCATCTCGGCCGCAAGCGTCGCCATGGGAGGCAGCACCGACAGCTCGAGCCAGTCTCAGGGGATCACCGCCCAGCTGCTTGCGTCGCCCGGTGGAGTGTTCCTCGTCGTACTTCTCGGACTCGGTGTCATCGGCATCGGCGTCTACTTCGTCATCAAGGGCGCCAAGAAGAAGTTCCTTGAGGACATCACTCTCCCCGCCGGTACCACAGGCCGCACGGTCAAGACGCTGGGTATGGTCGGCTACATCGCCAAGGGCATCGCGATCGGCGTCGTCGGCATCCTGTTCTGCGTCGCCGCATTCACCCACGACCCCAGCGAAGCCACCGGCCTGGACGGCGCTCTCAAAACGCTGGCCGCTCTGCCGTTCGGCGTCTTCATTCTCGCGCTCGTCGCTCTCGGCCTCATCGCCTACGGCGTTTACTGCTTCGCGCGGGCCAAGTACGCGCGGCTCTGAGTTCCGCGCGATACCTAAAAGGGTCGCGGATGCCGCCCGTCAGGGCGCATAGACAACCTCTTTTGGCATCTCGTGGCGAGTGGGCGGCCGGGAGTATGCTCCCAGCATGTTCGACATCGAGGGAATCGACCCGAGCGTGAAGCCGGTCGCCACCGTCTGCCTCGATTGTGAGGCGGTCGACGGGTGGTGGGTGCACCTGCGGCGCTGCGCCCAGTGTGGCCACATCGGATGCTGTGACAGTTCCCCGTCGAAACACGCGTCCGAACACTACGCCGAAACGGGGCATCCGATCGTGCAGAGCTTCGAACCCGGCGAGGACTGGTTCTGGAACTACCGCAAGAAGCTGCGGTTCTTCGGCCCGAAGCTGGCCGAACCGCGCAGTCGCCCGCCCGACCAGCCGTCGCCGGGGCCGGAAGGCCGGGTGCCGGAAAACTGGCGCGACCTCAGCCCACACTGATGGAGGCGTACACCGCAGCGCAGGTCCGTGCCGCCGAAGCGCCGCTGCTCGCCGCGGGCGTCCCGCTGATGGCGCGGGCGGCGGCAGCTCTTGCGCGCGAGATCCGCCTGCTGCTTCCCGCCGACCGACCCGGCAGCGTGCTGCTGCTCGTCGGCCCGGGCAACAACGGCGGCGACGCCCTCTTCGCCGGCGCCGAACTGGCCTCCCTCGGCAGCGCCGTCACCGTTCTGCCCACCTCCGACCGCCTGCACGACGAGGGACGCGCGGCTGCTGTCGACGCGGGTGCGCGGATGCTGTCAGCCGACATTGCGACGGAGGATACGGCGACCGTCGCCCGGGACTGCGATGTGATCGTCGACGGCATCCTCGGCACCGGAACGAGCGCCAGCACGGCGTTGCGGGGTCGCGCGCGGGAGATCGTCGCTGCGATCCGGACGGTGCTGGCGGGGGAGCATCCGCCGATCGTCGTCGCCGTCGATCTGCCCAGTGGGGTTCATCCGGACGACGGATCGGTTCCTGACCCGACCGTGCTGCCGGCCGACGTGACCGTGACGTTCGGCGCGTGCAAAACGGGGCTGCTCATCGCGCCTGCCGCCGATTACGTGGGCCGGCTCGTGGTGGTCGACATCGGGCTCGGCCCCGAACTCGAGCGGATTGTGGCGGGCGCCTGATCGCTCAGGGCCGCACAGCGACCAGGTCGTCGATCGACACGACGACCGGCGCGGTCGTCGACGAACTGGACAGGTAGACGCTCACCCCGACCGAACCGGCGACCTGCAGCGCCGCGGTGCTGTCGGTCATGGTGCGGTGCCACGCGGATGGCTCCGGCGTTCCGGTCTTCCAGACCTTTGCCTGCACGGTGGTCGGAGACACCCCCACCGTCGACATCCGCACGGTCACGCTGTCACCGGCGGCGATGGTCAGGCCGGGAACGAGGATCCCAGGCGCGATCACCGTCACGGCCGTTCCGGCGGTGCGTTCGAGTGCGATGGTGGCGCGCCCGTCTGACCGCATCACCATCTTCGCCTGGTACGCGGCGGTCGAGCCGACCCGCCGTCCGACAGCCGTCACGTAGGTGCCGCTCCCGGATGCCGCCTTGTCGCTGCTGACCCGGAAGGTCAGGTCGGTGGCGTTCGACGAGACCGCGTTGAGGTAGGCCGCGTTGGTGACGCCGGGCGTCGCGAAGCGGATCCGTCCGGCCCCCGCACTTACCGAGAACGCGGTCGCCGAGCCGGACGTCGTCCACGCCCCGCCGGAATCCGCGGTGCCGAAGCCGTTCGTCACCGTCCGGTTGAAAGTGTCGGCTGCCAACGAGCCCGCCGGCGGGGGACTCGTCACGGTGACGGTCCGGGTCGTCGTCGCCGTCGCGCCCAGGTTGTCGGTGACGGTGAGGCTGATCGTCTTGCTGCCTGCGGTGGCGTAGGTGTGGCTCGCCTGCGCGCCGGTCGCGGTTCCGCCGTCGCCGAAAGCCCAGGCGTACCCGGCGATCGACCCGTCCGGATCCGTCGACGCCCGGCCGTCAACGGCGCAGTCGAGGTTGCTGCACGACGCCGTGAAGGATGCCGTCGGCGGCGTGTTCGCCGGCGGCGCTCCCGCCGTGATCGTGAACTGGTCGGTGAAGCTCGCCCCGGGAATCGGCGCGAATCGCGCGGTCAGGCTTCCCGGCGTGGCCTGGACGTCGATGTTTCCGTACGCCGGATTCTTGTTGAGCCCCGAACTGGAGGCGAAGTAGTTGGTTTCGGTGTCGGTCAGGTTCACGTTCCGGAGAACCTGCCCGCCGGTGCCGACGATGCCGAAGACCGTGCCGGCGCCTTTGCTCATCGCGTTGTCGGCATCCGCGACGCAGGCCGGGTTGTAGCTGCCCGGGTTGACCGCCGTGCAGGCCGTGGAATGCGCCAGCTGGTGAGTGCGCCCGTAGAGATGCTCATGCCCGCTGAGGACGAGGTCGACCTTCTTCGACACGAGCAGGTTCGCGATGGCGGGGCCGACTTCGCAGGTGTACATGCCGATCGACAGGCATGGTTTGTGCATCGCGACGACGACCCAGGGAATGTTCGCCGCGCGGGCGCTGTCGATGGCGGATTCGGTCCACTGGTACCGGGGTGTGCCCGCCGCGTAGGACCAGATGCCGTCCGGGAAGGTCAGGTTCGGCGAGATGCCGATGTAGCGCACGAGCGGGTTCACCTGCGGAACGTCGACGTAGTACTGCTGACCGTACGTTCCGATGACCCCGGGCAGCTGGTTGGGCAGGCAGGCGGAGAAGTTGTTGATGGCGCCGTCTTCACCGTTGCTCTCATGGTTGCCCGTGAGCAGTTCGAACGGGAACCCTGCTCCCACCCGCGACGTGACGAAGTCGCACCAGGATTGCTCGGTGCCGGGCTCGCCGTACGACAGGTCGCCGAGGGCGACGTGGAAGTCCGGCCCGATCGCCTTGATCTCGTTCAGAACGTCGGATGCGCTCTGGTTGGTGCCGAAGTCCCCGGACGCCGTGAAGTGCACGGCGTCCGGAGTCGCGGCGAGTTCCGCGACCGCTGGCTTCGGCCCCTGCGAGAGGGCCGGGATGGCGGCGAGTGAAAGCACGAGGGCAGCGCCAGCCGCCCCTGCTGCAAACGACTTGGCAATACGCATGGGGTGCTCCCTGCACGTCGGGTTGCGTGGCCAGGCGGGTGATGCGCGTCCCCTACAACCGCACATCGAGCGTCTGCCCCGCACATTAGACCCATCGGCCCCGTTCGACAAGAACCTCAAGTGGGGGGCGGATGCCGCTCAGCAGCATCCACAGGACGGCAACCCATAATGGAGGATGCTGCCCGCTGCGCACCCGGCTCACCGGCGGCATCCGTTCGGAGTGACCACGATATGACCGCACCTTTCTCCCGCTACGTCGCGCTCGGCGACAGCTTCACCGAGGGCGTCGGCGACGAGCTGCCCGACGGGCGGGTGCGCGGCTGGGCGGATTTCGTCGCCCTGGGGCTGCAGGCCTCAGCCGACGAACAGATCGGGTACGCCAACCTCGCCATCCGCGGCCGCAAGCTCGGCCCGATCATCGCCGAACAGCTCGAGCCGGCCCTCGCCCTGAACCCCGACCTGCTCACGTTCAACGGGGGCGGCAACGACATCATGCGGCCGAGAGTCGCGATCAGCTGGGTCGTCGACGAGACAGTGAAGCTCGTGCACCGCGCGCTCGAGACGCCGGGGCTCCACATCGTCGTGCTCGCCGGCGCGAACCCGTCGCGGCACCTGCCGATGGGCGGCTTGATGCAGAAGCGTGGCGACCTGCTGGCGGATGCCGTGCTCACCGCGCTGCGCGACACTCCCGTCACCCTGGTCAACAACTGGGCAGACGAGACGCTCACCGACATCCGTTACTGGTCGGTCGATAAGCTGCACCTCAACGCCCTCGGGCACGCCCGCGTCGCGTCGAACGTGCTCACCGGGCTGGGCGTGCCGGTGCCCGAGGAGTGGGGCGTGGAGGAGGTCGCTGCCGCCGGTGCCGGGCCGCGTTCCCGCAACACTGCCGCGTACTACCGCGAGTTCGTGCTGCCGTGGATCGGGCGCCGGGTCACCGGGCGTTCCTCCGGTGACGGGCGGGAGCCGAAGCGCCCGACGCTGCTGCCGGTGGACTGAGCCGGCGCCCTGGCACAACGTCTGGTCATCCGCTTCGGACCGAAGCATCCGGCGCGCCGGGTGTTTTGGTCCGGAGTGGGTGACCCGGCGCGCGCCGCGAGTCCGGACAGGGCCACAGGATGACTTGAGTCGGAGCGACTCAAGTTTTTGAAGCGGGTGGGAATACCCGATCTGGTGCTGCCGTTGAGTTGAGTCGAAGGCACTCAAGTTCCAGGAGGACACATGCCCACATTCTTCGGTCCGGCCGGTTCAGAAAGCGAATCGTTCGACGAATTCCTCGCCCGCTACCTGCAAGGGCAGCGCGCTGCCCAGTCCGGGCGCACGGTCGACATCACCCGGCTGCTGAGCCGCCGCACCCAGGAGGTGCTGGCCGACGCCGCGCGCTTCGCGGTCGAACACGGCCACTCCGAGGTCGATGCGCTGCACGTCCTCCGTGTGCTCGTCGAGAAGCCACCGGTCGCCGACGCCCTCCGCTCGCTGGGCACCGACCCCGCAGCGCTCGCCGAAGCCGTCGAACAACGGCTCCCGGAGAAGGCGGATCGCCAAGTGCAGTCCGCCTCGATCACATCGTCGACGCAGCGTGCCCTGCTTGAGGCGTACCAGGTCGCCCGGGCGTTCGGCTCGACCTACATCGACCCCGAGCACCTCTTCTTCGCGTTCGTGGCCAACCAGGAGATGCCCGCGGGCCAGCTGCTCGGCCAGTTCGGCATCACCCCGGAGTCGCTGCAGGCAGGATACGAATCCGCCCGCGCCCATCACGCCGATGCACCCGGCCAGCCGACGGCATCCGCCACCCCGCTGCTCGACCAGTTCGGCACCGACCTCACCGCGCTGGCTCGCGACGGCAAACTCGACCCGGTGATCGGCCGCACCGACGAGATCGCACAGACGATCGAGATCCTCTCGCGGCGACACAAGAACAACCCGGTGCTGATCGGTGAGGCCGGCGTCGGCAAAACCGCCGTCGTCGAAGGGCTTGCCCAGGCCATCGTCGACAACGACGTGCCGCAACTGCTGCGCGACAAGCGCGTGATCAGCCTCGACCTCGCCTCGATGGTCGGCGGCACCCGGTACCGCGGCGACTTCGAGGAGCGCCTGACCAAGCTGCTCGACGAGATCTCGGCGCACCAGGGTGAGCTGATCATCTTCGTTGACGAACTGCACACCGTCGTCGGTGCCGGCGGCGGTGGCGACAGCGGCGGCATGGACGCCGGCAACATCCTCAAGCCCCGCCTCGCCCGCGGCGAGTTGCACGTCGTCGGCGCGACGACGCTCAAGGAGTACCGCCGCATCGAGAAGGATGCCGCCCTCGAACGCCGGTTCCAGCCGGTGCACGTGAACGAGCCGAGCGTCGCCGACGCCGAGACCATCCTGCGTGGGCTCCGCCCGCGCTACGAGGAGTTCCACGACGTCAGCTACACCGACGAGGCCCTCCGCGCCGCCGTCGACCTGTCCGCCCGGTATGTGACCGACCGGTTCCTGCCCGACAAGGCCATCGACCTGATCGACCAGGCCGGCGCACGGCTGCGCCTCCGAAAGGCTCCCAAGGTCGACACCACGGCGATCCGCGACCACGTCGCCACGCTCGAGGCGTCAAAGGACGAGGCGGTCGCGGCCGAGCACTACGAAGAAGCGTCCCGGCTGCGAGACGAGATCGAGGTGCTGACCCTGCAGATCGCCGCCGCCGAGTCGACGGATCGAGCGTCAGCGGATGCCGCGGCATCCGCTTCGGTTCCTGCCGTCGTCGGTGAAGCGGAGATCGCTGAGATCATCTCGCGGGCCACCGGCATCCCCGCCACCCGGCTGACCCAGGGCGACCGGGAACGGCTCGGCTCGCTGGAGTCCGAACTGCATGAGCGGGTGATCGGGCAGAACGACGCCGTCGAATCGATCGCGAAGGCTGTGCGTCGCAACCGCACCGGCATGGGCGACCCGAACCGGCCGGTCGGCAGCTTCCTGTTCCTCGGCCCGACCGGTGTCGGCAAGACCGAACTCGCCAAGGCTCTGGCCGCGTCGCTGTTCGGTGACGAGAGCGCCATGCTTCGGTTCGACATGAGCGAATTCGGCGAACGGCACACGGTGTCGCGGCTCGTCGGTGCCCCTCCCGGATACGTCGGCTACGACGAAGCCGGTCAGCTGACCGAGCGCGTGCGCCGCAACCCGTACTCGGTGATCCTGCTCGACGAGATCGAGAAGGCACACCCCGACGTGTTCAACCTGCTGCTGCAGGTGCTCGACGACGGTCGCCTGACCGACGGCCAGGGCCGCACGGTCGACTTCCGCAACACGGTGGTCATCATGACCTCGAACATCGGCTCGGAGTTCCTCGCCAGCCGGAGCGGTGCGCTCGGCTTCGTCGCGGACTCCGCTGACGGCAGCGGCTTCGGTTCGGAGAAGGCGCTTCGCGACCGGGTGATGGGCAAGCTGCGTGAGGCGATGCGTCCCGAGTTCCTCAACAGGATCGACGAGGTGGTGCTGTTCGGCAAGCTGGAACAGTCGCAGCTGCACGACATCGTCCGGCTCTTGCTCGCGCGCACGGCCGCACGGCTCGGCGCCCAGGGCGTCGAGTTCAGCGCGACCGATGATGCCGTCGACTGGATCGCGACCCGCGGCTACGAACCCGAGTACGGTGCCCGTCCGCTGCGCCGGGTGATCCAGCGCGAGGTCGAAGACCGCATTGCCGGGCTCATGGTCGACGCAGAGTTCGACGCCGGGTCGTCGATCGCGGTGTCGGTCGGGGGCGACGAGCTGCTCGTCGAGCGTCGGCCGGTCGAGGCGCGGGTGGCTGCGTAGGGCTGGGAGTTCGCCACACTCCGCTCGCTTGAGGGAGCGCCAGCGACCGAAGCGTGCGCCCTGCGCGTCGAGCGTGCGGGGCCTCGGCGTCGTCGCTGCGCTCCTCCAGCGAGCGGGCCGAGCTCCGGGTCAGGCGGTCTGCGCGCTGAGCACCCCGAGTACGGCGAGCGCGTAGGCATCCGGAGCCGTTGCGGCGTCGAAACGCAGCTTGTGCCCGCCGCGGTCGATCTCGACCACCCACATCTCGTCGACGCGCAGCAGAAAACTGAACGTCGAACCGAGAAGCTCACGGAGTTGATCCTCCCGCGGCAGCCATAGCGTCTTCTCCAGGGCGACGGAATCCAGCGCCCACTCGGTCGTGCCGTTGAAACCCAAGATCGTCCCGGTGTCGTAGTCGTGCGGTTCGATCGTCATGTCGCTGACCGTGAACACTTCACCCTCGAACTCGGTGGTGTCCAGGCAGAACTGGTCGCCCGACTCGGGAATCCAGCCGAGCCCGGCGGCACGCAGCTGGTGCGCCAGCGTTACGGATGTCGTCGTGACCGTCATTCCTGAATCGTGACACTCATGTATGAGAATCGACCGCGAATTGCTGACAATGCGGGGGTGCGCCGGCGGGTGAACACCCTCATCTGCAGCAACTCGCGGGGGGTGCGAGGGTCACATCCGGTAGTCGTACTCCGTCGGCAGCGGGTCGGCAGACCCGACCGCCGCCTGGTACTCGTTCCACACGTCCTCGAGCAGCGAGTCACCCTCCCGCAGGTCGAGGATCACGAGCTTGCGGTCGAGGATGCTGCGGCACCGGTCGACATCCCCGGTCGCCAACGCGGCGCGCGCCCCGGCGAGAAGAACTCGCCCGTCCTCGCGCTGCCTGGACGGAAGGGACTCGATCACCGCCAGAGCCTCCGCGGCCTGCCCGTCGCGGTGCAAAACCGAGAGCAGCTCCCGGGTCAGCGGGAGCAGGTCCGGCGCCAGTTCACGCGCCGAACGGTAAGAGCCGACGGCCTCAGCGCAATTGCCGCGGTCCGCGGCCAGCGCACCCAGGTTCCGCAGCGCCCACGCGTTGGGTGTGCGGTCGACGGATGCCTGCCACAACTCGCCGGCTTCGGCGAACGACCCTGACGCGGCCGCGATCACCCCGAGGTGGAGCAGAGCGAGCCAGTCGTCCCGCCGCCGGAGCAACGGCACCCAGCGCGGGTCGATCTGGTACGAGCGGGGCGGTTGTGACGGGTCGAGTTCGGCAGCGCTTGCGGGCTCGCCGGCCAGCAGGCGCAACCAGTACTGCTCGTCCGGGCCGACAGCGTCCGCCGGGAACGGCGTGCGCGGGTCGATCGGGTCGCGGCCCTCATGCCGGCGCAACTCGTTCTCGACCGCGCCCCAGCCGGACCCGCCCGGGATGATCTCGACGAGCAACTCATCGGACTGGTCCCGACCGTGGAGGGCCGTGAGCCGCTCCTCAACGCCCCGGCCGGCAAGGTTCTCGGCGACACCGGCGGTCGCCGCCGCCCAATCCTCCGAGTGGGCCACCGCGACGTCGAGCTGCAGTGCCCCATACACCTCGACCCACGACCACTCGGTGTCGGCCGGCATCCGCAGGTATTCGAGCTGGGTCCGCGCCAGCCCTGCCTGGATCTCACAGTACGAGCCCGCCCCCGACACCCACTGCTGCCAGTGCCGCCCGCCCCGGTCCTGACCCCAGGCGAACAGTTTGCGTCCAGGCAGGTTTGCCGTCGACGCCTGCACGAGACCGAAACCGGTGCCGTCCACCGCGGCGACCCACGGCATCCGCGTGCCTGCCGTGTCGAAGAAGTAGTCGACGGTGTTCGAGGTCCGGGCCGGCCAGGTGATGTCGACGCCGTCCACGACCGGAACCGGAACCGAACTGAGCACGCGCTCGTGCCCGTACCTCCATGCGGATGCCGCCGGGGCGAGCACGCGCGTCGAATCCTGCTGGGGAACGGCCGTGTTCGACCACCAGTACATCGGCGTCGCGCGGGATGAATCGTTGAGAATCGTCCCGCGGATGAACAGCTCACGCGAGTCGTCGGGCAGCCACGCGTCGACGCGGAAGCTGACGGAGCGGATGCGCTCGAATTCGAAGAACCGGAGCCCCACCTCGCCGTTCGGGCCGCTGAGCGCTGCGGCGTGGACGGGCGAACTGGTGAACGGGGAGTGCCCGATCATGCCGATGTTCCACTCCACCCCGCCGGCGAACCAGGCGTTGCGGAGGGCGAGGTTGCGGAACCGGATCGCCTCGTTCTGGTGCAGCAGTTCCCGGTCGGTCGCACGGTCGAGAAGCGACCAGAGCCGCCCGCCGAGCCCCGGCAGGAATGTCGCCGTCAGGTGCTCGTTCTCGAGCACGATGGTGGCATGCTCCTGCAGCTGCTCACGGGCGAGGTACCCGTCCTGGTCGAGGTAGGGCAGCGCGGTCTGAGCCCGGCTCCGTCGCTCGTCGACGCCCTCCCCGTCGATGTTCTCGGCATCCTCGAACCCCGATTCCGCGTGGATGTCGCCGCTGCCGAAGATGTTCGGCAGCGGATTCGCCGGCCCCCACAACGAGGTCGGCAGGGTCAGGGTGCCTCGGCGGATCGATGTCACCGTGGGTCCTTTCGGGTTGCGCGATGTGCGGTGGACGGGAACGCTCAGGCTCGTTCCTCGAGCGGCACGGTTTCGCCGCTGATGAGCGACTGGCGAGCTGCCAGCGCGACCTCCAGGGCGCGGACCGCGGATGCCGTCGGGCTGAAGCCCGGATCGGTCGCGGTCCGCACACACTCGAGAAAATACTCCGCCTGCCGCCGATACGGGTCGAGCGGCGCGAGCGTCGTGCTGCTGGCCCCGTTCGCGGTGGCGAGCCGGTACGCATTGACGCCGGAGGTCCCGCCCGCCGCTGTCGGGGCATCCGCCGAGAATTCGTAATCGAGGAGCCCAGCGGTCCCGACGAGGTTGAGCGAGGTCGTGAACGGTGCTCCCGCCGGGACGCCGGCGAAGGTGAGGACCTGCCCGATTGCTCCCGAGCGGTAGTCGATCGTCGTCTCGATCGGGCCGAGTGGGTCGTTCGCCGTGCTCGTCACGGCGACCGGCGGGCCGAGGAACAGATTCATCTGGTCGAAGTCATGGATGCCGACGTCGACCACGACGCCGCCGGACTTCTCGTCGTCGTACCACCACGCGGAGTCCGGTTTCGTGATCAGCCGCCGGGCGCGGGCTGAGAGGACCGTGCCGATCCGGCCGGCCTCGACGTCCTCGCGGGCGCGCCGGTAACCCTCGAAGAAGCGGACGACATGCGCGACCATGAAGGTTCTGCTGCTCGCGGATGCCGCCGCCGAGATCGCGAGGGCATCGGCGATGGTGAGGGCGATGGGCTTCTCGAGCAGCACGTGTTTGCCGGCGTTCAGCGCGCGGACGGCGATGTCGCGGTGCGTGGTCGTGGGGGTGCAGACCGACACGATGTCGACCTCCGGGTCGGCGAGGACGGAGGCGAGGTCGGTGACCACCCGCGCGGCCGGCGCCTCGGCGAACCCCGACCCCTCCCGCCGACTGCAGATGTAACGGATGCCGTCGCCATGCCCGAGCGCAGCCCAGGCCGCCGCATGTGTGCGCCCCATGTATCCGGCGCCGATGATCGCGATGGTGGTCATGGCATCCTTTCGGCGCGCGTCGATGCGGCGTGACCACCATTCTGTCGGTTGGGCGGTTGCCGCCGATAGCTTCGTGCGGCCCTGCGACCGACTGGATGAGATGCCAGTAGTGGCCCAAAACGCTCGCTTTTCGGGCCACTACTGCCATCTCGATGCCCCTTGCGGGCAGTCGAGCCGTGGAGCACCCTCGAACCATGACCGATCACATCGCCCGCGCCGAACGCGACATCGCCGCACCGCCTGAGACGGTGTGGGACGTCCTCACCGACCCGGGCCCGAACCCCGAGATCATGTTCGGGGCCCGGATCGAGTCCACCTGGCGCGTCGGCGACCGCATCAGCTGGTCCGGGGAGTGGGAGGGCAAGGCGTATGAAGACCACGGTGAGATCCTCGAGATCGAACCGGGTCACATCCTGCGCCTGACGCACTTCAGCCCGCTGACCGGGCAGGAGGATGTGCCCGAGAACTACCACCAGCTCGAATACCGGCTCACGCCGACGGCATCCGGCACCCATGTGACGCTGACCCAGGACAACAACCCGACAGCAGAGGCCGCGGAACACTCGACCGGGATGTGGCGTTCGATGCTCGACGGGCTGGCGAGTGTGGCGGAACGCGCCTGACCGGCAAGCTCACATCCGGGGGAAGTCCTCAGGGCCAAAACTCGACTCGCCAGCGAGAGTCGGGTCGTAGTCCAGCCCGAACTCGTCGTGGCCGCGGTCGTCCGATCGCGTGCGTGCTGGTCCCGTAGTCATCCGTACAGTGTAGGTACAAGTAAGGCTGCTGTCTGTACCCCGACGAGGGTGCTCAGTCGGCTGCCGACCAGCGTGACCGTTTCTCGGCATCCGCCGCCGCGTACTCCGCGGTGACGCTCTCGATCACCGACGGGGATTCGGGTTCTTCGAGAAGCCCGCGGATGTCGTCCGCGGTCAGGGCGGAACTGAACACGGCGTCGTCGTCCATCACCGCGTTGAACAGCTTCGCCTTCTGTGCCTTCAGCGCCATCACCTTCTCTTCGATGGTGCCGTTGGCGACCATCCGGTAGACCATGACGTTCTTCGTCTGCCCGATCCGGTGGGTGCGGTCGACGGCCTGCGCCTCGGTGGCCGGGTTCCACCATGGGTCGAGCAGGAACACGTAGTCCGCCTCGGTGAGGTTGAGGCCGAACCCGCCCGCCTTGAGGCTGATGAGGAAGATCGGGGCGACGCCGTCCTTGAACTTCCTGATGACATCCGCCCGTCTCGTCGTCGACCCGTCGAGGTACGCGTACGGGATGCCCTCGGCGTCGAGCCGCGCGGCCGCCTTGCCCAGGAACGACGTGAACTGGCTGAAGATCAGCGCGCGGTGGCCCTCGGCGAGCACATCCTCGAGCTGCTCGAACAGGGCGTCGAGTTTCGACGACGGCACGTGGGCGTACGACTCGTCGACGAGCGAGGCGTCGAGGCTGAGCATCCGCAACAGGGTGAGCGAGCGGAACACGATGAACCGGTTCTTGTCCATGTCGTCGAGCAGGCCGAGCAGCTTCTGCCGTTCGCGCTGCAGGAACGTGTCGTAGAGCTTCTTGTGTTTCGGGTTGAGGTCGATGGTGAGCACCTGCTCCTGCTTCGCGGGCAGGTCGGTGGCAACGAGTTCCTTGGTGCGACGCATCATCAGCGGGCGGATGCGACGCCGCAGCCGGGTGAGGAGCTCCGGCCGGTCGCCGCCCTCGATCGGTTTGGCGTATTCGTCGAGGAACCGGCGCGCCGACGGGAACAAGCCGGGCGCCACGACCGCGAACAGCGACCACAGTTCGAGCAGGTTGTTCTCCATCGGGGTGCCCGTGATGGCGAGTTTGAACGGCACATTCAGGTCTCGGACGGACTGGTGCACCTTAGCCGTGCGGTTCTTCACGAACTGGGCTTCGTCGAGGATCAGCCCAGCCCACTCGTGGTCGGCGTAGGCGTCGAAATCGAGCCGGAACAGCGTGTACGAGGTGATGATGACATCCGCGCTGCCGACGTCGATGACCGGCCCGCTCTTCGCCCGGGTGGCGGTGATGGTGCGCACGTCGAGGTCGGGGGCGAAGCGGTGCGCTTCGATCTGCCAGTTCGAGACGACGGATGTCGGGGCGACGACGAGGAACGGCCGTCGCTTCTCCGGGGCGGTCGCGTCCTTCGCGTGTGCCATCAGCGCGAGGGTCTGCAGGGTCTTACCGAGCCCCATGTCGTCGGCGAGGATGCCGCCGAGCTGGTGCTTCCAGAGGAACGCGAGCCACGCGAAACCGTCGAGCTGGTACGGGCGGAGGGTCGCCTGGATGCCGGAGGGCAGCGGGGTCTGCTCGACCGTGGTGAGCTCGCGCAGGCCGCTCACGGTCGCCTGCCAGGACGCCGCCTGTTCGGATTCGTCTGCGAGATCCTCGAGGTCCTCCCAGAGGCTCGACTGGTAACGGCTGATCCGCATGCCGGTGTCCCACTCGGCGAGGGATCGGGCCTCCTCGATCAGGTCGTGCAGTTGTTCGAACGCGGGGTGCTCGAGTGACAGGTAGCTGTTGTCGACGAGAAGCAGCTTGGTCTGGCCCTTCGACAGAGCTTTGAACAGGGGGCCGAACGGAATCTTCTGGCCCTCGATCGTCACGACGACGCCGAGGTCGAACCAGTCACGCTGGTCGGTCTCCACCGTCGTGATCTTGAGCTTCGGCGCCTCGGTCAGTTCGCGGTAGTCGGGGCGGATGCCGGTGACGTCGACCCGCACGCCCTCGGTCGCCTCGATGCCCGGCAGGATCTTGTCTGTGAACTCGGCGGCGTCGAGCCCGACCAGGGTTTGCGATTCCAGCGGCGTGATGGCGCGCGCCCGTTCGGCGATGGCGTGCTCGACCTGCAGGTCGCGGAGGCTGGAGTCGTGCGCTGTCGCGTAGAGCGGCATCCGGGTGGTCGTCGTGCCTTCGGTGTACTCCCAGTCCCAGGCCAGGGCGAGGGTGTGCTTGGCCGAGAAGATCGCGGTGAGCACGAGGGCCGGTGGCACGACCGGCGGAAAGTCGACGGTGGCATCCGTCGAGGTGATCGGGATGGTGTGCCGCAACCGCGGGTAGAACTCGGTGAGGAACTCGTCGATGTCCGCGGCCGGAACGACGACGTTGCTCGAGGCGCCGACGAGGCGTTTCTGTTCATCGGTGAGGCGTTCGGGCGTGGGGGCGAGGATGAAACGCGCCGTCGGCTCGAGCGCGTAGGCGTAGACACCATGGTCGCCGAGGAGCCCGGCGGACTGCGGAGGGTGCTGGACGCCGTCGATGCTGAGGGTCGCGTTGAGGTGCAGGTCGGTGTCGGCGGTGGCGTCAAGGGAGACCGAGGCGGCGGTCCCGATGGTGACGACGGCGTCCTTGCGGCTGCCGACCAGCTCGATCCCGAGGGAGGTCGCCTCGGCGAGAAGGTTCCAGAGCAGCGGGCTGTTGAAGTCGTCGAGGTAGAGCCAGTCGAGGTCCTGGCCGACGGCGTAGACGTTGCGGGCGGCCCGGTGCAGTGCGGCGAACTGGCTGAACCAGCGATGCTGGGCCGGGTCGAGGCCGAGCCGGTTGACCTGGTAGCTGAACGTGTTCCAGCCGACGTTCGTGCGCACCCAGTTGCCCTTGGCGTTGCGGATCACCGGCCGAACTCCGAGCCGGTATTCGGCGACATCCGACGTCGACTTCGCGGTGCGGGCGGTGGGCCCGTTCCAGCGGTGCTTCGACCGGGGCGTCTGCTCGCGCAGTTCGAACTGCAGACCCATCGGTGTCGGCAGGGTCCCGGATGCCGTCGGGTGGCCGGTCAGCGCCCCGACGGCCGACTTCCACGCCGGAAGTGGCGGCCCGGCCGGTTCCGGCGCAGCCCGGGAAGCGCTCGGCCAGCTGGTCTCACCCTCGTACCACGAGTCGGCCTCGTGCATCTGGCGTTCGATCCAGGCGCGATCATGCGCGGCGGCATCCGTCGGGAAGTCGGGCGCGATCTCGCCGAGGCCGGACGGGGGCAGCGCGATGCTCTTCACCGCAAGGGCGTTGCTGGCGAGAAGGGCCGCGGCAACGTGTTTGCAGTCGAGGTGCATCGGGCAGGTGCAGCTCGATGACGTGGGCCGGCTGAAATCCTTGCGGGCCGGGGCCAGGCTGACCTGGCAGCGGTAGGGGCGCGGCGACGTTCCATGCACTTCGGCGGTGAGGCTCCGGGACTCGTCGTCCCAGTCGAGCGTGGTGACGGCGCCGGTACGGGCGTACGCGGTGGCGCGATTGAAGGCGGCGTTGCCGACGAGGCGGATGATGTCCGTGACATCCACCAGGGGAGCGGCGGGAGTCGACATCCTTCTATCTTGTCATCCTTCGGGCTGCGGCTCCGCCGTATCCCTCAAGGAACCGGGACGGCAGTCGACCCCCGCAGCCCAGATCGACCTAGTCCGCGGGGCCACCCGACGCGGTGTCCTTGGCGGTGTCGTCGTTCGCCGTGGTGTTCGTGCCTGAACCGTCAGGGATGCCCTCGGCCGACTGCCCTGGGCGGTTCGTTTCGTCGTGGTGCGAACGGTCGCGGGGCTTCGGGTGTTCGGTCTGCTCGTTGTCAGTCATGGCCCCACCGTACGCGGCCCGGGGGCGCGCGCGATAGAGCGGCGCGGCATCCGCCCCTGTTGTGCTAAACGGGTTCAGCGGGCAGGTCCGCCCGATGCGGTGTCATCGTCGGAGTCCGGGTGTCCGTCAGATCCGGACCCATCTGGGATGCCGTCAGCAGGCTGACCGCGGCGCTTTCGAAGGGGTGCTTCGGGCGCTTCGGCCGGTTCGGCGACGGCGTTGTCGCTGTTGTTCATGCCTCAACGGTACGCCCGGTGCGGCGCTCCCGGAAGGGTATTTCGAACCGTTCGCACTCTTCCCTGTTGGCTGTCACCGTCCTGTCGGTGGCTGCCGCTAGCCTCGGAAGTGCCCGACCATTGGAGTTGTAGTGTTCTTCCTCGACGATCCCGTTTCTTCCGGCTCGCTCGTCACGACCGCTTCGCTCGTCACGAGCGCGAGCGACCTGACGACCGCCTCGAAGTGTGAGTTTGCGTTCCTGCGCAAGCTCGACGCGAAGCTGGGACGCATCGAGCGGGTTGACGAGGTGGTCGACGCCATGCTCGCGCGTACCGGTCGGCTCGGTGACGAACACGAGGCCCGGGTCCTCGAGGCATACCGGGCGGAGTTCGGGGCCGGTGTCGTCGAGATCGAGCGCCCTGACGAGCTGACCCGAGAGGCGCTGGCCGAGGCCGTCGCGGCGACGAAGCGCGCGTTCGATGGCGGGGCGGATGTCGTCTTCCAGGCCACCTTCTTCGACGGCAGCTTCGTCGGTTTCGCCGACTTCATCGTGCGGAAACCCGACGGGCGGTACCTCGTCCAGGACACGAAACTCGCCCGCTCGGCCAAGGTCACCGCGCTGCTGCAACTGGCCGCGTACGTTGAGCAGCTGCGCCATCTTGGCGTCGAACCGGCCGACACCGTCGAACTCCTGCTCGGCAACGGGATGACGAGTGAACACCGGGTCAGCGACATCCTTCCCGTGTATCGCAAGCGCGAACAGCGGTTGAAGCGGATCATCGACGAACGGCTCCACGACCCCGACGACGCTCCCGTCGCCTGGGGCGACTCGCGCTATGCCATCTGCGGCCGGTGCGAAACCTGCGAGGCCGAGATCCAGGCCAGCCGCGACGTCCTCCTCGTCGGCGGGCTCCGGGTGACGCAGCGCGCCCGGCTCGCCGCACAGGGGATCACCACCATCGACGAGCTGGCCGCCTTCACCGGCGACGCCAGTGAGTTCGGCATCGGTGCGACAACGTTCGCCGGTCTGAAGTTGCAGGCGGCGCTTCAGCTCGAAGCTCCACCGGAGCTGAGCCCGAGCACGCCGCCGCCGGTGCGGGTCTTCAACGCCGGGATTCTCGCCGCGCTTCCCGAACCAGACCCGGGTGACATCTTCTTCGACTTCGAAGGCGACCCGCTCTACACCGAAGGCGACGGTCGGTCGTGGGGCCTCGACTATCTCTTCGGGATGGTCGACACCGCCGGGGCGTTCACGACCTTCTGGGCCCATTCCTTCGCCGAGGAACGCGTCGCGCTTCGCCAGTTCCTGGACTACGTCGCCGAGCGGCGGCGTGCATTCCCGAATCTGCATATCTACCATTACGCGTCGTACGAACGCACCCACCTGTCCTCGATCGCGGCCCGCCACGGTGAAGGTGAAGACGAGGTCGACCAGTTGTTCCGCGACAACGTGCTCGTCGACCTGTACCCGATGGTGAAGCGGAGCGTGCGCGTCGGCTCCCGCTCCTACTCGATCAAGAAACTCGAACCGCTCTACATGGGCCACGAACTGCGCACCGGAGACGTCACGAACGCCGCGGCGTCGATCACCGAGTACGCGGATGCCCGGGAGCTCCTCGCCAACGGAAACGCCGCCGAGGGGCAGCACAAACTCGACGAGATCGCTGACTACAACCGGTACGACTGCGTGTCCACGCTGCGCCTGCGGGATTGGCTGCTCGACCGGGGCCGGGAGAACGGCATCCTGCCGGGCACGCTGCACGAGGCGAAGGACTCGGTGCCCGAGATCGAGCCGTCCCCGCTCCGCTACGCGCTGCTCACCCTCGCCGGCGATCGCCTCGCCGCCGGGCGCAGCGCCGACCAGACCGCAGCGGCGTTCGCTGCGGCCGCTCTCGATTACCACCAGCGTGAGCAGAAGAGCTTCTGGTGGGGCCACTTCGCGCGGCTGATCCAGGATGTCCAGACCTGGGAAGACACTCGCGACGTCCTCGTGGTCGAAGACGGCGGCGCGCGGGTCGAGCGGCCGTGGTTCCGCGAGGGCAAGCAACGCACCGACCGGCGATGGGTCCGGCTCACCGGCAAGTGGGCGCCGGGCTCGAGCGTCAAGCCGGGCGACCAGGCGGGGCCGTACGTGCTTTACGAGCACCCGGGCCCGTTCGAGGCGACGATCGGCGACCCCGGCTCACGGCCGAGCCGCACGGTGCGGGTGCTCGAGGTCGACGATCGTGGAGCCCTCGTCGAGGAGACCCTGCAGGCCGGAGTCGAACCGTTCGACACGCTCCCGATCGCGCTGACCCCGGCGGCGCCGCCGCCTGCCGGGCAGCAGAAACCGGCGATCGAGGAGTGGGCGCAGGCCATCGTCGACCGCGCGCCCGAGTGGCCGAAGGACCCGGTTGTCGACATCCTCCGCCGCACGCCGCCGCGCACGAGGTCCGGTGCGCTGATGCCGGTCGCCGGTGAACGAGTTGTGGCCGTGATCGCGAGCATCCTCGACCTCGACGCCTCCTACCTTGCCGTTCAAGGTCCCCCCGGCACCGGTAAGACCTACCTGGGCGCCCACGTCATCGCCTCTCTCGTGCGCGACCACGGCTGGAAGATCGGTGTCGTCGCCCAGTCCCACGCCGTGGTCGAGAACCTCCTCGCCGCCGTCGTGAAGGCGGGCCTTCCCGCGGGGCTGGTCGGCAAAGTGCAGAAGGGCAGCGCGGATGCCGCAGAGGTCCCGTTCACGCCGCTCGACGCCAACGGCCACCTCATGTTCGCGGCCGAGAACGAGGCGACTGGCTTCGTCCTCGGCGGCACTGCCTGGGACTTCAGCAACAAGGCGCGGTTCCCGCGGCACTCGCTCGACCTTCTCGTGGTCGACGAAGCGGGGCAGTACTCGCTCGCGTTCACCATCGCGGCCAGTGTCGCCGCCCGCAACCTGCTGTTGCTCGGCGATCCGCAGCAGCTGCCGCAGGTCAGCCAGGGGCTGCACCCCGAACCGATCGACACGTCCGCGCTCGGCTGGGTCAGCGACGGCCACGATGTGCTGCCGCCCGACCTCGGTTACTTCCTCGCCGAGAGCCGGCGGATGCATCCGGCCGTTACCGAGCCCGTTTCGCGGTTGTCGTACGAGGGCGAACTGCACGCGCACGAGGTCACCTCCACCCGCTTTCTCGACGGAATCGAACCCGGGCTGCACATCGAACCGGTCGAGCACTCCGGCAACGCCGTCTCGTCGGTGGAAGAGGCGACCCGCGTCGTCGATCTCGTGCGTGCGGCGATGGGGCGTGCGTGGACGGACCCGACCGAGTCCCGCGCCGGCGATCCACTCGTCCAGGACGACGTCATCGTCGTGTCGCCCTACAACGCCCAGGTGGCGGTCGTCCGTGACGCGCTCGCCGCTGCCGGGTTCGACCGCGTCCGGGTGGGCACCGTCGACAAGTTCCAGGGGCAGGAGGCGGCGATCGCGATCGTGACGCTGGCGGCATCCGCTCCGTCCGAGGTGCCGAGGGGGATGGGATTCCTCATCCTCAAGAACCGGCTCAATGTCGCGATCTCGCGGGCGAAGTGGGCGGCGTACCTCGTCTACTCGCCGGCGCTGACCGACTACCTGCCGGTGACCGCCGGGGGAATCGCCGAGCTGAGCGCGTTCATCACGCTCGTCGAGCCCGACCAGCGCTGAGCCGGTCGGGCTGACCGCTGACCGCTGTCCGGGTCGCGCGCAGCCGCAGCCGGCCGCACTGCGCCGGGAGGGGGCGGTCTGCGGTGCGCGGCGCGCGCGGGCGAGAGCGCTTCGCGTCGAGCCCCGACGAGTTGCGCGGGTCCTTCGGCAGTGCGCGGGTGCTTTTTCACCGGCGCGGTGCTGGAACACCCGCGCGGGAAGCCGCGGCACGGCCGGCGAGCCCGGGTGAGCGTAGCCGTGCCGGCGAGCCCGAGTGAGCGTAGCCGAGCCCGGCGGGTCCGAGCGGCGCGGGCGGGAGCGTTCCGCGTCGAGCCCGAGGAGTTGCGCGGGTCTTTCGGTAGTGCGCGGGTGCTTTTTCACCGGCGGGTTGCAGGAACACCCGCGCGGGATGCCGCGGCTCGGCCGGCGAGTCCCGGTGAGTCGGCGTGCCCGGCGACCCCAGTAGCACAGCAGTGGGACCGAGCGGACCGCGGGCGGGCGGGAGCGCTTCGCGTCGAGCCCCGGCGAGTTGCGCGGGTCCTTCGGCAGTGCGCGGGTGCTTTTTCACCGGCGCGGTGCAGGAACACCCGCGCGGGATCCCGGTGGGGCCCAGCGCACCCGCGTCACAGCACCGGCCTCAGCGCAGCAGCGGCTACCCGGTCGCGCCGCGACGGAGCAACCCCGAGTACTCCGGGTGGTCGTGGAACCAGTCCACGACGAAGGAACAGACCGGCACGATCCGCAGGTCCGTGGTTGAGGCCACATCCTTCACCGCGAATTCGACGAGGGATGCCGCGTGGCCGTTTCCGCGCCGCGGAGGCGACGTGTAGGTGTGGGTGAAGTAGATCTGCCCGGGCCGCACCGAGTAGTCGGCGTGGCAGACCAGCTCGTCGCCGAGGCGAAGGGTGTACCGGTGCGCGTCGGGTTCGTGGGCGAATTCGGGAACCATGCCTCCAGCGTAGTTCGCTCCTGAACCTGTTGACCCCTGAGGCCTGCGGTGCTCTCCTGGGAGCCATGAGCGCCTCCATCTCCGGCATCGCCGCGCTGGCGTTCGATTGCGCCGACCCTCGGGCCCTCGCGACGTTCTGGCAGAACCTCCTCGGCGGGCGGGTCATCGTCGATGAGAGCGGTGACGCCGAACTGCGGCTGCGCGACGGCTCGGACGTCTCGATTTCCTCAGGGTTCCCGAAGCGAAGGCGGGCAAGAACCGCCTCCACCTCGACCTGCAGGGCCGCTACTACGAGGCCGCGATCGCTGAGGCGCTGAGCTTCGCCGCGACCCTCGCCGACGACATCTGCGACGGAGGCGACTGGAAGGTCCTGCGGGACCCCGAGGGCAACGAGTTCTGCATCCTCCGTCCGCGTCCGAACGGATGAAACGCCCCTGTCCGTTGTCGGATGCCGGTGGTAGCGTGCGCGCATGACCGACACGTCCCCCCGCCTGACGGCATCCGCGTTCCTGGCGATGAGCCTCGACGGGTACATCGCCCGCACCGACGGAAACCTCGACTGGCTGCTGGAGGCCGGTGCCGAGCTCGGTGACACCGGCTACGACGATTTCTTCGCCGCCGTCGACTCCATGCTGATCGGCCGCAACACCTACGACATCGTCGCGGCTTTTGACGAGTACCCGTACGCAGGCAAACGCGTGCTCGTGTTGAGCACCACCCTCGACTCGGTGGACTGGCCAGACGCCACCGTGCACCGCACCGTCGACGACGCTCTCACCACACTCGAGCGTGAAGGCCGACGGCACGTCTACGTCGACGGAGGCACCGTTGTGCAGCAGTTCCTGCGGGCCGGCATGCTCGACGACATCACGGTGAGCATCGCGCCGGTGCTCATCGGGTCCGGCGTTCCGCTGTTCGGCAGCCTGGACCGAGACGTGCTGCTCGAACTGACCGGCACCCGAGATCTTCCCGCAGGCTTCACCCAGGCGACGTACCGGCCGCTGCGTTCTCCGTGAAAATCGGATGCCGACCCGCGAGACCGCGAGCCGGCATCCGTCCCGATCGGATGTCAGTGTGCGGGGGGCATGCCCACCGGCGCATCGGCCGGCTTGCGCACGAAGAGTGCACCGACGATGGCGAGCATCGAGATGAGCGCCCCGCCCACGAACGCTGTCTGGATTCCCCCAGCAGCGGCGACCGCGCCCGAGGCGCCCTCGCTCGACAGAGTCGCGCTCATCGTCGACATGATCGTGACGAACAGGGCGGTGCCGGCAGCGCCGGCAACCTGCTGAACCGTCCCGACCGTCGCGGAAGCGTGGGCGTACAGGTGCGGGTTCACCGAACCGAGCGCGGAGGTGAACAGCGGGGTGAACAGGGTCGCGAGACCCAGGCTCAGCAGCAGGTGAGCGCCGAGCAGGTAGTACGGCGACGTCGACTCGTTCACCATGGCGAACCCCCACAGCGCGGCGCTGACGATGATCGACCCGGGGATGACCAGCGGCTTCGGACCGAACCGGTCGTAGAGGCGCCCGACGAACGGGGCGAGCAGACCCATGAGCAGCCCACCGGGCAACAGCAGCAATCCGGCCTGCACAGGCTCGAGGCCGAGCACTTGCTGCATGAAGATCGGCAGCAGGATGATCGTGCCGAACAAGGCAGCCATGCTCACGACCATGACCGCGATGGAGGCGCTGAAGTTCGATGAGCGGAACGTCCGCAGGTCGAGCAGGGCCCGATCACGGCGCTGCAGCCTGAGCTGCCGCCAGACGAACAAGCCCAGGCCGAGCGCGCCCACGACGAGCGCGATCACCATCGGCATCGCCGCTGAGGCCTGCTCCGCCGCCGTTGCGTCTTCTGGTCCGCTCTCGCCGATGCGGCTCAGTCCGTAGATCAGTCCGCCGAACCCGAAGGCAGAGAGGATGACCGAGGTGACGTCGAGCGGCACCCGCTCGGGTTCGGTCACGTTCTCGACGCGGCGAATGCCGATCACGAGCATGACCAGGGCGATCGGCAGCACAATCCAGAACATCCAGCGCCAGGACAGCGCGTTGAGGATGATCCCCGACACCGTGGGTCCGATCGCCGGGGCGACCGAGATGACGATGGAGACGTTTCCCATGGTCCGACCACGCTGCGCCACAGGAACCAGGGTCATGATCGTCGTCATCAGCAGCGGAATCATGATCGCCGTGCCCGACGCCTGCACGACCCGGGCGCCGAGCAGAACCTCGAAGTTGGGTGCCAGGGCGGCGAGCAGCGTGCCGGCCGAGAACAGGCTCATCGCCGTGATGAAGATGGGGCGGGTGTGAAAACGCTGCAGCAGGAATCCGGTGATCGGGATGACGATCGCCATTGTCAGCAGGAACGCGGTCGTCAGCCACTGTGCCGCGCGTGCGTCGACGTTCAGGTCGAGCATGAGCTCCCGCAACGCGACACCCATGATCGTCTCGTTGAGGATGACGACGAAAGTGGCGGCAAGCATCAGCCAGATCACGCGGAAGTTCCGCGCGGTGTGGTCCTGCTCCACCCGCTGGGGCGCCGGTGAGCGCCCGGTGGTGCCGAGCGTGTCGAGTCCGGTGGCGTCGAGATCGGTGGGGGAGTCGTTCACGGGGATCCAATGGTCGGAACCGGACAGAAAAATCAGGTGGAGCGGATGCCACGAGCGGCTCCCGCGGGCTCATCTGCCTCGAGCGGGTGAAAGAACAGCAGCGCGATGCGAAAAAGCCAGCGGCGAAGGAACGGAACGACGGGGCCGGGCAAGCTATTCCACACCGGCGAAGAAAAGTCCGAAAAATGTGCCTGCGTCAACCGGCTGGCGCACGGCATCCGTTACGAGATGGAGCGCGACCCGGTGGGGCGTGCTGCGCTCAGACGCCGATCTCGACCAGGACCCGCGGGAGTTCGTCCAGAAGTTCGCTCGCGAGATACCCGAGCGGCCCCACCTGCACGGCCAGCCGGTCGCCGGCTGCGGCATGGGCGTGAGAGGCCCACACCGCGGCCTGCTCGGGGCTGGTACCCCGCGCGCACAACCCCGTGATCGCGCCGGCAAGCACATCGCCGCTTCCTGACGTCGCCAGCCCGCCGCCCCCCGTGCCGGTGCGCCAGATCCGCCCGTCGGGGTGCCCGATGACGTCGTAGCAGGTGACGACAGCGGAGTACCGTCGGGCGATCTCGCCGATGTCGTCGACGAGGTCGCCCAGGTCACGCTCGAGCAGCCGCGCCGCTTCCTCCTTGTTCGGGGTCAGCACCAGTCGGCCGCTGAAAGCCTCGGCGAACTGGGGGACCTTCGGCAGCACGCCGAGCGCGAACGCGTCGAGGACCACGATGGCGTCCGGGCCGATCAGGGGGACGAGCGCAAGCAGCATCCGTTGCATTTCGTCCGGATCGTCGAGCCCCGGCCCGATGAGTACAGCGTCGGCCCCGGAGAGGTCGCCCTCTGCCGCGGTGACGCCGGCCCCGCGAACGCCCCCGTCGGCGGTCTCGTCGAGCGGGACGATCCCGCACTCGGGCACGGCGACGGCGACCGCTGTCGCCACCGACGCTGCCACCGCCAGGGTCAGCCGGCCCGCGCCCACCCGCAGTGCCGCCAGCCCGGACAGCATCGCCGCTCCGGGCGACCGGCGTGCCCCGCCGACGACGACCAGCGCACCGCGCCCGTACTTCGAGTCGCCGGCCTCGGGGAGGGGCCATGTTCGCAGCGAGTTCGGGGTGACCGTCTCGTGCTCAGCGGGGCCGGACATCGGTGTCTCCTGCGTGTTCGGTGACGGGCGCTCCGACCGCCTCGAGGTGCTCGCCGTGCGAGAACACCTCCAGCGTCCAGAACCGGTCGCCGGGTCGCCGGGTGAGCCTCGTGATTGACGCGTTCAGCACGGTGTTGTCGGCGGCGAACGCGAGCAGTTCCTGCTCCGACCAGCCGAGGCAGAGGTAGAGGAACACGAGCACCACGGCGTCGTGCGCAGCGATGAGGACCGGACCGGATGCTTCACCTGCGTCGACATCACGGAGGAAGGACCGGATCCGCAGCGCGACATCCGTCCATGCCTCCCCGCCGGGCGGACGGTAGTAGAACTTTCCCAGCCAGCGCCGGCGAGCCGCCTCCTCCGGATATCGCTGGTCGACGCCGTGTGAGGTCAGGGTATCGAGGATGCCGAGCTCACGGTCGCGGAGCCGCTCATCGACGAGGAACGAGCGGTTCAGCCCGCTGACCCCGAGGGCCACGGAGACCGTCTGCTGGGCGCGAAGGTACGGGGAACTCCAGATCGCCGACGGCACCGTGCCTCCCGCGTTCTCTGCGAGCCAGGCGCCCAGCGCCTCAGCCTGCTGCACCCCGGTCGGCGACAGCGGAACGTCGGCGTCCCGGTGCTCGACGGCGATGACCTCGAGCCTCGCCGCCTGCGCCTCGGACGCCAGGATGTTCGCCGTCGACTCGCCGTGCCTCACCAGCCATAGTTCTGAAACGGTCATGGGCCAAGGCTAAACGAGGGGGGTGGCGGGACGTCGGATTCACGCAGGGGCTTGATTTCGCTGGTTGCGATCCCGGATGCCCCGGGCGTCGGCGCGGGTCCGTCCGGGGCGTATTGACGCGATCGCGGCGTGCGCACCCCGGCAATGTCGGCGGCCCGGGTTACCGTGACAGCATGAGAATCCTGCACACCTCCGACTGGCACATCGGTCGCACGTTCCACGGTCACTCGACCCTGGCGAACCTGCGCTCGGTGCTGGCCGCGCTCGCGGTCGAGGTGCGCGAACGTTCGGTCGATGTGGTGGTTGTCGCCGGCGACATCTTCGATTCCGCCACTCCCGCCGCCGAGGCCTACACCGTGCTCGAATCCGCGGTCGTTGCCCTGCGCGAGGCAGGGGCATCCGTCGTTCTCACCAGTGGCAACCACGACTCGGCCACCAGGCTGGGCTTCATGTCGCGGTTCTCCGGTCTGGCCGGCGTTCACGTGGTGACCCGGCAGGAGCAGCACGACCAGCCGATCACACTGGCCGATGAGCACGGCCCGGTCCACGTGTACGGCATCCCGTACCTCGAGCCGTCGCTTCTCCGCCACCACTACCCGGATGCCGCGTTACGTACCCACGAACAGGTCCTGACCTTCGTGATGGACCGCATCCGCGCCGACCTGGCGCGGCGGGGTGGCCGTTCGGTCGTGCTCTCGCACTGCTTCGCGGTCAACGTTGCGGCGACCGACGCCGATGCAACAAACAACGACGCCTCTGGCCACGGCGCGAGCGACGTCGGTGCCAGCAAACACCGTGCCAGCCAACACGGCGCGAGCGACGTCGGTGCCAGCCAACACGGCGCGGGCGACGTCGAACGCGACATCACTTCCGGCGGCCTCGACTACGTTCCACTCTCCGTCTTCGACGGCCCCGACTACGTCGCCCTCGGCCACATCCACGGCCGGGCCGCTCTCAGCGATCGCGCCCGGTACTCCGGCGCCCCGCTGCATTACTCCTTCTCCGAGGCCGCCAAGCCGCGCGGGGCGTGGCTGGTCGACCTCGACGCGAGCGGGCTGGCCTCGGTCGGCTGGGTGGAGCTTCCGGTCCCCCGGCCCCTGGCGGTCGTCACCGGCGTTCTCGACGAGATCCTGTCTGATCCCGCCCTGGGCGGGGTCGAGGCGTCCTGGCTGTCGGTCGTGCTGACCGACAACGTGCGTCCCCTCGATGGCATGCGCCGCTTGCAGGCCCGTTTTCCGCACTGTGTCACCCTCGAACACCGCCCGGCGGTCACCGCCGCTGCGGCTGGCGACAGCTACGCCGAGCGAGTGAAGGGGCAGAGCGACCTCGACATCGTCGCGGGTTTCCTCTCCCACGTGCGCAACGGAGTCGGTCCGACCGACATCGAGAAAGCCATCGTCGCCGAGGTCCTGGCTGAAGTGGAGCGTGCCGAACACGACGAGCCGGCCGCCGATGACCGGGCGACGGCAGAGCCCGAGTGGGTTCCGGTGAACGCATGACGAGGGTGAACGCATGAAGATCCAGCGGCTGACACTCGCCGGGTTCGGCCCGTACAAAGACGAGCAGCAGATCGACTTCGAACGCTTCGACGACGACGGCATCTTCCTCATTACGGGCAGGACCGGGGCGGGCAAGTCCAGCCTGCTCGACGCCGTCTGCTTCGCGCTCTACGGCAGCGCGCCCCGCTACGACGGAACCCAGCCGAAGCTCCGCAGCGATTATTGCGAACCCGGTGATCCGACGCGGGTCGAACTCGAGTTCAGCATCCACGGGGTCTCTTACCGGGTTGTGCGCACTCCCGAGTACCTGCGGCTGAAGAAGAACGGGTCCGGCACCACCCCCGAGAAGGCGCGGGCCGAGCTGTTCGTGCAGAACGACGGGGAATGGGAGGGCATCGCCGCCCGGCCCGTCGATGTGGCCCGCGAACTCGACACGATCGTCGGGCTGACCAAAGACCAGTTCCTCCAGGTGGTCCTGCTCGCGCAGAACCGCTTCCAGGAATTCCTTCTCGCGAAGAACGACGAACGTCAGGCCGTGCTCCGTACCCTGTTCGGCACGGAACGATTCGAGCAGGTGGAACTCGCCCTCCTCGATCGGCGCAAAACCCTGGCTGCCGCGCTCGAGTCCACCGCTGGCACGCTGCGCCTGTCCGCTGAGCACGCCGCGAGCCTCGTGCAGGCAGAGACCCCGGGCGAGCCGACACTGGCCTGGTTCGACGCCATCCTCACCGAGCTCCGCGAGGCCCAGGCTGCCGCTGCCGAGAACGCGACCGTCGCCGACGCCGAGTTCACGGCGGCGGATGCCGAACATCGCGCCCTCGAGAACACCCGGCGCCTGCAGCTCCGACGCGACAGCGCCCGCGACACCCTCGCCACCTTCGAAGCCCAGACCGAGGCCATCGACTCCGACAGGGTCCGACTGGAGAAGGCGCAGCGGGCGGCATCCGTGTGGGCCCACGTCGCCGCCGTCCGCCGTGCGGCGCGTGCCCACGATGACGCCGTCGTCGCCGAGACGCGTCGTCGCGCCGACTTCGCCACGGCCGCCGACGGCGTGGTGCACGCCAGCCCTGGCGACTGCGATGCCGCCGCGGTTCGACACGTGGTCGATGACCTCGCCCGTCGCCTCGGCGGCCTGGAGCAGGTGCTCGATGACGAGAAATCGCTCCCCCCGCTCAACGCCGCCGTCCAGCGCAGCGAGAAGCACCACAGCTCGAGCCGCACGGCTGTCGACGAAGCGACCGGGCTCGTAGCGTCGCTTCCTCCGCAGCTCGATGACCTCGCCGAATCCCTCGCTGTCGCGCGGGTCAGGGCAGCGGGAGCCGCGCCGGCGCGGGACCGCGTCGGCCGACTCGACGCCGCGCGGACAGCCGCGAAACGGGCGGTCACCCTCGAACGCCGCCTTCTCGAGGCCCGGTTCGCTGAGAAAGACGCAAGTACACGTCTGACCGAGGCGACTCGAGCCCAGGACGGCCTTTTCGCCCGTCGGCTCAGCGGATTCGCCGCCGAACTGGCTGGCGAGCTGGTCGACGGCGCTCCCTGCGCGGTCTGCGGCTCCGCCGACCATCCCCAACCGGCAACGATCGACGCTGCCCCGGTGACCGAGGCAGACATCGATTCGGCGGCGACGGCGGTCGCCGCTCGCCGAGCCGAACTCGACGCGGCCACCGCAACCGCACACGGCCTCGTCGCGCAGCTCGCCGAAGCGCACGCGGCCGCAGGCAACAAATCGATCGATGAACTCGAAACCGAGTTGATCGACGCGACCGCCGCGCTGATGGAAGCCGACGCCGCGGTGGCCGTCGTCGCTGACGGCGAGAAAACCCAGGCACGACTGCGCACGGCGCTCGACACGGCATCCACACACCTCGACGAGTTGCGCGCCAACCTGGCCGCGGCAGCCGACCAGTTGACCCGTGCCCGCACCGGACTCGCCGCCGTCACTTCCCGGGTCGATGCGGCCCGCGCCGACTTCGGCTCGGTGAAAGACAGGGCCGCCTCGCTGCGGGCCGCCCTCGATGCCGCGACGCGTCTTGCGGCGGCGATCGACGACCGCGAGGTGCGGGCCAGCGCGCTCGTCGGGGCCCGCGAGATCCTTGCTGCGCAGCTGACTGAGAACGCGTTCTCCGACGAGGACGAGGTCGAGACGGCCCGCCGCGACACCGCCGAGATCGCCGCCCTGGAATCCCGGATCCGAGAGCACGACCAGTCCGTCGGCACCGCGCGGGCGACGTTGAGCGAGCCGGAGCTGGGCGGCCTTCCCGCCGGCCTTGTCGACCTCGGGCCGTCCGCCACCCTCGTCGCCGAGGCCAGTGCCGTGCGCGATAACGCCCTCCGGGAATCCGGTCTTCTCGCCGATCGGGTCTCGCAACTCGAGGGCATCGTGGCTCGTGTCCATGCCGAGCAGGAGGCGTCCGCCCGCCTGCGTGACGAATACGACCAGGTCCGGGCGCTCGCCAGCGCGGTTCAGGGCAGCGAGCCCAACACCAAACGGATGCGCCTCGAAACGTACGTGCTCGCTGGCCAGCTCGAGGAGATCGTCACCGCTGCCAACGCACGCTTGCGTACGATGACGAGCGGGCGTTACACGCTGCAGCACGATGACTCCGTGCAATACCGCAACGTCAAGTCGGGTCTCGGACTGGCCATCCTCGACGAGCACACCGGTCGTGCCCGCGCCACCCATTCGTTGTCCGGAGGCGAGACCTTTCTCGCCTCGCTCGCTCTCGCGCTCGGCCTGGCCGAAGTCGTCACCAATCAGGCCGGCGGGATCAGCCTCGACACGCTCTTCATCGACGAAGGCTTCGGCTCGCTCGACCGTGAAACGCTCGACATCGCCATGTCGACACTCGACGGCCTGCGGTCCGGTGGCCGCACGATCGGGCTGATCAGCCACGTCGAAGCGATGAAAGAGCAGATTCCGGCGAAGCTGCGCATCACGGTGACCGACGCCGGCCACAGCCGCGTCGACACGAGCCTCGAACTGGTCTGATGCTTCGCCTCCCCTGGGCTGGTCGGGTTTTCCGGCCGAAAAATCAGGTGGAACCCCGATTGCCGCCACCACGTGCTGGTGCCAGTCTGAGGGCATGAAACTCTACCGACCCAGGCACGGCCGGGTCTTCGCCGGTGTCTGCCTGGCCGTAGCGAACCGATTCGGCTGGTCGCCCACCCTCGTCCGCGTCCTCACCGTGCTCAGCATCATCCTGCCAGGGCCTCAAGTGGTGATCTACATCCTGTTGTGGATCCTCATCCCGGGCGAGAAAGACTGACGCCCCGAAACGAAACGTCCCGGGGAGCGTGCTCCCCGGGACGTTTCGCGCGCCGCACCGGCGCTTCTCTGTCTGCTTCCAGCCGTGCTCAGCGCCGGGCAATCCTGATGATCAGTCCGATGACCGCGACGACAGCGACAGCCGCGATCGCGATGACGGTTCCCGGGCGTTCCTCGTACTTGTGCTGCAGCTCGGAAACCGCGGCGGTGGTGGCTTCCCGGGCGGCGTCGACAGCGTCCTTCGACGCCGCCGTGGCCTTGTTGGCAATGTCCGACGCCTGGGCCGAGAGATCCCGGGCAGCTTCTGACGCGTCGCGCGAGGCGTCCTTGAGTCTGGCCGACGCATCCGCGGCCAGAGAGCTGGCGCTTGCGCCGACGCTGGTCGCCGCATCCTGAACGTCCCCCGTCGTCTCAGCCAGGGGCGCAGCGGCCTGGGAACCGGCGTCGACGGCGTCGTGCGCGGCGTCCTTCAACGTGTCCGGCGCATCGGGGGCGTTATCCACAGCCGAGTGCGCATCCTCCGCAGCGGCGGTGATGTTTTCGTTTACACGTTCATTCGAATCGGTCATTGTTTTCCCTTCGGGTGTTCGTGGCTTGCCGTGATCAGACGGCAAGCATACGCTGCGGCATTCGCCGCAAGACGGGTGGATCCGAGTTGACGCTGCCGGCCCCGGCCAGACAGCGCGTGTTTCTCGGCTCGCGCACGGATGCTCTTCAGCGTCACCTCCATCTTTTCGCACCTGGCGGCTGGAACACAGGGGGTTGCGAAGCTCGGGCCTCGCCTTCGTCGCCGCACTACCATGGGGCCGTGCCGTACCTGTCGAGTTCCTCCCGCGCCGCCCTGGAACGCGTGCTCGCCGGCGACCGTGACGACGAAACGGACGCCCTCCAACGGCTCCGTGACATCCACGCGCTGCTCGACGCCCTCGAGCATGACCCGGCGACCCTCCAGGCGGTCCGAGACGCGCTCGACGGCGGGGCAGGCTGGGATAAGGTCGCCGCGGCAGCCGGGCTGAAGCCGGCCGCGGCGAAGTGGCGCTGGCAGGGCACCGACGCCGAGATCGCCGAGCGTCACGAAGCGGGCCGTAAACGGTCGGCCCGGCCGAGCAGCGTTCCGACCGGCCTGCCTGGGCTCTCGGTCGCCGAAGCCGCCGCCCGGCTCGGCGTCAGCGCCCAGGCGATCTACCTCCGGGTGAGCCGCGGAGCGCTCCGAGCGGAAACCATTGAACTGCCCGACGGGCGTTCCTACAAGCGGGTCTTCCCTGACGAGGCGCCCGCCGGCTGAGGCAAGGCGAGCGTCACCGGGCGCCGGGTCACCCGTTCCGGACGAAAACACCCGGCGCGCCGGATGCTTTCGACCGGAACGGATGACCCCAACCTGAGCCGACCTCAAATGTTGCGTTGTGTGACGACCGCAGGTGACAGCTTTCGGCAGTCGACCTACCGTTGATCTCAGCGCCGGAACTCGTCCGGCCTGGGTGCCGGGCAGGAGGTCAGGATGTCGAATCTCAAACCAGGAGCAGAACTGGTCATGCAGTGCTCGAGCGCCTCCGGCGGAAGCTGCGACAAAACCGGCCCGGGCCACTCGCTCCGGCCGATCCAGGAGCGGATCGCCGCAGCCACCCCGAGCAAATGGCGCGACGGCATCGTCTCGTCGGTGTCCGGTGGCTGGATCAGCGTGACCTTCGTCGATTCCGGCGACGTCGCGTGGGCCTGGACCCACGACGTGCCTGACGAGCTGACCGTCGGCCAGCCGGTCGCGCTGCACGCACTGTACTCCACGCTGGCGCTCGGCTCTGAGCGACTCAGCGTTCTCGTGGCCGCGGCTCTCTAGCCCGTTCAGGGCTCAGGGACCGCGTTCGGGGCTCAGGCCTTCGGCATCGCCCCGCTCATCGAGTCCATCATCTTCTGCAGCGCCATGGCGCACTGACGGCAGGCATCGGCGCACATCGCGCAGTCCGGGTGCATGTCCTTCATCTTCATGCACTCGTCGGCGCAGGCCATGCACATCGTCATGGTGGCCTGCATCATCGCCATCATGCTTTCCATGTGCATCCCTGCGGGGCGCATCATCATCCGCATCATCGTGTTCGTCATGTCAGCGGTATTCATGCACATGTTCATGCACATCGACATGCCGTCACCCATCATGGTGCTCGCGCACATCGTGCACGCCTGCTCGCACGCGGAGCAGGCCTCAATACAGTCCTGCATCATTGTCATGTCCATGCCCTGGACGGGCATGTCCTTCTGGTGGGACTCCATCATTTGCATAGCCATGTTCATGGTTGTGTCCTTTCGAGGAATGGGGTGTTCCTTCGCATGCTACGCCGCTCGCGCCGCTCTGTCAGCGGGCAACCGAGGCCTTAACCTCGACGAAACCATCCGGACATTCGGCCGCCCTCTCCGGCACGGATCCGGAAGCCGGACTCGCCCTCCGGCGGGACCTCGGTGACGTCGACGTTGTCGACGATCGCGCCGGGCGGGCCCTGGCGGAGCGCGCTGAGCAACTGGTCTACAGCGCCCACCTCGCCCTCCACCTCGGCCTCGACCGTACCGTCCGGGCGGTTCCAGACCCACCCGTTCACGCCGAGGCGCGCGGCCTCGCCGCGGGTCCAGTATCGGAACCCCACACCCTGTACACGTCCGTGAACAAGAAAGCGCCGGCGAATGTCGCTCATGTCAGTCCTGAACGGGCACCGTCTCGTCGACGGCGTCGGTGCCAGCGTCGCTGTAGTTGCCCGTCTGCCCCGAGGCTTTCGTTCCGCCTTCGTCATCGGCGCCGTCAACCGAGGCATCGGAGCCCGACGGTGCCGAACCCGCGGTGGTGCCGTCATCTGGCGGGTCTTCGAGTGAAGACTGTTCCGCCAAACCCTGGTTCTTCGCTTCTTCGTAGCTGCCGTCGCGCTGGCCCTGGTCGGGCAGTTCAGGCAGGGTGTCGTTGCCATTCTTCGTGGGGTGCTGCTGGTCCATCTGAGATTCCTTTCGTAGGTCCGCAGCCGACGATACGCAGGTCGCTGAAGAATGGCGACGGCTTTCGGCCAGCCGTCGTTCGGAGTAGCGTCGCGTGCAAGTCTCGCCGATGTGGAGACATATTCAAGGCGTGAGGATCGCCAGCACCGCGGCAGCCGCGGACGTGACCAAGGGAGTCGCGATGCCCGACAGCCCCGACTCGCCGGCGACAAACGCCGATGCCGACTGGTTCACGGCCATCGTCTCTGAACACTCCACAGCGCTCGTGCGCTACTTCGCTCGTCGGGGCCCGCGCCAGGACGCCGAGGACCTCGCCGCCGACGTTCTCGCCACCGCCTGGCGGCGCCGCGACGACGTGCCGCGCGATGCCGTGTTGCCCTGGCTCTACCGCACGGCCGGGTTCACTCTGGCGAACCACCGCCGCAAGCATCGCGACCTTCCGGTCGACGCGGTTCCCGAGTCCGGTGCGGTGCGCGTCGACAGCGATCCGGAACTGAACGCCCTGTTCGACGAAGAACTCCGCGGTGCTCTCGCCAGTGTGGGCGAACGCGACCGGCAGATCCTGCTGCTGCACGCGTGGGAAGGACTCGACGGCGCGGAACTCGCCGGCGTGCTCGGAATCTCCCGGTCCGGGGCGGATGCCGCCCTCTCACGGGCACGCCAGCGACTGCGGCAGGCGTGGGGTGAACGGATGTCATTCTGACACCTGCAAGATGTGGGGCGCCGTGCACATATCCACAGGTGAACCGCATTCCGGGAGGCTGACATGAACGACGACACCGAGTTCGATCCGGTCGAGCGACTACGCGCCGCCGATCCGGCTGACGATCTCGAACCCCGCGCCGGATTCGCCGAGAACGTGGTCGCGCAGGCGACGGGCAGGGTCGCCGATCCGGCTGTCGACCCGACCGTCGAATCGGCCCCGGTCGCCGACCTGGCGGCGACGCGAGCACACCGGCGCTGGATTGCGGTTGCTGCCGTCGCCGCGTCCATCGTGATCGTCGGTGCCGCCGGATACGGGCTTGGGTTCACGACATCCGGCACGAACCTTGCTGATGGTGAGGCCGCTCCGCCCATCTCCCTGCAATCGGGGAACGGCACGGCGGAAACGGGACAAGAGTCTGCCGCCGGCGGTGCGGACCAGAGAACGACCGATGCGATCTACCCGACCGGCTACGGCCGGAACTCATTCAGCGCAAACGGTCTCGGCACACAGGAAACCTCGGCCCAGGCCTACGCATTCGACGCACGCGCCGCATCGAACTCAGCCGCCATTCCCGCGCTCGCAACCGCACTCGGCATCACATCCCCGGTCGAGTTCACGAACGGTGCGTGGACCGCCGGCCCGGAGGACGGCAGCGCCCCGAACCTGTTCGTCAGCGTCGACGGCGCCCTTTCCTTCTATTTCCACGACCCCCGGATCAACCCGTGGCGGTGCGACGACGTCGGGACCTGCCAGCCGTCCGGCGAACCCCCCACAGAAGACGTCGCGATCGGTGCGCTTCGCTCGCTCCTCGTCGCTGCCGGCCGGGACCCGGGCGCGTTCCAGTTCACGTCGCACGTGTGGGAGGGCTCGCCCACCCGGACGGCGGAGGCGAGGATGGTGGTGAACGGACAGCAGATCGACCAGCCGTGGTCGATGGAAGTCAGCGAGGGTGGAGTCGTCTCCGCCTACGGCGCGCTCGCCGAGGTGGTCGGGCTCGGCGAGTACGCCGTGGTGAGTGAGCGGGAGGGCTTCGAACGGCTGTCGGACCCGCGATTCGGTGCAGCGCCGACCATCCTGCCGGTAGCCGAAGGCGCGGCGGGAACGGGCACCGAGTGGGTGCCACCGACTGAGCCGCCCGCGACCCCCTCCCCAGGCGAATCCGTCTCCTGGCCGGTGAAGGAGGTCCAGATCGTGAGTGCCCGGCTGGGCCTCGCAAGCCAGTGGCAGCCGGACGGAAGCGTCCTCGTGGTTCCCGCCTACGAGTTCAGCGACACCGATGGCGGCGTCTGGTCGGTGATCGCCGTCGCCGATTCGATGCTCGACTTCGAATCCGATTAGCTGATGCATCGGCGCCCGGGCTTCCCGGGCGCCGGCCGGCGTGCAAGGCTGGCGTCATGCCCGAGTCGCCAGAAGTGCAGGCCCTCGTCGAGGACCTCGGCGCGCGGCTGACCGGCCGCGAGATCGTCGACGTCGACGTCGCGGAGTTTCGCGTGACGAAGACCCGGGCGCGTCCACCGTCGTCGCTCGTCGGCGAGCGGATGCGGGGCGCTGCCAGGCACGGCAAGCACGTGGATCTGCGCGTGGGTGACGCGCAACACCTGGTTGTGTCGCTCGGTCGGCACGGCTGGGCGCGGTACCCGAACGCGAACGGCGATGCTGCGACGGATAGCTCCGACGCACCGACGCTGGTGGCCCTCACCTTCGACGACGGCCACGTCCTCGAACTCACCGACGCCGGAGAGTGGGTGTCGCTCGGCTGCTGGATCGTCGACAATCCGGCCGAGGTGCCGGCGATCGCCAAACTCGGCCCAGACCCCGCAGCGCCCGGGTTCTCGCGGGCTGACTTCGATCGGACGGTGACCGGGCGTCGAAAACAGATCAAGGCAGTGCTGCAGGAGCAGGAGTCCCTCGCCGGGATCGGCAACGCGTACTCCGACGAGATCCTGCACGCGGCGAAGATCTCACCGCTCGACCACGCCGCCGCCCTGACGATAGCCCAGCTGGACCGACTCTTCGAGTCGACGGTCAGCACGCTCACCGCGGCGATCAAGGCTCGCCGCGGCATCCCGATTTCGGACCTCAAAGCAGCGAAGATCTCGGCGATGCGCGTACACGGCAAGGCGGGGGAGCCGTGCCCGGCCTGCGGCGACACCATCCGCGAATTCTCATTCGCGAGCACCACGGCCGAGTACTGCCCGACCTGCCAGACCGGCGGCGCGCTGCTTCCACTGAAAGCGGCGTGACGCGGCGACACCTTCCGGCTGGCCGCCGTTCGGAGTAGCGTCAGCACGACAGGCGGGTTCGCCGCCCCGGACATCGGAGTTCGAATGCCGACCCTTTCCACCTACGGGCAGGCGATCGCGTCGACCACGGTCGCCCTGCAACAGTTGCTCTCCGCCGCGCCCGCGAAGCTGCAGGTGACGGCACGCACTCCGGATGCTGCCCGCATCGGCATCTCCGGGGCATCCGTCAACCTGTTCCTCTATCACGACGACCTCACCGGATACCGCGACGGCCACGAACCACCCGGCACGACCCACAACATCGCCGAGTTGTTCTACCTCCTCAGCGCCTACCCGGGTGACACGTCGGACGCGGATGCCGTCAGCCACCGCGCATTCGGAACCGCCCGATCCGTCGTGCAACAGAGCCCGGTGCTCCCGGTCCCACTCGGGGAACGGACGACGAATGTGCAGTTGCGCAGTCATTCGATCAGCACCGACCACCTCACCGCCCTCTGGCTCGCATCGGCGATGCCGCTCCGGCTGTCGTTCGGGATCGTTGCGACGTTCACGGTGAGCGGCTGAACCCTGGCTAGTCCAGTGTGCCGGTGAGCCGGCCGTGGAGCAGCGTCGACCGCTCATCAAGCCCGGTGAATTCGACTCTGGCGCCGTGGGCGGCGTACTTCGACTCGACCGAGTCGAGCACCGCGACCGTGGACGCGTCCCAGATCTGCGCTGCCGTGAAGTCGACGGCGACCCGGGCAGGGTCGACGCCGTACGAGAACTGCTCGACGAGGTCGTTGCTCGAGCCGAAGAACAGTGGGCCGGTGACCGTGTAACTGACCGATGCACCGTCGTCCGACAGCCGGCGATCCACCCGGGCGACGTGTGCAACCCGGCGAGCGAAGAGAACCATCGCCAGGAGCACGCCGGCGGCGACGCCGATGGCGAGGTTGCCGGTGGCCACGACCACGCCGACCGTCGTGAGCATGACGATCGTTTCGGGCAGCGGCATCCGACGAAGGGTGGACGGTGCGACGCTGTGCCAGTTGACCGTGGTGATCGCCACGACCATCATCACCGCCGCCAGTGCGATCATCGGGATCTGCTCCATCAGGTCACTGAGAACCGTTACGAGGAGCAGTAGGAAGACGCCGGCGACGAAGGTGGAGATCCGCGTGCGGGCTCGGCCGAGCTTCACGTTGACGACGGTCTGGCCGATCATGGCGCAGCCGGCAATTCCTCCGTAGAAACCGGCGAGGATGTTCGCGATGCCGAGTGCCCAGGATTCGCGTCCCTTGGCCGACCGGGTTTCGGTGATGTCGTCGACGAGTTTCGCGGTGAGGAGCGTCTCCATCAGACCGACGAAGGCGACGCTGAGTGCTGTTGGCAGGATGATCTGCACCGTCTCCAGGTTGAGCGGCACGAGCAGGGAAGTGACCCCGGGCAGCCCGCCGGCGATGTCGCCCTCGTCACCGACGGTCGGGACCGAGAGGTGCGCCACCATGGTGATCGTTGTGGCGACCACGATGGCGACGAGCGGGGCTGGCACCGCGGTGGTGAACCGGGGCAGGACGAGCACGATGAGGATCGTGAGCACGAACAGCGGGTAGACGAGCCAGGGCACACCGAGAAGGTGGGGCACCTGCGCCGTGAAGATGAGGATGCCGAGCGCATTCACGAAGCCGATCATCACCGAGCGGGGAATGAACCGCATGAGCCGGGCCAGGCCGGCGACACCGAACAGGATCTGGATGATGCCGGCGAGCAGAACCGCGGGCAGCAGGTATTCGACCCCGTGCTCCTTCACGAGCGGGGCGACCACGAGGGCGACCGCACCGGCCGCCGCGGTGATCATGGCGGGCCGGCCGCCGAGGATCGACATCGAGATGGCCAGGACGACGGATGCCACGAGGCTCACCTTGGGGTCGACCCCGGCGATCACCGAGAACGAGATGACTTCGGGAATGAGGGCGAGGGTGGTGACGACGCCGGCGAGCACTTCGACGCTCAGCGCCTTCGGGTGGCGGAGCGTGAACAGGACAGAGGGGGCAAGTGGGGTGTCCGCGCGGGCGGAACCGGCTGAACGAGGCTGCACTGTGCCACTGTATGCGCTCGCCGCATCCGCGGTGCCGCCCTAGGCTGGTCGGATGCCGTCTTTCCGCGTGACCGTGACCATCGGTGCGCTCCGACCGGGTGTCCAGCCGGAGGCAGTTCTGCCGTTCGCCGCCGCCGCAGCCGCCAGGATTGCCGTAGTGGAGGCATCCGACCTCGCGGTCGTGCGCGGAGCCGCCCGCATCGTGATCCGTTTCACCGCCGACGACGTGGGTGTCGGGTGGCGGGTGGGCTCCGAGGTCGTCGACCGGCTCACCGACGTCGCAGAGCCGCAGACGTGGGCGGTGACGGTGCGGGACGGCGGCCGCTGGTATCCGGTATCCGCGCCGGAGCCGGACTTTCCCGCCCCATGACGGTGCTGGTGACGTCCCGGTGCCCAGCCAGATGGCCTCCTCTCGAGTCGGCCTCTTCTGGGTCAACCCCATAAAAGGGATAGCGGCCCGTCGCGTTCGGTCAATACGCTGAAGGTCCCATGTCAGCCACCCGTCTGCCCCCGGATGAGCCCACCGTTGCGCCGCCCCTGCTCGGGCGTGAGCGGCAACTGTCGGCTGTCTCCGGGGCGGTCGCCCGGGTACGTGCGGGCAGCGCCCAGTTCGTCCTGATCGAAGGCGAGTCGGGATTCGGCAAATCCGCCCTGCTCCGCGCCGCGGCGGCAACGGTCGCACTCTGGCCCACCCGTTCCGCGATCGCGGACCAGAACGAAGCCGACCTGCCGTACGGGGTCCTCAACCAATTGCTGCGCCAGGTCGACGACCCGGACGAGCTCGATCCGATGCTCCGCGGAGGAATCCCACCCGACGTGCCCGCCATGGTCGCCGGTGCCGCGCTGCTGAACCTGATCGACAGCAGCGAAGGCGCCACCTGTGTCACGATCGACGACGCGCAGTGGGTGGACCAGCCATCAGCCGATGCCCTGTGGTTCGCCGGGCGGCGCTCCTTCCGAGACCGCCTGCTCGTCCTCATCGCCGCACGACCCGACGAGACGGCGTTCCTCGAACGGGTGCGCGTCCTCGTCGCCGAAGAGGAACGGGGAGCGCGCCTGCAGGTTGGGGGGCTGAGTGTCGATTCGGTGGCCGCGCTGCTGAAACGACGGACGGGCCGGGCCGCGCCCCGCCGCCTCGCATCAGGTCTCGTCGCTGCCACCGACGGCAACGCCCTCCACCTTCAGACCCTGCTGAACCAGGCGGTGTCCGGCTCCGATCCGCTCGACTCCCTCGACCGGATGCTGCGAGGCACTCCACCCGCCGCCCCCGGTTTCCGCTCCGTCACCCGGGAAACGCTCCATGGCCTTCGCCCGGCCGCGCGCGCCGTGCTCGAGATCGTCGCCGTGCTCCACGACACCGCGTCTATTCCCGACCTCGCAGCCATCGCCGAGCGATATGGCGCACACGCCTTGACCGGTGGCGACATCGACGAAGCGTGCGCGACAGGTTTCCTGACTCTTGCGGACGACGATTCGGTGGTCCGCATGCAACATGAGCGGGTACGCGCTGTCCTCGTGGCCGGTCTTGCTCTGCAGGCCAAACAAGAGATCCACGCGGCGGCAGGGGCGGTTCTCGGCGGCCACCGTGGGCTTGACCACCGGGCGCTCGCTGCTGCCGGTCCCGACGAGGCTCTCGCCGAGGAACTTGAAACGGCGGCCCGGCTGGCCGCGGCCGAGCACCAGGTCGACCGCGCCTTCCGTTACGCGCGATGGGCCGCCTTGTTCAGCGGCACCCCGGTCAATAAAGAACGTCGCACCGTTGACGCGGGAGTCCACGCCATCGCCGCTCGCCGGCACGACCTTCTTCCAACGGCGTTGCCGGAGTTCCGGAATCTCAGCGCGGGAACCGAGCGGGAAGTTCTCCTCGGCAACGCTGCGCTCGCAACCGGCGATATGGCATCCGCCGTCCAGTATCTGGAGGTGGCCGCCGGATCGACCCCGACCGGAACGACCCGGCAGCGGATCATGCGGGCAACCGCTCACCAGACGCTCGCCGAGCTGGCCCTGATGGGCGACGACTTTGAACGAAGCCTCCGACACTCGGCTGCGGTTCTTGACGCTCTTTCCGAACTGCGCCCCAGCACCGATCCGACCGACACCGTGAGCGTCGACCTCGACGAATTCGAAGCCGTCGCGGTGTCCATGCGAACGCTTGCGGCGTGGCAGTCCGGCCAGGCGGACCACCGCAGGGATCGACTCGACGATCTCATCGCCAAAGCCCACCGTGGTGCGCTCCAGCCGCGGCACGCGGTCCTGATGCTGACCCGGGGATACTTGCATCGCCAGCAGCGCCACCTGACGGAGGCCATCGCCGATCTCGAGACAGGCATCATGCTTGCCGACTACGGTCGGCCCGAACTGTCGGCTTATGGGCGAATGGAACTGGCGCTTGCGCAATTCCGGGACGGACAGTGGGATGCTGCGGCGGCCACGGCCGCCGCAGCCGTCTCCATTTCGGACGACGTCGAAAACCCTGGCGCGCGCGCCTCGGCCTACGCGGTCGCCGCCTTCGTTCCGGCGGCTCGCGGCGACCTTCACGCGGCGCAGAACTGGCTCACCGACGCGGCCGCCATGCCCGCGCCGGTGGTGAACAACGGCTACCTCCGGCTGGCGGACTTCGCCCGCGCGCTCCTGGCGCGGGCCTCGGGTGACTCAGGGACGGCAGCGTTCCTGGCCCGCCGGGCGATCGCCCGCGAACCGGTGCACGCCCAGATCGAACATGCGTGGTGGGAGGAGCTTCTCGCGGATGCCATGGGGCCGGCGAATCCGCCCGCGGTCGACGCCCTCGCCGTGCTGAGCAGCCGCGAACGGGAAGTCGCCCACCTTGCGGCACAGGGACTGACGAATCGGGAGGTCGCAGGCCGGCTGTTCGTCTCGGTGAAGGGCGTCGAGTACCACATGGGCAACGTGCTGGCGAAGCTCGGGTTGTCGTCGCGCCGCGGTATCCGCGGCATCATCGAGGGGAACTAGGGACATTCCCTAGGCACGCACCGCCGGCGATGGGGAACACTGGAAACAGCGGAATAATCCGGTGACGTGTTCTTGCGGGGCAGCTTGAACACGTCGTCGGGTGGACTGTGAAAATTCCTGTTCCCTAACAGGTGGATCTCCCCGGTACCCCGGCTGTCGACGCCGAAGTGCCGGGGAATCCCCATTTCTGCCCTCGCGCGGTTCAGCGGGGATCCTCGGGATCGCTACGATTGAGGCCATGGTGAGCATGGCGGAATCGTTGGTGCGCCTGTCGGAACTCGCCGCCTCCCCGGTCGTCTCGACGGTGGCATCCGCCTTCGCCGACGCCGGATTCGAACTGTCTCTGGTCGGCGGTCCGGTGCGGGATGCCATGCTCGGCCGCATCGTCAGCGACCTGGACTTCACGACGAACGCCTCGCCAGACGAGATCCTCACGGTCGTCAGCCCGATCTCCGACGCGCAGTGGGACATCGGGCGGGAGTTCGGCACGATCGGGGCGCGCGTTCCGACCGGCACCGGCTCCGAAATCGTGGAGATCACCACCTATCGGGCGGATGCCTACGACGGCGTCACGCGCAAACCCGTCGTCGCGTTCGGCGACAGCCTCGAGGATGACCTCAGACGCCGGGACTTCACGGTCAACGCCATGGCGTTGCGGGTGCCCGACGTGAAACTCGTCGACCCGTGCGGCGGCGTCGAGGACCTGATCAGCCACCTCCTCCGGACCCCGAGCACCCCGGCCGTGAGCTTCGGGGACGACCCGCTCCGGATGATGCGCGCCGCCCGGTTCGCCAGCCAGCTCGGCTTCGTCGTCGATGCCGAAACGCAGGCCGCGATGGTCGACATGGCAGACAGCATCCGGATCGTGTCAGCGGAACGCGTGCAGGGCGAACTCTCGAAGCTGCTGCTCACCGACGAGCCGCGCACCGGCATCGAGCTTCTGGTCGAAACCGGCCTGGCCGAGATCGTGTTGCCCGAGGTCCCGGCGCTGCGCCTCGAAATCGACGAACACCACCACCACAAGGATGTCTACCAGCACTCCCTCACGGTTCTCGAGCAGGCGATCGGCTACGAAAAATCCCGGCACCCGGGCGAAACCCCCGACCTGACGCTGCGGATCGCCGCGCTGCTGCACGACATCGGCAAGCCCGCCACCCGGCGGCTTGAGCCCGGGGGAGCGGTGAGTTTCTACCACCACGACATGGTCGGGTCGAAGCTCGCGAAGAAGCGGCTCACCGCGCTCCGCTACGACAACGAGACCATCAAGGACGTGTCCCGGCTGATCGAACTGCACCTGCGGTTCTTCGGCTACACCGAGGGCGCCTGGACCGACTCCGCCGTCCGCCGGTATGTGCGCGACGCCGGGCACTTGCTCGAACGCCTGCACATCCTCACCCGCGCCGACGTGACCACCCGCAACCGCCGCAAGGCTGATCGCCTCGGGTTCGCCTACGACGACCTCGAGACGCGCATCGCTGAGCTCCGCGAGCAGGAGGAGATGGAGGCGGTGCGTCCCGACCTCGACGGAAACGCGATTCAGCGGGTGCTGGGGATCCGGCCTGGTCGCGACGTGGGCGAGGCCTACAAGTGGCTCCTCGAGCTCCGCCTCGACGAAGGCCCGCTCGGTGAGGAAGAAGCCGAACGTCGCCTTCGGGCCTGGTGGGCCGACCGTTCGGTGTGACGGGCGTTCCGGTGCAGCAGAATGGTGGAGACGGGCTCTAGCCTGAATCCATGACTGCTTTCCAGCGACCGAACAAGCACGACCCCAGCACGATGGCCTTCTCCAGTCAGGCAGTGCACGCCGGCAACGCCATCGACGCCGGGTCTGGGGCGATCCGCACGCCGATCGTCATGGCGAACTCGTACGCGCTGCCCGAGGATGCGTCGACCATCAGCTGGTCCGGCACCGACGTTCCGCTGTACACCCGCAACTCGGGCACGAATCAGCAGGGACTGCAGGCCAAACTGGCCGCGCTGGAGCACGGGGACGACGCCGTCGTCCTGGCCAGCGGCGTCGCCGCCCTGCACGGCGTCTTCTTCACCGTTCTCAGGAGCGGCGACCATGTCGTCGTCGGCGACGTCACCTATGAGGCGATCTACCGGTTGTTCGCCGAACTGCTTCCCGAGAAGTACGGGATCACGGCGACCTTCGTCGACTCCTCCGATCCGGATGCCGTGCGGGCCGCCCTTCGCCCCGAGACCGCCCTCGTGCACGTCGAAGTGATCGGCAACCCGACCACGAAGGTCACCGACATCGGCGCGATCGCTGCGGTCGCCCACGACGCCGGCGCGCTTCTCAGCGTCGATTCGACCTTCACCCCGCCGCCGCTGTTCCGCCCGCTCGAACATGGTGCCGACCTCGTCGTGCACTCGCTCACCAAGTACATCAACGGTCACGGGGATGCGATGGGCGGTGCGGTGATCGGCCGGCGGGACCTCATCCAGCGGATCAAGTCGGATGCCATGGTCGACGTCGGCGGGGTGATCTCGCCGTTCAACGCGTGGCTGATCATGCGTGGCTCGGTGACGTTGCCTCTGCGCCTCGCCCAGCACCAGGCATCCGCTCAGAGAATCGCTGAATTCCTGCAGGCCGACCCGCGGATCGCGTTCGTCGCCTACCCGGGTCTGGCGGAGCATCCGCAGCACGACGTCGCTTTGCGTCTGTTCGAGGGGAGAGGCTTCGGCGGCATGATGGCCTTCGCGGTCTCCGGCGACGCGGCGACGCAGGACCGGTTCGTTGCGAACCTGCGCGTGGTCACCTCGGCCGTCTCTCTCGGGCACGACGAATCGCTCATCGTGCACGTCGCCGGCGGGGCAGATGCCCGGCCACGCGTGGCGTTCTACCCGGAAGAATTCCGCACCTGGGGGCATCTGCGGTTCTCGGTCGGGCTCGAAGACCCTGACGACATCATCGCCGACCTTTCGGCAGCGCTCGACGCCACCTGGGACTGAGCCGCGGCGTCGTTCCTGCGTTTTTTCTGAGGCCGGCTTGACCGATCGAAAAAGCCGGGGTACAGTTTTGTAAACGTTCTTGTAAACGATTACAAGCACCCTTCCGAAGATGCAAGGAAACCTCATGACCCCGGCAAAGAAGTCGACGCTCGTGCTCGTCGCCGAACGCGCCGGGGTTTCTACCGCCTCGGTGTCCCGCGTTCTCAACGGCCTCCCCGCATCGGACCGTGTCATCGAGAGCGTGCGCACTGCCGCACGAGACCTCGGCTACGTGCCGGATGCCACCGCACGGTCACTCAAGGTCGGCAAGACAGAGCAGATCGCCCTGGCCGTCGCCGACGTGGGAAACCCCGTCTACGTCGCCATGATGCACGAAGTCTCCCGGGTGATCGCGAAAGACGGGTACCGGCTCGTACTCTCCTCAACGGGCGGCGCGGTGCAGGACGAGATCGACCTCCTCGACGGACTCAACCGGGGCTTCGCCGACGGACTGATCCTCAGCCCGCTGCGGGTCACCGACGACCTCGTCGCCCGGCTCCGCGACAGCCGGCTGCCGATCGTCATCATCGGTTCGCTGCCCGACGGCGTCGAACTCGACAACGTCCGCGCAGACTCGGTGCGCGGTATGGGCCTCGCGGTGAAGCACCTGGCCCGCCAGGGCAGACGGCACATCGCCTTCGTCAACGGACCCGTCGACACGGTCCCCGGTGCCGCCCGGCTCGGCGGCTACCTCAAAGCCATGGCGAAACGGGATCTCGTCATCGACCCCGACGCCCAGGTCAGCGCCTCCGACTTCACGTTCAAGGCGGGACTCGAGGCCGCCGAAATTCTGCTCAGCCGATCCACCCCTGACGCCATTGTCTGCGCCAACGACCTGCTCGCGGTCGCCACCATGAAGGTTCTGGCCCAGCGCGGACTCAGCGTCCCCGGCGACGTCGCCCTTGTCGGAATGGACGACACCGACATCGCCGAACTCGCCAACCCCTCTCTCACAAGCGTCAACCTCGGATCCGTCGCCCGCGCCCGCGCTGCGGCGAAGCTCCTGCTGCGACGCCTGAACGAACCAGGAGCCCCCGTGAAGCAAGTCGTCATCGAACCCAGCCTCACCGTCCGTGAATCATCCGTCCACGCCACCGAGGCGGTCCTCTCATGACCCAGAACACCCTCATGCGCCCGGCCCTTCCGGTGCGCCGGCGCAAGGGCAGGGGAGTGGGAGGCCCGGGCGGCGGCAGCAACCGCGACGCCTGGATGCTGGTGCTTCCCGCACTCATCCCGATCGTGCTGTTCAGCGTGTACCCGCTCGTCCAAGGCATCCTGCTCGGTTTCACCGACGCCAAGGCCGGACTCAACGTTCCGGTCAGCTTCAACGGGGTCGACAACTACGTGCGGCTGCTCGACAACGAGTTGTTCTGGAACTCGTTCCGGATCGGCCTGATCTGGGCCTTCGGCGTCACCACTCTGCAGTTCCTCGCCTCGCTCGGGCTGGCGCTCCTGCTCAACCTCGACCTCAAACTCCGGTGGCTCGCGCGCACCCTCGCGCTCGTGCCCTGGGCGATGCCGCCCGTCGTGATCGCGATCATGTGGCGGCTCATGCTCAACCCGACGTATGGCCCGATCAACGAGTCGCTTCGGGCGCTCGGCCTCCCTGGAGACATCAACTGGCTCGGCAGCTTCGCCACCGCCCTCCCCGCCGTCATCGTCGTCGGCGTGTGGGCTGGCATGCCGCAGACCACCATCACCCTGCTGGCCGGCCTGCAGAACGTTCCCGGCGAACTGCATGAGGCGGCCGCGATCGACGGCGCTACCGGTTGGCAGCGGTTCTGGCACGTCACCCTCCCCTCGCTCCGGCCGATCATCGTGGCGATCACCACGCTCGACCTGATCTGGAACTTCAACTCATTCGCGCTCGTCTTCGTGCTCACGGCCGGCGGGCCGGGCGGGCAGACGATGCTGCCCATGCTCTTCGCCTACAACGAGGCGTTCCGGTACGGCAACTTCGGCTACGCGGCAGCCATGGGCAACGTGATGGTGATCGTCATCGCGATCTTCCTCTTCATCTATCTGCGCAGCCAGGCAAGGAGCCGACTCTCATGACCCAGACCGTTGTCCGACCGGCCACCCGGCAGCTGCCGTCGGCCAAGCGGCAGCGTCGCATCTCTCGCCCGCTGCAGTACGTCGCGCTCCTCGCGTACATCGTCTTTCTCGGCTTCCCGCTGCTGTTCCTGCTCGTCACCGCGTTCAAGACGCCGCAGGAGCTCCTGTCTCCCAACCCGTCGTTCCTGCCTGAAAGCCTCAACTTCGACAACTTCGTGCAGGCCATTGAAAAGGCCAACCTCGTCCAGGCCGCAGCCAACAGTCTGTTCGTCGCGGTCGCGACGACGGTCATCGTCACGCTGATCTCGCTGCCGGCCGCTTATGCGCTTGCGCGGTTCCGAACGAAGCTCCGAGGCCTCGCCACCGGGTGGATCCTGCTCAGCCAGGTGTTCCCATTCATCCTCATCATCATCCCGCTGTTCCTCGTGCTCAAGCAGATCGGGCTCGTGAACAACCTGTTCGGGCTTGTGATCGTCTACGCGGTCTGGTCGCTTCCGTTCGCCCTCTGGATGCTGCAGGGTTACGTCGCTGGCATCCCCGTCGAACTCGAGGAGGCCGGGGCGATGGACGGTGGCGGACGCTTGCTCGTGCTGCGCACGATCGTGCTCCCGCTCCTCGCCCCCGGACTCGTCGCGACGAGCCTGTTCACGTTCATCTCGGCCTGGAACGAGTTCTTCTTCGCACTCGTGCTCATCCAGGACCCCGCCCTCCAGACCCTGCCGCTGACCCTCGCCCGTTTTGTCGGCGCCGAGGGCCAGGTGCAGCTCGGCCAGCTCGCGGCGGCGTCGCTCCTGGCCACCATTCCCAGCCTTGTCTTCTTCGCCCTCATTCAGCGCCGGCTCACTTCAGGGCTGCTGAACGGAGCGGTCAAGGGTTGACCCACCGCGCCCCACGTCGCCGTGGAGCGCTTTTCCACAGCACACATCGACAAAGGAGTACACCATGAGAAGACAGGCTTACCTGTCCGTCGGCGCCGTCGCCGTCGCCACCCTGCTCGCCGGCTGCGCTTTCGGAGGCGGCGCCGCCCCCGAAGAGACCGCGGACGAGGGTCCGGTCGAGATCACCTTCCAGAGCCTCGCCTATCAGGACACCACCGTCGCCGCGACCGAGGAGATCGTCGACAGCTGGAACGAGGAGAACCCCGACATCCAGGTGAAGCTGACCCAGGGCAGCTGGGACAACGTTCACGACCAGTTGGTCACTCAGTTCCAGGGCGGCACGGGTCCGGACGTCATCCACGACGAGTCGTCCGACATCCTCGGGTTCGCGAACCAGGGCTACCTTGCCGACATCGGCCCGTACCTCAGCGAAGAGACCAAGGGCGCCGTCTCCGACGACGTCTGGGAGACCGTCACCACCGGTGACGGCAAGGTCATCGCCGCGCCGACGCTTCTGCAGACCTACGTCGTCTTCGCCAACGAGGATGCCTTCGCCAAGGCGGGAGTCGAGGTTCCTGCCGGCGACGAGCTCAGCTGGGATGACCTGCAGGCCCTGTCGAAGGACCTCACCACCGGCGGCCAGTTCGGCGTCGGCTGGGGCCTCAAGCAGCCCACCGCAGCGATCATGAACACCGCACTCGGCTTCGACGGCGGCTTCTTCGACGTCGAAGAGGATGGCACCGCCACGATCGAGGTCGGGGACGAAGAACTCGCCGTGCCTGACGCCATCCACGCCATGGCCTACGAGGACAAGTCGCTCGACCCGGTGACGCTCACCCAGAGCGGATCCGACGTCATGCCCGGCTTCCTCGGTGGCTCATACGCGATGTACATCGGCGGAAACTTCCTCGCCCAGCAGATCACCGAGAGCGCGCCCGAGGGGTTCAACTGGACAGTTCTTCCCCCGCTCGCCGGCAGCGCAGGCCCCGTTCAGGCGGCCAACCCGCAGACGATGTCCGTTGCGGCCGAGAGCAAGCACGTGGAGCAGTCAGCCAAGTTCATCGACTACTTCATGAACGCCGAGAACCAGGCGAAACTCGCCCTCGGCGACTGGCTGATCCCGGCATCCGCTGACGCCCGCGCCGAGCTCGAGTCGCAGACCGCCGACCAGAACGGCTGGGCGGAACTGCTCAAGACCGGTGAAAACCTGTCGGGTGCGCCGTTCCAGAAGGCGACGAACTACCCGCAGTGGAAGGACCAGTACGCCACTCCTGGCCTCCAGCAGTACTTCGCCAACTCAATCACCCGCGAGCAGCTGGCGGAGCAGCTGACCGCCGGCTGGGACTCCGTTTCCGGCTGACCCTCCGTGGCCCGCCCCGCGCGGGCGGGCCACGCCCCACACTTTCGAACCACACTCACAAGGAGACACCGGATGGACCTGCTCGAGGACAAGGCAACGGGGGCGCTCGCCGGAGCGGCCGTCGGAGACGCGCTCGGAGGTGCGGCCGAAGGCAACACCCCTGAAGCCATACAGGAGCGGTACGACGGCTTCATCACCGGAATCGTTCCCCCGTTCCTCGCCGACTGGCGGAATGCCCGGCCGATTGCCCCGTACCACAAGGGCGACGGGCACATCACCGACGACACCCTGATGACCACGGCGCTCGTCGACGTGTACAGCACGGTGCGGGACCACCTCGACGCCCACGCCATCGCCGAGCACCTCGTGCCGCTGATGATCGGCGAAAAGCGCTGGATCCCTGAACTCGAAACGGAAGCCATCCTGCTCCAGCGGGTATTCCTCGCCGAGAAGTGGCTTGTCGCCCGACTGCACTACGGCCACATCGACCCGCGCGAAGCGGGCGTGGGCAACGTCGTCAACTGTGGCGCCACCATGTACATGGCGCCGATCGGCATCGCCAACGCCGGATCCCCCGACGGTGCGTATGCCGAAGCCGTCGACGTCGCCGGCGCGCACCAGTCCAGTTACGGCCGGGAGGCCGCCGGGGTCTACGCCGCGTGCATCGCCGAGGCCATGCGGCCGGGCGCCGACGTCGACTCGGTTATCGCGGTCGCCCTGCGCCTGGCGAAGGACGGCACACAGGATGCCATCGACGCGGTCGTTTCCGCGGCCGCCGGCCGCAGCGAGTGGCGCTCGTCGCTCGCTGAACTGCGCGCAGCCGTCAGCCCGTTCGACACCGTCGGCCCGAACTACCGCGCCCCGGCACGCGACGCCCGGATCCCGAGCAGGACCAAGGCCATCGAGGAACTTCCCATCGCCCTCGGGATGCTCGTCGTCGCCGACGGCGACTACCGTGAATCCGTTCTCGGGTCGATCAATTACGGACGCGACTCCGACTCCATTGCCGTGATGGCCGGGTCGATCGCCGGCGCGCTGGGAGGCCGGGCCGCTGTGCCCCAGGACTGGATCGACGGCGTCATCGAAGGAAGCCGCATCGACATCACCGCCACCGGGCCCACTATGGCCGCGGTCAGTCGAGACATCTGGGAGAAGGACCGCGCCCGGTTCGAGCAGCGCTCAGCCGGTCTGTCCTCCCTCCTCGCCCCGGCAGGGGTGCTGTAGTGCTCCGACTGAGCTGGACCCAGCCTGAGGACCTTGCCCCGCACGCCCTCCGCGCCGCCGACCTCGACGGCATCCCGGTCGACGACCTTGCCGCCGACTGGGTGGCCGCCGGGGGAGCGGAGAAACCCGCGGTCAGCGGGGCCACCCCGGACCCGGCCCCCGACGCGGTGCGCACACTGGCACGGGCAATCCTCACCGGGATCGCCGCCCGCCCGGTTCCCGGCGCCCTGCGTGCCGCCGAGCCGGACAGCTTCGACGACATCATGACACTCGCCGGCCCGCCGCCCCTGCTGTCAACCGACACCTCTCTCGACCGGATCCAGGGTGCCTGGCTCGGCCGCGCCGCCGGCTGTCTGCTCGGCAAGCCGGTGGAGAAGATCCCGCGCCACGGCATCCGTGCGATCGCGGAATCGACGGGGAACTGGCCCCTGCAGACCTACTTCACCGAGGTCGGCCTCGACCCGGAGATCGCCGGCCGGTTCCCGTGGAACCGCCGCAGCCGCCCCACCAGCCTCGTCGAGAATATCTCCGGCATGCCGGAGGACGACGACCTCAACTTTCCGCTCATCGCCCTCGACCTGCTCGAGCGGGTCGGGCCGGGCTTCACCGTCGACGACGTCGCTCAGTCCTGGCTCGCCAACCTCCCGGGCGGCCGGGTGTTCACAGCCGAGCGGATCGTCTACCGCAACCTCCTCGACGGCATCGAGCCCGAGGACGCCGCCACCGCCGGGAACCCGTTCGCCGACTGGATCGGTGCCCAGATCCGCACCGACGTCTACGGCTGGGCGTCGCCGGGCGACCCCGTCCGCGCGGCGCGACTTGCCCACGTGGACGCCTGGCTCAGCCACCGGCGGAGCGGGCTCTACGGCGCGATGTTCGCGGCGGCGGCCTGCTCGGCCGCCGTTGTCGCCTCGACGGTCGATGAGGTTCTCGACGCCGGGCTCTCGGTCGTTCCGGCTGGCAGCCGGTACACCGCCGCCATCCGGCGCGGGTCAGAGCTGGGGCGCAGCGATCTGAGCCTGGACGACGCGCTCGACGCGATCTACGCCGACTACGGTCACCTCCACTGGGTCCATGCCCTCAACAACTCGGCCCTGCTCGCCTTCGCGCTCACCCGGGGCGCCGGAGATTTCGCCGCCACCGTGACCGCCGCCGTCTCGGGCGGCTGGGACACCGACTCGGTCGGCGCCACGGCGGGCTCGATCAGCGGAGCCCTCACCGGCGCATCCGGTCTCCCCGCGTCGTGGATCGACCCGTTGCAGAACCGGCTCGCCTCCTCCGTTCCCGGCTTTGACGGCATCGGCTTCGATGAGCTTGCACGCCGCACCCTTGCACTGGGGGCCGGGGCATGAGTGTCGTCGTGCTCGGCAGCGCCAACCTCGACCTCGTCTACGCGGTCGACCGGATCCCTTCGCCTGGAGAAACGGTGCTGGCGACCGGCTTCGCGTCGTACCCCGGCGGCAAGGGCAACAACCAGGTCACCGCTGTCGCCAGGGCCGGCGCCGACGTCACCTTCATCGCCGCGTTGGGAACGGATGCCGCTGCCGACCCGCTGCTGACCTCCCTTCGAACCGCCGGTGTGCACGACCTGATCCGCCGGATCGACGAACCCACCGGGACGGCACTCATCACCGTCGACGCGTCGGCCGAGAACACCATCGTCGTCAATTCCGGAGCGAACGCGCAGCTTATCGGCCTGACCGACGCCGAGCTGTCGGCGATCGGCGAGGCGAGCTTCCTCCTGCTGCAGCTGGAGACCCCGCTGCCGACGGTGCTCGACGCCGCCCGGCATGCGAAGGCAGCGGGCACGTATGTTGTGCTCAACGCCGCCCCGATCCGGACCCTTCCGCAGGAGCTCCTCGACGCCGTCGACCTGCTCATCGTCAACGAGCACGAGGCCGACCTGCTGGCCAGCCAGCTCGACCCCACACGGACCTCTGTGCCGGTCACCGCCGACGAAGCCGCGCGCCTGGCCGGTGAGCTCGTCCGGAGCGTTCCCGCCGTCATCCTCACGCTGGGGCCTGAAGGCGCCGTCGTCCGCGAACGCGGCAGCGACACGGCGACGCACGTTCCGGGCATCCGCGTGACCGCTGTCGACACCACCGGCGCCGGTGACACCTTCTGCGGCGCGCTCGTCGCCGCACTCGACCGTTCCCCCGACCTCGACGACGCCACCCGCTTTGCCACCGCTGCGGCCGCGCTCTCGGTCCAACGGGCCGGTGCCGTCCCCTCCATCCCGCTCGAAAAGGAGATTACCGATTTCCGCGCCACGCACTGACATCGACCCCGACGAAGCCAACACCAACGAGATCAACCCGCTGGTACCCCGCGCCATCGACCTGCCCACCGTGCTTCCACCCGACGGGCGGATCGACCCCGTCGTCGGCGACATCGCGAAGATCTTCGCCGCGCCCGAGGACCCGTCCGACTGGCCGGCTTGGCGCGAGGCGCTCGACGTGTGGCGCACCGAGGCGCGCGAACGCCTGGTCTACCGTGGCACGGCATACGAACTGGACTGGGCCGGCTGGGCAGCCACCTGTTACAGCGTCGCGCTCGTCTGGCTCTGGGACGAGCGCCTCTTCGACGTCGAGCGTCAGGCATTCACGATTGACGCCTTCCTGGCCGACACCGCCGACCTCGGCGGCTTCGACGGCGTCGTGCTCTGGCACGCCTACCCGGTCATCGGCATCGACGACCGCAACCAGTTCGACTTCTACCGCGACGTCCCGGGCATCGCCGACCTCGTCGCCGCCTTCCATGACCGCGGCATCCGGGTCTTCATCGACTACAACCCGTGGGACACCGGCACGCGCCGCGCAGCCTCCGGCGACCCGACCGAACTCGCGGCCCTCGTGGGTGAGCTCGGTGTCGACGGCGTGTTCCTCGACACGATGAAGGAGGGCGACAACGCCCTCGTCACCGCGCTCACCTCCGCCACTCCTCCCCAGGTGCTCGAGGGGGAGTCCCGCGTGCCCAACGCCCGCGTCGAAGACCACCACCTCAGCTGGGCGCAGTGGTTCGCCGACAGTACGGCCCCCGGCGTAATGCGAGCGCACTGGTACGAGCGCCGCCACATGATGCACGGCACCCGCCGCTGGAACCGCGACCACAGCGACGAGCTGCAGTCCGCGTGGATGAACGGCACCGGAATCCTCGTCTGGGACACCGTGTTCGGCGTCTGGGTCGGCTGGAACGCCCGCGACAAGGCGACCCTCCGGCGGATGCTCCGCGCCCAGCGCGCGCTGTCCGTCGTGCTGATCGACGGGACCTGGTCGCCGCTCGCCGACGGAACGGATGCCGCGATCGCCGCCGGCGTGTACACCTCCCGGTTCGAGACTGACGGCCTCACCCTCTGGACGCTCGTCAACCGTGGGGACACGGACTTCACCGGCGACGCCGTCCAGCCCCTGGCCGCGCTCCTCGGCGGCACCGCCGTCGTCGACGTCACGTCCGGCAGGCGGCTCGACTCGGAACAGGTCACCGTGCCCGCCCGGGGCATCGCCGGCATCCTCGCCATCGAGGGGGAGGAACCTGCCTGGCTGGCCGGTCTCCTCGCCGAGGCCGGCGCCGACAGCCAGGACACGGATGCCACGTTCCCGGCCCGCGAGATCGTCCGCGTCCAACCGGAATCCTCGACCGGAGCGGCGCCGTCAGACGCGATCCGCGTCGAGCCGGGGCAGCGCGGACTGGCGGTGGAGCACCGCCGCCGCGAGAGCGGAATGTACGGAGAGGCGCCCTACGTCGAGGAGTGGAAACCTCTCCCGCCCCGCCTGCACGATCCGCGCAGCGAAACCGTGACCGTCGACCTCGGCCCGGTCCGGATTGCGACGAGCGAGGTGTCGCGGGCGGAATTCACGAGGTTCCTCGCCGCTACCGGCTACGAGCCGGCCGTTTCGAATCGTTTCCTCGTCGGGCCGGCCGACGAGGACGCTCCGGTCACCGGGATCAGCCTCGAGGATGCTCGGGCTTACGCCCGGTGGGCGGGGGCGCGACTCCCGACGGAGTTCGAATGGCAGGTTTCCGCGGCCGACCCGGCGTTCCGCCGCCGCGACCCGGTCGTCTGGAACTGGACCGAGAGTGAGCACACCGACGGCGTCACCCGGTTCGTCATGCTCAAGGGCGGAAGCGACCACGAGTCGACCGGGTCCGACTGGTACGTCGACGGCGGGCGGCGCGGCCCAGCGTTCAGCCTCAAATACCTCATCGCCGGCCTCGGCATCGACCGGTCGCCGAGCATCGGATTCCGACTCGCCTGGGACGAAGCGTGACCGGGGCAGGCGGGCCGCTCGACGGCATCCGCGTCCTCGACATCTCCACCCTCTTCGCCGGCCCGCTGGCAGCCACCTTCCTGGGCGACTACGGCGCCGACGTGATCAAAGTGGAACACCCGCGGAAGCCGGATGCCGCACGCGGCCACGGGCCCGCGAAGGACGGCGTCAACCTGTGGTGGAAGACGCTCGGCCGCAACAAACGCACCGTGACGATCGACCTCGGAGCGCCGGAGGGCGCGCAGTTGCTGCGCAGCCTCGTCGCCGACGCGGATGTGCTCATCGAGAACTTCCGCCCGGGAACTCTCGAACGGTGGGGCATCGGCCCGACAGAGCTGCATGCCGTGAATCCGAGGCTCGTGATCGCCCGGGTCACCGCCTTCGGGCAGGTCGGCCCCTATTCCTCCCGCCCCGGGTTCGGCAGTCTCGCCGAAGCGATGAGCGGGTTCGCCGCCCTCACCGGCGAACCCGACGGACCGCCGACCTTGCCCCCATTCGGGCTGGCCGACGGCATCGCCGCTCTCGCCACGAGCTACGCCGTCATGGTGGCGCTGCGCAGTGCCGAGGCGACGGGAACCGGGCAGGTCGTCGACATGGCCATCATCGAGCCGATCCTCATGCTCCTCGGCGGCCAGATCACCGCCTATGACCAGCTGGGCGCGGTGCAGAAACGGACCGGGAACCGGTCGGTCAACAACGCGCCCCGCAACGTCTACCGGACCGGCGACGGGGAATGGGTCGCTGTGTCCACAAGCTCCCAGTCCATCGCCGAACGGGTGATGACGCTGGTCGGGCGGCCCGACCTCGTCACCGAACCGTGGTTCGCGTCAGGCCATTCGCGGGCGCAGCACGCCGACGTGCTCGACGACGCCGTGGCCGCGTGGATCGCCGCCCGGCCGACGGCCGAGGTGTTGGCCGAGTTCGAGAAGGCGCATGCCGCCGTCGCGCCGGTGTATGACGTCCGTGGCATCCTCGCCGACCCGCAGTACGCTGCGATCGGGACGGTGCAGACCGTGGATGACGACGAACTGGGCCCGGTGAAGATGCAGAACGTGCTGTTTCGACTCTCCGGCACCCCCGGCGGCATCCGCTGGGCCGGTCGGCCCCACGGACGCGACACCGAGGACGTGCTCGAGGAGATCGGGGTCACGGCCGAGCAGCTCGCGCAACTCCGTGAACGGGGGATCGTATGACCCGCCTCGTCACCGCGCTCTATGTGCCCGGCGACCGGCCCGACCGTTTCGACAAGGCGGCCGCGTCCGGCGCCGACCTCGTCATCCTCGACCTCGAGGATGCCGTCGCACCGGACCGGAAGGACGGGGCGCGCAGGAACGTCGTCGCCTGGCTCGCCACGCGGATGCCAGGCGGCCCGCTGGTAGAGGTCCGCGTAAACGGATCGGAGGACCTGCCCGTGTTCGCCGGCCTCGACCCCGCCATCGGCGTGCGGGTTCCGAAGGTCGAGGAACCGGCGGACGTCGACCCGTTCGCCGGGCGGCCCGTCACCGCACTCCTCGAGACCGCGCGCGGTGTGGAGAACGCCGCGCTGATCGCCGCTCACCCCGCGGTGACACGCCTCGCACTCGGTGAATCCGACCTCGCCAGCGACCTGGGCAGTGCCGCAGCGGCGCTGATCGACCATGCCAGGATCCGCGTGCTCTTCGCCGCCCGCTCGGCCGGGCTACCTGCGCCGATGTTGTCCGCTTTCCCAGACATCCGCAATCTCGACGGTCTCCGCCGAGATTGTGAGCGCGGACGGGAGCTCGGCTGGTTCGGCCGCGCGGCCGTCCACCCCAGCCAGCTCGCCGTCATCGAAGAGGTCTTTGCGGCGACCGCACGCGACGTGCACTGGGCGCGAAGCGTGCTCGCCGCGCTTGACGACGGGGGAGTCAGCACGCTTCCCTCCGGGGAGATGGTCGACGCCGCCATGGCGGGCCGTGCGCGCGTGATCCTCGAACGCGCGGCCGAGACGGGAACCGCTCAGGCCTGACCGAATGTTGCCGGAAGATGAACAACCCACAGCGATGGCGTGACAATCGTGTGAAATCCTCACATATACGCTGTCAACCCCTCCCGAAGCGCCGGGATTGACCCTAGTTTAGGTGTCTGGGGGCGATGGAGCCCACGCAACAGATGGACAGGGGAGAAGCCGATGACGACTTCACAGCGGGGCGACAACAAGAAAAAAGCCACGTGGAACGTCCACGTGCATTTCGAAGCGGGCAAAGTCGACACTGACGTCGAGGTGTCCCTTGACCATCTCAAGAACGACATCGAGCGCGTGGTCGTCAACGGACGTGAGATCGGTTACGTCCACCACGTCGCGCCCGTCTACGTCGCGCTCAGCGGCCCCGACCTGGCCCGTGCCGTCGAGGTCTCCCAGAAACTGACGCTCGACCAGAGCATCCGTGACCTGCTCAACACGGTACCGATCGAGGTCATCGACCCGAGTCTGGCGCAACGCGCCTGAAGAGAAGTCGTGGTCGGCGGATACCGGGGGCACGGCATCCGCCGACCAGGACGCGGCACGACGGTTGCGCCTCAACCGTCGGCGCCGCAAGGCCTTGATGCCTGCGCCGGTCCGGCGTAGCGTCGGCGCATGACCAACAACCTGAACAACGACGATTACGTCGAACCCGTCGTGCCCGCCGACGAATACGGCGCACGTGAACCCGTCGCCCGGCCCGCCAGCGGCGATGACGACCATAACGCCGACTACACGACCACCGGCGACCCGATCGACTCCGCACAACACCGTGCCGAAGAGGATCGGCTGCATGCAACCGCCGGGCGCCCGCTGAGCGGCGAGGACGACGTCGAGGGTGATGTCGACTACACCACCCCGGGCAACCCGATCACCTCGCCCCAGCACGAAGCCGAGGAAGAAATCCCGCACGCGACGCCGGGGAACAACTCCGCCATTCCGGAGACCTGATCGGCCATTCCGTACCGCGAAAACGTGTGGTCGCGGTACGGCAGCGCCATCACGACAGCTGACACACGAGTCACACCAGTCACAACTGCTAGCCTCCAATCGCAGGACATCGGCAGAGAGAAAGACCGGAATGGCTCAGCGATTGACGAAACTGGCGACGATTGTCGTGGCATCCGCCCTCATGCTGACCGGCTGTGCGGCCGGCGCAGGCGACGCGGAGGAGCCGACAACGCTCTCGTTCCGGCTGTGGGACGAGACCGTCGCCGACGCGTATGAGGCCTCTTTCGCTGCGTTCGAGAAGGAGAACCCCGACGTCGACGTCGATGTCACCGTCGTCGGCTGGGCTGACTACTGGACCGCCCTGCGCACGGACATCGCCGAAAAGACGATGGACGACGTGTTCTGGCTCAACAACTCGTCGTTCGGCGCCTACGCCGACGCGGGCAAGCTCGTCGACATCACCGCATTGTTCGGTGATGAGGCTGAGGATGTGTGGGAGGACAGCGTCGTCACACAATTCACCCGGGGCGAAACCCTGTGGGGAGTGCCGCAGTTGTACGACGCGGGGATCGCCGTCTACTACAACACCGCTTTGCTCGAAGCGGCCGGGATGACGCCGGCTGACCTCGAGAGCCTCACCTGGTCGCCCGATGAAACCGTCGATACCTACCTGCCGGCGGCAAAAGCGCTCACGCTCGACGCGGCGGGTGTGTCGGCTGCGGCGCCCGAGTTCGACGGCATCCCGGTGCAGTACGGAACGAACCTCGCCTATGACACGCAGGCGATCATGCTCCCATTCATTGGCTCCAACGGTGGAGTCTTCCAGGAGGGCGACACTTTCACTTTCTCCGACCCCAAGACGGTTCTGGCGTTTGAATACCTCGTGAAGGCAATCAACACCGCGAAGGTCGCACCGCCCGCTGCGGAGACCAACGCCAACGGCGACTTGAGCCGCGACGCCTTTCTCGAGGGCCGAATGGCGATGTTCCAGTCAGGGCTCTACAACCTCAAGAACGTGGCCGACGGCGCCGATTTCGAGTGGGGCGTGGCATCCATGCCGAGCGGACCGGCGGGTCGGGTCTCGGTGACGAACGGTGTGGTTGTGGCCGGCAACGCAGAGTCGGAGAAGCAGGAGGCCATCGGCAAGCTCCTCACCTGGCTCGGTTCGAAAGAAGCCAACAGCTACCTCGGCGCCTCTGGCGCAGCTGTTCCCGCGGTGACCGACGCCCAGCAGGCCTACTTCGACTTCTGGGAAGGGGAGGGTGTCTCGGTGAAGCCCTTCTTCGACGTTGCGAACGGCGAGAAGACTATTGGGGCACCGCGCGGGGCGAACTACGGCAAGGGCTTCGAGGAGTTCGACCCTCTCTTCCAGGACATCTTCACCGGCGCCCTGGAGCCCGCCGCAGGTCTCACCCGGGCCGAGGGTGCGGCGAACGCCGCGATCGCCGGCTGAGCCGCCGGGCCCGCGGGGCCACTTCACGCACTCCCCCCCGCCTGGTCATCCGGTGCGGACCGGGTCATCCGGTGCGCCGGATGCTTTCGTCCGGAGTGGACGACCAGGCGGTTGTCGGCGTCGCGTGGAACGGATGCCGTCCCGGCTTGCGGCGGCGGAGCATCCGTTGGGCGGGTGCTCTGCGTGGTCATCCGGTGCGGACCGAGTCATCCGGTGCGCCGGATGCTTTCGTCCGGAGTGGACGACCAGGCGGGTCGGTTGCGAGGGAGTCCTGCCTCCGAAAGTATGCCGCTGAGCCGTGGTGCGCGGAGTGCATCACTCCACAACCATCGGGCCATGCCATAGCCGGTGGCCGCACGCATGAGGTCTTCGCGCTTTTTCTCGGCCCACACGATCTCTTCGATCGGTTTCCCGTTGGTGTACGCCGCACGCGTGTATTTCGTGAAACCGTCGAATTCTCCCAGTTGCCGATACACGGGCCAGCCGAAGTCTGAGTGCCAGAGCGTACCGTTCCGGTCGATGACCGGGAACTGGAGCTCAGGCTTCGGGAAGCGCAGCACATGCATCTGAACGCGGCTCACTGATTCTCCCGGTGAACCGGCCAGGTGCGTCGCAAAATCGATGGCGCAGCGGGCCTTCGCAGTACCGGGAGCACGGGCAAGAGCGTCGAGGCGATCGACCAGCATCTCGCGAAGCCGAACCGCGGCATCCGCCCTGCCGTTCTCATTGACTGCTCGGGCCAGCCCGGCATCGAGCGTCGTCACCGCAGACATGAAGGTCGTCGTGCGCGCGAGGTCCAGCAGCGTGCGCAGAGGGCTTGTGACCAGCACGCCGTCCACCTCCACGATGTCACCCTCGAGGAGCGGCGCTCTGTGCCAGCGGATACCCCTTCTGGAACTTCGTCTCGACCCGTCAACGGTGTACACGTGCACGAATTCGGGCCACGGGCCTACGACAGGCAGGTCCCAAAGAGCTGCGGCGGATGCGTGGCTGAAGACGGCGTCGCTCTTGCGCGAGTCGAGCACCGCCCGCATTCGCAACAGGTAGCGGTCGCGGGCGGCGAGGTCGGACCACAAGGAAGACGGCGTGTACATGCCACGGCGGATGCTCATCAGGGCACCCGCGGCGTGCTCGCGCCGGAGCGATCGCCCATCCATGCCTATCAGGGTCGCAGCACGAGACAGCTGGAGGACATTGGGATCACGTAGAGGGTCGATAGCCATGCCGTTCAGCTTCTCTCGCTTTGTGGCGTCCGTATCGGGAAAAGCTGGGGGTGGGGAATGAGTGGGATGCGGAAACCGCGGTGGAGGGAGGCCGGTTCGTTCGCGTGGTCACCCGTTCCGGTCGTGGTCATCCGTTGCGCCGGACGCCTTCGTCCGATGCGGATGACCAAGGCGACCTCGCGGCACTGAGACGGATGCCGCCGGCTTCGGTAGCGAGCACCGCCGCCGATCGGGTAAGCTACTCAGGTTGCCCGTATGTGCGCACTCTGCTCCCATGCGACGCAACGATGCTATTACCCTCCTGCCGCAGATCGTCTGCGGCCGTTCGAGTCCGAAGGAGGTGGGTTAGTGACGCATCAGTATGAACTCATGGTTATCCTCGACCCCGAGATTGACGAGCGCACCGTTGCTCCCAGTCTCGACAAGTTCCTCAATGTCATCCGCAACGATGGTGGAACCATCGACAAGGTTGACATCTGGGGCCGTCGTCGCCTGGCTTATGAAATCAACAAGAAGACCGAAGGCATCTACGCCGTCGTCGACTTCACCGCCACAAGCGCAGCCACGGTTGAGCTCGACCGTCAGCTGAAGCTCTCCGAAGCCGTCATGCGCACCAAGGTGCTGCGGGCCGAAGAAGCCATCGCTCTCGTCGAGTCCGAAGGCAAGCGCGCCGAGGAGAAGGCCGCCCGCAAGGCTGCTGCCACCAAGGCCAAGGTCGACGCCAAGCCCGCAGCGGCTGAAGCGAAAGCTGTCGCCGACGCCAAGCCCGCCGAAAAGGACGCTTAGTCCCGATGGCCGGCGAGACCGTCATCACCGTGGTGGGCAACCTCACGTCAGACCCGGAACTGCGTTACACGCAGAACGGCCTGGCGGTTGCCAACTTCACCATCGCTTCCACCCCGCGTAACTACGACCGAGCGTCGAGCGAGTGGAAAGATGGCGAAGCACTGTTCCTGCGCGCGAGCGTTTGGCGTGAATTCGCCGAGCATGTCGCCGGATCGCTCACCAAGGGTAGCCGTGTCATCGCTACCGGGCGTCTGAAGCAGCGTTCGTATGAAACGAAGGAAGGCGAGAAGCGCACCTCGATCGAACTCGAAGTTGACGAGATCGGTCCCTCGCTTCGCTACGCCACCGCACAGGTCACCCGTGCCCAGTCCTCCGGTGGAGGCGGCGGCCGCGGCCCCGCAGCCGTCCAGCAGGACGAGCCATGGGCGGCCAGCGCTCCGACGGCCGCTCCGGCCGGCGGCGCGATGGCATCAGGGTCCGGCGACAGCTGGAACACCCCTGGTTCCTACGGCGACGACACCCCCTTCTAAACACTTCTCTGCCAGGGAGGGAGCTTCGGTTCCCTTGCGGCACCATACCTAAGGAAACTCACATGGCTGGAAAGTCTAGCGGCGCAAGCCGCAAGCCTGTCCGCGGTGGCAAAGGCGGCAAGCCGCTCGCTCCCGCGAAGGCAATCCGCGTTGGGGTCATCGACTACAAGGATGTCCCCACCCTCCGCAAGTTCATCTCCGAGCGTGGAAAGATCCGCGCCCGTCGGATCACCGGCGTCTCGGTCCAGGAGCAGCGCCTGATCGCACGTGCCGTCAAGAACGCACGCGAGATGGCATTGCTTCCCTACGCCGGCTCCGGCAGGTAAGGAACACCGACATGTCAAAACTCATCCTCACCCACGAGGTCACTGGCCTCGGTACTCCTGGTGACATCATCGAGGTCAAGAACGGTTACGCACGTAACTACCTGATCCCGCAGGGCTTCGGCGTTGCGTGGAGCCGCGGTGCTGAAAAGCAGGTCGAGCAGATCAAGGCCGCTCGTGCAGCACGCGAGCTCGCTACCCTCGAAGAGGCCCAGGCGCTCAAGGCTGCCCTTGAGAGCACCAAGGTCAAGCTTGCCGTCAAGGCCGGCGCAGAAGGCCGTCTGTTCGGTTCGGTCAAGACCGTTCACGTGGCGGATGCCGTCGCGGCAGCCGGTCTCGGACAGATCGACAAGCGCAAGATCGAGATCACCTCCCCGATCAAGTCGGTCGGCCAGCACGAGGCGACTGTTCGTCTCCGCGAGGACCTCAGCGCAGTCATCACCCTTCAGGTGGTCGCTGCCAAGTAGGCACGTTCACAATCTGTGGCGACGGGCTCCGGCTCGTCGCCACGGGTCGTTTAAGCGGCGCGAACAGCACAAAGCGGCCAGGCGCGTTTCCCCCCGAAAGGCCGCCTCGTATACCCCGGGAACACCCCGCGTCAAGTCTTTTTGTGCACAGGCAAACGTTGGGCACCGCAAGCTTCAACACAGACTCTAACCAGATTTCTCCCCACTGCCTGTGGAAACTAAATCTGCTGGTCAAACCCTAGTTCTGTGCAAAATATTCTTTCTTCTCCACAGGGTTGCCCACAGGTTGTGCACACCGACCCCGGCGTTTCCTGCAATCTACTCACAGAGTTATCCACAGGGCTATTTGTGCCTGTGCCGCGTGGCTCATAGTGTGGGGCAGCGCAGGTTCCCGCCGGCGTGCGCGGCCTCTTCCCGGCCACCGTGTCGGTGGTTGGGTATTGGCTTCATTCTGAGCATGACGGCCATGCGCCAGCCGGTCGAACCGGCTCAGCCGCAGAAGGAGGAATTGCGTGTCGATCGCCCATCTCGGCCTGTCGGACCAGACTCCCGCCGGTGAAAATCGCGGGGAGTACCGGGCCGACCGGACCCCGCCGCACGACATGCTCGCGGAACAGTCCGCCCTCGGCGGAATGCTTCTCTCCAAGGATGCTGTCGCAGACGTCGTCGAAGCGGTGCGCGGTGTCGACTTCTACATTCCCAAGCACGAGATCATTTTCGATGCGATCCTCTCGCTCTACTCCCACGGTGAGCCGACCGACGTCATCACGGTCACCGACGAACTCATCAAAATCGGTGAACTCTCCCGCGCCGGCGGTGCTGACTACCTGCACACGCTGACCCGACTCGTCCCGACAGCCGCCAACGCCGGCTTCTACGCCTCCATCGTCGCGGAGCGTGCCCTCCTTCGCCGGCTCGTCGAAGCAGGCACCCGCATCGTCCAGATGGGGTACGCAGGTGAAGGCGAGGTGCTCGACCTCGTGAACACGGCCCAGGCCGAGATCTACGGCGTCACCGGGTCCACCCAGGCCGAAGACTACGTTCCGCTCAACGAAGCTGTTGGCACGGCATTCGAAGAAATCGAAGCGAACAACAGTTCAGACGGCGGGATGTCCGGCACGCCGACCGGCTTCGCCGAGATGGACGACCTCACCAACGGATTCCACGGCGGCCAGCTCATCATCGTCGCCGCCCGGCCCGCGCTCGGTAAGTCGACGCTTGCGCTCGACTTTGCCCGGGCGGCCTCCATCGGCAACGGCCATCCGTCGATCTTCTTCTCCCTTGAAATGGGCCGCAGCGAGATCGCCATGCGACTGCTCTCGGCCGAGGCATCCGTTCCGCTCCAGAGCATGCGCAAGGGCACCGTCGACCAGCGCGACTGGAACAAGCTCGCCGCTGTCCGCGGGCGCATCAACGACGCTCCGCTGTACATCGACGACAGCCCGAACATGACCCTCGTCGAGATCCGCGCCAAGTGCCGGCGGCTCAAGCAGCGCGTCGGTCTCAAGCTCGTCGTCATCGACTACCTCCAGCTGATGACTTCCGGCAAGCGCGTCGAGAGCCGCCAGCAGGAGGTCTCGGAGTTCTCGCGTGCGCTCAAGCTGCTCGCCAAGGAGCTCCAGGTGCCGGTCATCGCCCTGTCACAGCTGAACCGTGGCCCCGAGCAGCGCGCGGACAAGATGCCCGCGATCTCCGACCTTCGAGAGTCCGGATCGCTCGAGCAGGATGCCGACATGGTCATCCTGCTGCACCGCGAGAGCGCGTACGAGAAAGACAACCCGCGCGCCGGTGAAGCCGACCTCATCGTCGCCAAGCACCGAAACGGACCGACCCGCACCGTCACCGTTGCGTTCCACGGGCACTATTCGAGGTTCGCGGACCTCGCACCCGCGTAGCCCCGGATCTCGACACGGTCGCGGGGCGACCTGCTTGGTTCCTGAGCTTGTCGAAGGGCGATCAGCGTGCACACGGAGCGCACCGGGGAGCGCCCAGTTCTACGCGGCGTAGACTAGGGATGTTCTCCCGCACCCCTACGAAAGAGGCTTCAACCGTGGCCACCCCCGTCGCTGCCGCACCCGCCGGCGCTGTGCAGACGAACTCACGGTACTGGCTGGTCCCCGTCTCCCGGGCTGCGGTCGCCGCCGTCGCCGCGATCGTCATCACCTTCTCGCAGGATCATTCAGCCGCCCTCGGCCTCACCGTCTTCGGCGGCTTCGCGGTCCTCACGGCACTCGCACTGTTCGCGGGTTCGTCGAGCCTCAGGACCGACCGGGTCGCGCAGCACACCTTCGTCGCCCAGGCTCTCCTCACCCTCTCTGCCGGTGGAGTTTCGCTTGCGGTGGCGGCATCCCCGAGCCTTCCGGCGTTCTTCGCCATCGTCCTCACCTGGGCGCTCCTCACCGGCGCGCTCGAACTGTACAACGGGTTCCGCCTGCGCGGACGCTCACCGCTTTCTCGCGACTGGACCTCCGTCGGGCTGGTCACGGTGCTCCTCGCCGTGGCGTTCCTCGTCGTGCCCCAGGGGCTCGACCAGCAGTTCACCGGCCCGGACGGGATCGCACGCAGCCTGACGGCATCCATCGTCACTGTCGGAATCTTCGGCGCCTACGCCGCCATCGTCGCCGTGCTGCTCGTGATCGGAGGATTCTCGCTCAAGTGGGGAACCGACCCGAGCGGCCGAGTGACCCCTGAAACGGAGTCGCACTCATGAGCCAGCCCCAACCCAGCCGCCGCGAGATCCTCAAACCGATCGAACTGCTGCTCTTCGCCGCCGTCGCCGGCATCTTCGCCGGCGTGATCGTGCTCATGTCGACGCGCGATATGACGCTCGCCCTCATCTTCTTCGGCGTCGCCTTCATCGTCACCCTGGTCGGCATCGCCATGTTCGCTCTGTCGGTCAAACCCGGCGACCTGGAGAAGCGAGACATCCACGAGCAGGACTCCGGGCACTAAGCCCCCCAGCGGGGTCGTCAGCCGGTGCGCGGCGCGTGCTCGACGACGCAGTCCGGACCCGGGTACACGAGGCTCTCGTGGCCGTCGTCGAACCGCACCATGTATGGCGGCGTTCCCTCGTCGCCACGGACCTCGAGAATCAGACCGTGCCGGTCCGGCGCCCCCACTGTCTGCCCGCGGATGATGATCCGCTCACCTGCCGTTGTGTGCATGTTGGCCTCCTCGTTCCAGCGTACGCGCGGCACGCGGGCGGCGAAAGGCCCGGATGCCGCGCGTACGGCAGGCGGGACCCTACGGCAGGCGGTCCACCAGTTCGTCTGACAGGCCGACGTACGTCGCCGGTGTGAGCTCGAGCAGGCGCCCCTTGGCGTCGTCGCCGATGTCGAGTTTCTCGACGAACGCGACGAGGTCGTCGCGGCCGATCCGCTTTCCGCGGGTGAGTTCCTTGAGCATCGCGTACGGGTCGGAGATGGTCGAGCGACCGGCGACGACCTCGGCGCGGATGACGGTCTGAATCGCCTCGCCGAGGATTTCCCAGTTGCTGTCGAGGTCGGCGGCAAGCGCGGTGCGGTCGAGGTCGATCTCGCCGAGGCCGCGGGCGAGGTTGTCGAGAGCGAGCAGCGAGTGGCCGAAACCGACGCCGATGTTGCGCTGCGTGGTGGAATCGGTGAGGTCGCGCTGCAAGCGCGAGGTGACCAGGGTAGCCGCGAGCGAGTCGAGCACCGCGCTGGACAGCTCGAGGTTGGCCTCGGCGTTCTCGAACCGGATCGGGTTGATTTTGTGCGGCATCGTCGATGAACCGGTCGCACCGGCCTGCGGAATCTGGCGGAAGTAGCCCATCGAGATGTAGGTCCAGATGTCGGTGGCGAGATTGTGCAGCACCCGGTTGGCATGGGAGACCCGGTTGTACAGCTCGGCCTGCCAGTCGTGGGATTCGATCTGGGTGGTCAGGGGGTTCCAGGTCAGGCCGAGGGACTCGACGAACTCCCGCGAGATCGCGGTCCAGTCGGCTGACGGGTCAGCGATGACGTGAGCGGCGAAGGTTCCGGTCGCGCCGGAGAACTTCCCGAGGAACTCGGTGTTCTTCACCTGGACGGCGATCCTCTCCAGGCGCCAGGCCACAACCGCGAGCTCGCGGCCCATCGTGGTCGGGGTGGCCGGCTGTCCGTGCGTGCGTGCCAGCATGGCATCCGCCCGGTGCTCGACGGCGAGGTTCCGAAGAAGACCGATCACATTGTGCAGCTTCGGCAGCCACACCTCCTGAACCGCGGCAGACACGGTGAGGGCGTAGGAGAGGTTGTTGATGTCCTCGCTCGTGCAGGCGAAGTGGGTGAGCTCGGCGATGGAGTCGAGGCCGAGGGATGCCAGCCGGTCGCGTACCAGGTACTCGACGGCTTTCACGTCGTGGCGGGTGACCGCTTCTTTCTCGGCCAGCCAGTCGATGTCGGCCTGGCCGAACTCCAGGTAGAGGGCGCGCAGCGACGCGGCCTGCTCGGCCGACAGCGGGGCAGACCCGAACATGCTGTGCGACGTGAGGTAGAGCAGCCATTCCACTTCGACCTGCACGCGCGCCCGGTTCAATCCCGCCTCGCTGAGGAACTCTCCCAGGGAGCTGACGGCCGCCTGGTAACGGCCATCAAGTGGGCTGAGTGGCTGGGCGGGTAGTGCTGTCATCGAATGGCTCCCTGTCGAATTGCCGGTTCAAGCTGCCGAAAAAGTTGGCGGCTTGCGCTCTCAATCATGCCCAATACTCGGTCAAACATCTCATCGCCGGCGTAGTAAGGGTCGGGAACATCGGTCAAATGGGTCTGCTCATCGTCGAAACTGAGCAGGAGAGCCACCTTGCCGCGGTCGGTTTCGGTGGGCGCCCACTCCCGGAGGATGCGGTCGTGGCCGCGGTCGAGAGCCACGATGAGATCAAGGCTGTCGAACCACTCCGGGTCGAATTGTTTGGCCCGGTGCTGGGCGCCGTCGTATCCGTTGCGAGCCAGCGCGCTCAGGGTCCGCATGTCGGCCTGCTCGCCGACATGCCAGTCACCGGTGCCAGCCGACAGGGTTTCGACATAGCGGGTGAGGCCTGCCTGCCGCACCATGCTCTGGAACACAACCTCTGCCATCGGGGATCTGCAGATGTTGCCGGCGCACACAAAGCACACACGGAAGGGCTGGACCTCGGTAGGGACCGGGTCAGAAATCATCCCCCCATTCTGTACTCCACGCGCTGCCTGCGGGACCCCCCATTGACGCCCCATTCGACAGATTCGCCGGCCTCCCCTCCTTATGGGGCTGGCTGATTTTTCGCCGGAGGGCAGCACGCCGGTCTAGGCTCACAATCACCGGTGGGGGGACCGCGGTTCGGTCCGTTCCCTGTACCTGCGACCGCATCGACCAGCGAGGATCCCCCATGCGCACCCCTTCACGCCCCCTCCGCAGCGCGCTGGCATCCGTTGCCGGGCTCTCCTTCCTCGTGTTCGGCATCCAGGCGCCGGCCGTAGCCGCGGAGCCGCCAACCCCTGCCGTGGCCGCGTCATCGAGCCAGTCCGATCCCGTCGATGTGGGGGACGCGTCGCTGGCCGATGAACCGCAGCTGACGCTTGCCGGAGACCTCCGCGTCGTCATCGCGGATGGCGAGGCGTCCTCCCACACCGAATACGCCGTGGCCACACCGGCAGGGGATGCCGTCGCCATCACGGGCGACCTGCCGGAGGGAGTCTCCACAGGAGACGCGTTCACCGGCACTGTCGCGATCCCCGAGTCCGTCGTCGAGGCCGTCGACGACAGCCACGCTGACGAGGTCGAGAAGTCGGCGGATGCTCCGCTCAATGCATCGTCGGCCGCTGGAGCAGAGGTCGTCGACCTGGCGGCGACTGCCGGTCCGCTCCAGATCGTCACGGGAACGATCGACTTCACGACGGCGGCTGCGGCAGCGACGCCGCGCGGCCACACCATCGACGTGGCCATCGCCGCGGGGACGACTTTCAGCGACATCGAAGTCGACGCGCTGCTCGCCGGGTTGAATTCGTACTGGACATCTCAGTCCGCCGGTGTCGTCACCTCGGTGACCCGGAGGGGCACGATCCAGCGCAACGTGAGCCCTTACTGTGAGCAGGAAGACTTCTGGGAGGCTGCCGCCTCCAGGTTCGGAAAGGGTCCGGTCGACTACTGGAACAACGGGCGCGGCGAGCACCTCCTCGTCCTCACCGACTCTCGCTGCGGTGCCGGCCTCGGTACCGTCGGCACCCAGGTCCACTCCGGTGGCTTGATTTGGGCGTCGGTCGACGATGAGGTGGACCTCCACACCGTCGGGCACGAATTCGGGCACAACCTCGGTCTCGGGCACTCGAACGTACACGAATGCGCTGAACCGACCCGCGTCGAGGGCTCGGCCGACCAGGGCTGCGGTGACCTGGAGTACGAGGACTACTTCGACATCATGTCCGGTGGGTACCAGGCCTGCTTCCTGTCCTGTGTCACGACGAACAAACTCGGAGCGCTCAACGCCAGCCACAAGCGCACGCTGGGCTTCCTTCCCGCCGGCTCGACGCAGACGGTCACGACCACGACGACCGCCGTGCTTCAGGCGGCCTCTGCAACCGCAGGGTTGCGGACCCTCAACATCACCGACCCGGTGTCGCACCGGGACTACCAGATTGAATTCCGATCGGGCACGGGGATGGATGCCGGAACCTTTTACGCGACGAACTGGATCTGGGACTTCCCTCTACGGATGGGCATCGGCGTGAGGGTGTTGACGACCAATTACGACAACGGGGCCCCGACCTCGGTAGCGGTCGCGCAGGAGGCGCTGCCAGGCCGTTCCAAGAGCCTGACACTGAAACCGGCCCAGACGTTCACCTCTGAGTCCGGAGCGCTGAGGGTCACGGTTCTCGCGCAGACGTTGTCGACCGCCACGGTGTCGGTGGAGTTCGGGGGGCCGACCACGATCGATCGGATCCAGGGCGACGACCGGTACGCGACCGCCGTCGCCATCGCGAAGAAGGGGTACACGACAGCTGATGTGGTCTACGTCGCCACCGGCGCCAACTATCCCGACGCACTCAGCGCAGCGCCCGCAGCCGTGAAGGACCGCGGGCCGCTTTTGCTCACCCCGTCCGATTCCCTGCGGGACGACGTCCGGAACCTGATCGAGGATCTGAAGCCCACGAGGATCGTCGTCGTAGGCGGAAACTCTGCGGTGTCGCCGACGGTGTTCGAGGCACTCGACGCGATTCCAGGCGTGCCGCGGCCCGACCGGATCGCTGGCGCCGACAGGTTCGCCACAGCGCGCGCGGTGGTCGACGACGCCTTCGACTCAACCGCAACTGCGTACGTGGCGACCGGGAACAACTTCCCCGATGCGTTGTCCGCCGCGGCGGCCGCCGGATCGATCGGAGCGCCCGTCATCCTCGTCAACGGACCCCAACCCACGATTGACAGCGACACGAGCAAGCTGCTCGACGGTCTCAACGTGACCAAGACGGTGATCGTCGGGGGCCCGAACGCGGTGAGCGCCGGCATCCAGTCGTCGCTCGCGAAGACCAGCGCGGTCAGCCGTGTCGCAGGGGACGACAGGTACTCCACGAGCCTCGCTGTGAACGCGGTCTTTCGGAGTCCGGCCACGGTCTTCCTCGCGACGGGAACCCAGTTCCCTGACGCCCTCGCGGGCGCGGCGCTCGCCGGGGCGAAGGGTGCCCCACTCTATGTGGTCCAACCCACCTGCATCCCGGGCGGAACGCGGAGCGCCATCCTCCGCAGCGCCGACACGGTGACCCTCCTCGGCGGTCCCGGCGCACTGAGCGACGGCGTCATGGCGCTGAGGGGCTGTTAGACGGCTCCCTCACAGGCCGGGGTCGGTTTGCCGGCGACTCACCGATGCCCCCTGCTCCCGTTTCGGCGAGCCCGGACTCCGGATCATGGAAGATGGATGCCGCCGGTCGCGGCATCCGGAAGGGGAACCTCGATGTCTTCCAAGGTCAGCGACGCCGGCCCGGCGTCGCTGGACGATGCCACACGTGCCCGGGTCCTCGACCTGCTGGACCAGCAGCGCCGACGCATCTCGGGTCTGGCCGAACGCGTCGCCGCCGGCCGGCGGGCACTCGAAACATCCACCGTCGTGCCGGCCTGGCGGTCACCCGCTCGATACCAGTTCGACCTGCGCCTGGCTGACCTGCACCAGAGGCTCGACCGGTGCTCGACGGCACTCCGGGCGGCGCAGTCCGAGTGTGACCGCGCGCGCTCCGTGCTGCTCGCCGGGCCGCAACGCCCATGAGATCCACACACGACGACATCGACGTCTCACAAGGGTCCAGCATCAGCGTCGAGACCGACGACCTGTTTCTGCTCGCCACCGCCCTGGCGGTGCTCGCCGTCGACGCACGGGACTGGTCCCACGAGGCGGCCATCGCCCGGTGCGTCACCGAGTGGTCAGCGGATGCCGCTCCGTTCGGTTTCGCCGAGCCCGACCTGGCCCGGTCCGGCGCGGAACTGCTGGAGGCGTCGGCTCTCGCCGAATCCCTCGGCCTCAAGCTCGAGCGCGCCGCTGTCGAGTATGCGAATGGTGAGCAACATCGTTCCGATGTCGGCGGGATACTCAGCGCCCTCGCCGGTATCCTCGCCGGGGGCTTCCTGCGCAACCTGACCGTTGGCGCAGGCGCGCCGACGGCTGCTATCGCGCTGCTGATCACCCAGCATCCCGAGTTCCGCCGTCTCGCCGCGGTCGTCGGTCAGCCGGTGGCTGCCGCGATCGCCGACCATCCCGAACTCCTGGTCAGCCCGGCGTTCGTCCGTCTGGTCCGCACGCTCGTCGCATCCGCTGACGATGTCGCCATGGGTGCGACCGGGGTTGCCCCGACGGTCGCCTGGTTCCTCGGCGACGAAGGCGCTGGTGTCGTCGGCCTGGGTTCGATGGCCGAGGCGCTTCTTCTCCTCGCCGGCCGGAATGCATACATGGCCACTCCGCTGACGATGACGCGCTCGTCGACGACCTCCGTGAGTGCGCCCGCCACCCTCGCCGACGCCGCGGCACGGATCCCAGCCAGCGGCGCGGGCAAGCCCCAGGTGCGGATCGAGCGCTACGCCGACCGGCGCGGAGGGGCGTCCTACGCCGTCTACATCGCGGGGACCAGCGACTTCTCCGTGGGCGGGAGCGAGCCGTTCGACATGGCCAGCAATCTGGCGGGCATCGCCGGGCGCGACACCGCCGCCCAGCAGGCCACGGTCGAAGCGATGAACGACGCCGGAATCCGCCGCGGGGACGCGGTGTCGTTCTTCGGGCATTCGCAGGGCGGCCTCGTTGCGACGCGGATCGCGGCATCCGGGGTCTATTCGACCCAGAGCCTCGTCACTTTCGGGTCACCGTCAGGGCAGATTCGGGTCCCCGACTCCATCGCGCACGTCGCGGTGGAACACGCGGAGGACATCACGCCGGCGTTGGGCGGAGCGCCGATCGGCGGTACCGACGGCCGGGAGCGGATCGTGGTTACCCGCGGCCTCTTCGACGAAACGGGGCCACCGCCGGGCACCTCGCCCGGCGATGCGCATCACATGGCTCGATACGCCGAGACCGCTGAACTCATCGACGGCTCGCCGGACCCACGGCTGACTCCGATGCGCGAGGCGCTGTCCGGGTTCGGCGCCGGGGGATGGGCGACACTGTATCGGGCCGAACGGGACCGGGGCTGAGGTCAGCGGCGGCGGCGTTCCTTCAGTTGCGGGCGCAGCAGCAGGGAGAAGATTCCGTTGAGGATGCTGATGACGAGTGCGCCGAGAACCGCCCACCAGAAGCCGTCGATCCTCAGCCCGAAGTCGAGGGGCGACATGATCCAGGCGACGAGGAGCAGCAGCAGCCCGTTCACGAAGAAGGAGATCAGGCCGAGCGTGAGCAGGTAGAGCGGGAAGGCAACAATTCGAATGAACGTGCCGACCACGGTGTTCACGATCGCGAAGAGAACGGCGATCAACAGGTAGGTCAGAACGACGGCCAGTGTGTCGCCCGGGGGATAGGGCGTCACGTGCACGCCGGTGACGATGAACGTGGTCAGCCAGATGGCGACGGCGTTGATCACGACACTGAGCAGGAATCGGGCCATCGCCCCATGATGCCAGCCCCATCGTCGCCGCGCGACCGGGTGCTCGTGAGCCACTGTGACGGCCTCGGGAAGCCCAGCATGCCGGTCCCGGAAAACGTGGCTGTCTAGACTCGGTGCGTGACCTTTCTCCCAGCTTCCGCCGACGAGCCCGTCGCGCCCGCGGTCAGGCTTCGCCCAGAGATCCTTGCCAGCCCGCCGTACCGGCAGGGCAGGCCGGCAACTGCCGACGCGTTCAAGCTCTCGAGCAACGAGAACCCGTTCCCGCCGCTTCCTGGTGTCCTCGACGCGGTCGCCGCGTCCGGGGCGATCAACCGGTACCCGGATGCCTCCGCCCTGGCGCTTCGCGAGGTCCTTGCCGCGCGGCGGGGTGTGTCGACCGAACAGATCCATGTCGGCTCCGGGTCGGTCGCCCTGCTCAGCCAGTTCATCGACGCGGCTGCGGGACCGGGTGACACCGTGGTTTACTCCTGGCGGTCGTTCGAGGCTTACCCGGGTCTCGTCACCGTCTCGGGGGCGGCGAGTGTTCAGGTGCCCAACCGTGCCGACGGATCACACGACATGGAGGCACTCGCGGCAGCCGTCGACGACACGACTCGCGTCGTCATCGTCTGCTCGCCGAACAACCCCACCTCCACCACGGTGAGCGCTGCCGAGTTCGACACGTTCATGGCCGCCGTTCCCAGCGATATCCTCGTCCTGCTCGACGAGGCGTACGCCGAGTTTGTAACCGACCCGGATGCTGTCCGCGGGTTTCCCCTCCTCGCCCGGTACCCGAACCTCGTCGTCCTGCGCACATTCTCGAAGGCCTACGGCCTCGCTGGCCTCCGGGTCGGCTGGGCGATCGGCCCGGCACCGATCCTTGACGCGGCGCGCGCCGCTGCCATCCCGCTCTCAGTGACGGAAGCGGCCCAGGTCGCAGCCATCGCCTCACTGGAGCTCGAGGACGAGCTCCTCGCCCGCGTGTCCCGGCTCACCGCCCGGCGCGACCGACTCGCCGCAGCCCTGTCCGATCAGGGCTGGAACCTGCCGAAAGCCCAGGGCAACTTCGTCTGGCTCGCGACCGGGAACGAGACGGATGTCGCCAATGAGGCACTGCTGGACGGCGGAATCGTCGCCCGAGCGTTCCCCGGCTCCGGCATCCGGGTCAGTGTCGGCGAAGAAGAGTCTGTGGACAAACTCCTACCGATCACCAGCCGAATTGTCGAGTTGCTACCAGCGGGGCATCCAGCCCGGCGGTTAGGTTAGACCAATGGCGGAAACTGCAATCGACTCCCCTGCGCCCCCGGTGCAGATTCTCGCGGTCGACGGAACCGTCTCGCCGACGGCATCCGCCGAGCCGTACCTCGAATACCTCGAGCGCCTCAGTTCCGACGATCACGAGCAGTTCTACCGTGACATGGTTCTCGCGCGCGCGTTCGACACCGAGGCCGCGAACCTGCAGCGCCAGGGCCAGCTCGCCCTGTGGCCGCCGTGCCACGGCCAGGAGGGCGCCCAGGTGGGCTCCGGCCGCGCCGCCCGCGCCCAGGACCACATCTTCCCCTCGTACCGGGAGCACGCGGTCGGCCTCGTCCGCGGTGTCGACCTGCTCGGCATCATCGAGGTCATGCGGGGGACCACCCACTCGGGCTGGGACGCCTCGGACCCGTCGAACGGCAACTTCCGGCCGTACACGCTGGTCATCGGCGCGCAAGCGCTGCACGCCACCGGCTACGCGATGGGCGTCAAGTTCGACGGTGTCTCCACGACCGGCGACGCTGACAGCGATGAAGCCGTCATGGTCTACTTCGGCGACGGAGCCACCAGCCAGGGCGACGTCAACGAAGCCATGATCTTCGCGGCCAGCTACCAGACCCCCCAGGTGTTCTTCCTCCAGAACAACCACTGGGCGATCAGCGTTCCGGTCACCACCCAGTCCCGCACGCCCCTGTTCCAGCGCGCTGCCGGATTCGGCCTGCCCAGCGTCCAGGTCGACGGCAACGACGTCCTCGCCAGCTACGCCGTCACGGCCAAACACCTCGACGACGCCCGCTCCGGTGGCGGCCCGCAGCTGATCGAAGCCCTGACCTACCGGATCGGCGCCCACACCACGAGCGACGACCCGACCAAGTACCGCACCCAGGAACTCACCGACTCCTGGATCGCTCGCGACCCGATCGTGCGTTTCCACGCGTTCCTGCGCGCCCAGGGGGCCTCCGACGCGTTCTTCGCCGGCGTCACCGCTGAAGCCCACGACTACGCGGCCGACATCCGCCGCCGCACCCACGCGATCGCCGACCCCGGGATCGGGCTCATGTTCGACGGCGTGTATTCCGACGACCACCCGCTGATGATCGAGCAGAAATCGTGGCTCGAACAGTACGAGGCCGCCCTGGACGGGAGCGCATCATGACCTTGAGCGTCGAGACGAAGCTGCAGACGATGCCGATGGCGAAAGCCCTTAACGCCGGACTGCGGCAGGCCATGGCAGAGAACCCCAAGGTCCTGCTCATGGGCGAGGACATCGGAAAGCTTGGGGGAGTGTTCCGTATCACCGAAGGGCTGCAGGCCGAGTTCGGTGAGAACCGTGTCCTCGACACCCCGCTCGCCGAATCCGGCATCATCGGTACCGCCATCGGCCTCGCCATGCGCGGCTACCGCCCGGTGTGCGAGATCCAGTTCGACGGCTTCATCTATCCCGGGTTCAACCAGATCACCTCCCAGCTGGCGAAGCTGACGAACCGCACCGAGGGTGCGCTGCAGATGCCTGTCGTCATCCGGGTGCCGTACGGCGGGCACATCGGGGCTGTCGAACACCACCAGGAAAGTCCTGAGGCGTACTTCGCGCACACGGCCGGGCTGCGTTCGGTGAGCCCGTCCACGCCGAACGACGCCTACTGGATGATCCAGGAGGCCATCGCCTCCAACGACCCGGTGATGTTCTTCGAACCGAAGAGCCGCTACTGGCCCAAGGGAGACGTCGACCTGTCGGCCTCGGCCGCCCCGCTGCACGCCAGCCGGGTGGTCCGCCTGGGAACGGATGCCACGCTCGTCGCCCACGGTGCGATGGTCAGCGTCCTGCTCCAGGCCGCCGAACTCGCCGCCGCCGACGGCATCAGCCTCGAGGTCGTCGACCTCCGGTCGATCTCGCCGATCGACTACGAGCCCCTGCTCGAGAGCATCCGAAAGACCGGCCGGCTGATCGTCGCCCAGGAAGCTCCCGGCAACGTTTCGGTGGGTTCGGAGATCGCTGCGACGGTCGCCGAGCGCGCCTTCTACTCGCTCGAGGCGCCCGTGCTCCGGGTGTCAGGATTCGACGTGCCGTTCCCGCCCGCGAAGCTCGAGAAGCTTTTCCTCCCCGACGCCGACCGAATCCTCGAGGCCGTCGACAGGGCACTTGCCTACTAGCGTCTGACGCTGAAAGAGAGAAACCATGAGCGAGTTCCAGTTTCTGATGCCGGATGCCGGTGAGGGACTCACCGAGGCCGAAGTGGTCTCGTGGAAGGTCGGGCCCGGTGACGCCGTCGAGCTCAACCAGGTGATCGTCGAGATCGAAACCGCCAAGTCACTCGTCGAACTTCCGTCGCCCTACGAGGGCACGGTGTCGGCGATCCTCGTCGACGAGGGCACCACCGTCGACGTGGGCACACCGATCATCACCATCACCGCGGCCGGCGACGACGCCGATGCCGGCGCCCCGGCTGCTGCCGCCGTCGCTCCGTCGGCCATCTCCAGTGAGACCGAAGAGGCCGTCGCCGACACGCGCAGCTCGATCGACGACGAGAAGCCGGGGGCTGTCCTCGTCGGTTACGGCAACGCCGGCGCCGTCACCTCCCGTCGTCGCCGAGCGGAGGCGAGCGCCCCTGCCGGTCGACCGGCATCCGCTCCGGTTTCCGCCGGTCCTGTCATCGCGAAACCGCCGATCCGCAAGCTCGCGAAGGACCTCGGCGTCGATCTGAAGCTGGTCGTCGGAACCGGCATCGGGGGAGAGGTCACCCGCGACGACGTCGTTCGCGAAGCAGGCCAGGCGAGCGTCTTCCGCAACATCGAGACGCCGGAGTGGGGCGACGCCCGCGAGGAGCGGCTCCCGGTCAAGGGCGTACGCAAGCAGATCGCGAACGCCATGGTGGAGTCGGCGTTCAAAGCGCCGCACGTGTCCCTGTTCGTCGACGTCGACGCCACCCGCACGATGGAGTTCATCAAGCGGCTGAAGAACTCGACCGACTTCGCCGGCGTGAAGGTGTCGCCGCTTCTGATCATGGCCAAGGCGATGATCTGGGCGGTTCGGCGCAACCCGACGGTCAACGCGACCTGGACCGATGACGAGATCATCGTGCACCACTACGTGAACTTCGGTGTTGCCGCGGCGACCCCGCGGGGGCTCATCGTGCCGAACGTCAAGGAGGCGCAGGCGATGAGCCTGCTGCAGCTCGCGCAGGCCCTCGAGCAGCTCACCCTGACCGCACGGGACGGCAGGACGCCGCCCGCCGACCAGCAGGGCGGCACCATCACCCTCACGAACATCGGTGTCTTCGGCATGGACACCGGCACGCCGATCCTCAACCCCGGTGAGGTCGGAATCGTCGCGCTCGGCACGATCAAGCAGAAGCCCTGGGTGGTCGACGGTGACGTCCGTCCGCGGTTCGTGACGACGCTCGGCGCGTCATTCGACCACCGGGTCGTCGACGGTGACGTGGCATCCCGGTTCCTGGCCGACGTCGCGTCGATCCTCGAGGAACCGGCTCTCCTGCTCGACTGAGTGTGCTGGCGCGGGTCGGTCGATCGATCGACCCGCGTGCGTCGAGTTGCCACGACGTGTCGTTGCGAGTGTCGAGTTGCCGAACTCTGTCGCTTTCACGCGCGTTCGGCAGCACAGTGCGTCATATCGCGGATGCCGGTGGCGCGCGTTCCGCTTGAATCGTGGATGGGCATCGAGTTGCCACGACATGTCGTTGCGAGTGTCGAGTTGCCGAACTCTGTCGCTTTCACGCGCGTTCGGCAGCACAGTGCGTCATATCACGGATGCCGGAGGCGCGCGACGATCCACCCGCGCGCGAACGCGGCCCTCGGCTCAGAAGCCGCCGAAGTCACCGCCGCCGAAGTCGCCGCCCCCACCGAAGTCGCCTCCGCTGCCGCCGAAGTCCGACCCGAAGTCTCCTCCGCTGCCGCCGAAATCGGAACCGCCGGCATCCGCGCCGGCATCACCGCCGGCGTCCGCGCTGGCGTCACCGCCGGCATCTCCACCCTCGCCACCGGCTTCGCCGCCGGACATGTCGGGCATGAACGCGCCGACGACCGCCGACGCGATGAAGTACCCGGCAACCGTGCCGAGCAGCGAACTGCCGACCATGCTGCCGAAGCTGGGCCCGGTCATGGTGCGTTCCATGGTGCCAGGCTGGCGCAGTTCCGACCGCGTAGCCGACTGTGCCAGCGAATGCGGGTCGTCGCCGCGCGGGGCGTCACCCGGGGCGGCGTCTGCACTGAGTTGCTGGAACAGCAGGCGGCGCTGTTCGGGGGTGAGCTTTGAGAACGCCTCCTCATGGGCCTGCTCGATCGCCTCAGGCGGCGCGGTCCTCAGCAGGTAGCGGTAGCGCTCGACGGCGATCTCGTCGTCGGTGCGTCCCTGTGGCTGTGGCACGTACTGCCGGCGAACCGGCTCCTGCTCCCGTTGTCCGGTGCCGAAAAGTCTGTCGAAAAAGCCCATCGTGTTCTCCCAGGATTGCGCGATCTGTCGGTCACAGTCTATGAACGGATGCCGTGAGCGTACTGCGAGAAGCGAGAGGGAGGAAGCCGTGGCGGGCGGCTCGAATAGGGCTCTTCAGCCTGTTCTGTTAGGCTCGTTGGCGGCCATGATGGCCCAAACGCTAGTCCGCGAGCGGATGTGACACAGCAATGTCGCACATTCGGTCGTATGGTCCTGCGACGTTGGCGGCGGCCCCATGGCCGCGCCTGCTCAACCCCCGATTCGCTTCTGACGCACAGGTCGTCGCCGCTTGATGGGTGGGGTTCGTGCATTCGTCCCTGACCCGGTCGTGAATTACGCGAGCAGCTCTTCGCATCGAGCCGGTTTTTGACCGGACGGTGTGGCGCGCCTGCGCGCACGGAGAAAACGTGACCGACACTGTTGCCCTCGAGGTACGCAACGTCTACAAGATATTCGGCAAACGGCAGCGCGAGGTCCTCAAACGACTCCACGCCGGTGCCTCCCGCGACGAACTCACCGCGCAGGGGACCGCTGCCGTCATCGACGCCTCCTTCGAGGTGAAGAAAGGCGAAATCTTCGTCGTGATGGGGCTCAGCGGCTCCGGAAAATCCACGCTGATCCGCATGCTCAACGGGCTCCTCGAGCCCACGGCAGGCAGCGTCACCGTCTACGGCTCGCCGGTCAGCGGCATCCCGGCGAAGCAGTTGCGTGACGTCCGGCGCAAGAAGATCTCCATGGTCTTCCAGCACTTCGCGCTGCTTCCGCACCGCACCGTGCTCGACAACGCCGCGTACGGACTGGAAGTTCAGGGTGTCGGCCTCGACGAGCGCCGCAAGCGGGCTCAGGATGTCATCGACCGGGTCGGTCTTTCCGGCTGGGAAGGCAAGCTGCCCGGGGAACTCTCCGGCGGCATGCAGCAGCGCGTCGGCCTGGCCCGCGCGCTCGCATCCGACACCGACGTCCTGCTCATGGACGAAGCCTTCTCGGCGCTCGACCCGCTCATCCGGCGCGAGATGCAGGAACAACTCGTCGAGCTGCAGCAGGAACTCGGCAAGACCATCATCTTCATCACCCACGACCTCAACGAGGCCATGTTCCTCGGCGACCGCATCGCAGTCATGAGGGACGGTCGCATCGTCCAGGTCGGCACGCCCGACGAGATCCTCACCGACCCGGCCAACGACTACGTCGCCCAGTTCGTCCAGGACGTCGACCGGGCCCGGGTCCTCACCGCTGCGAGCGTGATGGAACCGGCGCGCGCCGTGGTGTCCGGTTCAGCCGGCCCCCGTGCCGCCCTCCGCACGATGCGCGACATGCAGACATCCGCCGCCTTCGTGGTCGGCCACGGCCGCAAACTGCTCGGTGTCGTGCACGACCGCGACGTGCTCAGGCACGTCAAGGCCGGAAACCGCGACCTGATGACGATCGTGCGCAACGATCCGGCAACGGTCGGACCGGACCAGTACCTCGTCGACCTGTTCGAACCGGCAGCGGAAAGCCACCTGCCGGTCGCCGTCGTCGACGAGAAGGGCCGCCTGCTCGGCGCCATTCCCCGGGTGACCCTCCTCGCCGCGCTCGCGAACGTCCCGACGACGACGGGTGAGAACCAGGTCATCGAGACGCCGGCAACCGTCGCCGTCGACGTCATCACCCAAACCCTCCGCGATACCGCCGGCATGACCGACGAAGTCGACTCGAAAACCCGTGTGCCCTCCGACGATGTCGAGACCGCGCGAGAAGGAAGCTTCATCTGATGGATTTCCGTATTCCGCTCGGCCAGTGGGTCGAAGCCTTCGTTGACGTTCTCACCGAAACCCTCCAGCCCGTCTTCGACGTGCTCCGTGCCGTCTTCCTCGGCCTCTACGACCTCGTCAACTGGATCTTCCAGTCACCGCCGTTCTGGATCATCATTCTGGTCATCGCCGTGCTCGGCTTCTTCGCCAAAGGCTGGAAGCTCGCCGTCGGCGTGATCGTCGGGTTCGGACTGATCCTCGCGGTCGACCAGTGGGAGAACGCGATGGACTCGCTGTCCCTCGTGCTCGTTGCGAGCGTTCTCGCCGTCCTGATCAGCGTGCCGCTCGGCATCCTCGCGGCCCGGTCTGACACCGCGTCGCGAGTCCTCAGGCCGATCCTCGACTTCCTGCAGACCATGCCGGCGTTCGTCTACCTCATCCCTGCCCTGATCCTGTTCCGGGTCGGCGTGGTTCCCGGCATCGTGGCGACGATCATCTTCGCGCTCGCGCCCGGGGTCCGGCTGACTGAACTCGGCATCCGCGGCGTTGACAAGGAAGTGGTCGAAGCGGGCCACGCCTTCGGGTCGTCACCGTTCCGCATCCTGCGCCAGATCCAGCTGCCTCTCGCCATGCCGAGCATCATGGCCGGCGTGAACCAGGTCATCATGCTGTCGCTCTCCATGGTCGTCATCGCGGGCATGGTCGGGGCCGGCGGGTTGGGCGGCGACGTGGTCGCCAGCCTCAACCGGATCGACATCGGTCTCGGTTTCGAAGCCGGCCTGTCCGTCGTCATCCTGGCCATCGTGCTCGACCGGCTCACGGCATCCCTCGGTACCCGCAAGGCCCGGGTGAAGAAGGCCGCGGCTGTCCCGGTCGCATCCGACGCCCAGGACGGGCAACTAGCGGCATCGAACGGATCGCTCCTGAAGGCCAAGAAGAAGCGCCGCATCGTCGTCATCGGCATCGCCGCTGCCGTCACGGCCGGCCTGGTCGGCTTCGCCGGATTCGCGAACATCAAACCCGGTGCAGCGGCCGGAGAGAACAAGGATCTGACCCTCGCCGTGTTCAACGGATGGGATGAAGGAGTCGCTACCAGCTGGCTCTGGAAAACCATCCTGGAGGACGAGGGTTACACGGTCGAACTCGAATACGCCGACCCGGCCCCGGTCTTCGAAGGCATCTCGTCGGGTGACTACGACTTCACCACCGATATCTGGCTGCCCCTGACCCACAAGGAGTACATCGACAGCTACGGCGACGAAATCGTCGACCTCGGTGCGTGGAACGACGAATCAAAGCTCACGCTCGCGGTGAACGAGGACGCGCCGATCGACACGATCGAAGAGCTCGCCGCGAACGCCGACCTCTTCGGCAACCGCATCGTCGGTATCGAGCCCGGCGCCGGCCTGACCGCGACCATGGAAGAAGCCGTCATCCCGACCTACGGCCTCGACGACATGGAGTTTCTGACCTCGTCGACCGCCGCGATGCTCTCCGAGCTGAAGTCGGCCACAGACAAGGGCGAGAACGTCGTTGTCACGTTGTGGGAGCCGCACCGCGCCTACGCCCAGTTCCCGATCAAGAACCTCGAGGACACCGAAGGGGCGTTCGGCGCGACCGAGAGCCTCCACAGCTACGGAAGCACTGAGTTCACCGAGTCCTCGCCGGAGGCCGCGAAGATGCTCGAGAACTTCACCATGGACAGTGAAACCCTGATGTCGCTCGTCGAAGCCATGTTCGTGGAGTACGAGGGTGACGACTACGCCCCCGTCGTCGAGAAGTGGATCTCTGAGAACCAGGAGTACGTCGACGGACTGACCTCCTAGGTCGCGTCGAACTCGGATCGCCGGGGTGAGCCACTCACCCCGGCGATTGTCATGTCGGGGCCATCATGGCTCAGAGAATCCCGCCGGTTCCCGGTGGATGAAAGGCTTCACCATGAAGAACAGCACAAAGATCTCAACCGCGGCCGCCCTGGTCGCCGGAGTCGTCGCGCTCACGGGGTGCACCGGAGAAACCAGCTCCGCAGCGATGGAGAACGGTGATGAGAAGGATGTCACCATCGCCGTCTTCAACGGCTGGCCAGAAGGCATCGCGGCGAGTGTGCTCTGGGAGAGCATCCTCACGGATGAAGGCTACGAGGTCGAGCTCGAATACGCTGACCCGGCTCCCGTTTTTGCGGGCCTCGCCGCATCCGATTACGACGTCAGCATGGACGTCTGGTTGCCGCTCACCCACAAAAGCTATATCGAGGAATTCGGTGACGAAGTCGAGGACCTCGGAGCGTGGAACACCGAAGCCAGGAACACCATCGCGGTCAACGCGGATGCCCCGATCGACTCACTGACGGAACTCGCCGAGAACGCTGACCTGTTCGGCAACCGCATCGTCGGCATCGAACCGGGTGCCGGACTGACGATGGCGACCGAGGACCGGGTCATCCCCGGATACGGGTTGGAGGGGATGGAATTCGTGACCTCATCGACGCCCGCCATGCTCACCGAACTCAAAGCGGCTACTGACGCCGGAGAGAACATCGCCGTGACTCTGGCCGAGCCGCACTGGGCATACGAGGTGTACCCGCTGAAGAACCTCGAGGACCCCGACGGAGCCCTCGGCGCTGCGGAATCCATCCACTCCTACGCGGCAAGCGATTTCAGTGAGAGCCACCCGACCGTCGCCGGCTGGCTTGCCGACTTCGAGATGGATCTCGCGACCACGACCTCGCTCGAGAACGCCCTGTTCGTGGAGTACGAGGGCGATGACTACGCCCCGATCGTCGAGAAATGGATCTCCGAGAACCAGGAGTACGTCGACGGATTGACCTCTTAGGACGGATTGACCTCTTAGGACGGATTGACCTCTTAGGTCGACACGCTCCCCCGAAGCCCGGCTCTTCCTCGAGGGCCGGGCTTCGTCGCGTCCGGGCCACGATCTCGACTGCCGAGGGCAAGCGTGCCGCGTGGTTTGATAACCGTTATCATTACGGGTAACGTAAGCGACGTGAACACGTCCCGCCTCGCGCCACTCCTGCTCCTGCCCGCCGCCGCTCTCCTTGTGAGCGGATGCTCCGCCGCCGCGGGCGACACTGCGAGCGAGAGCACAGGCATCCGCGTGGTCTCGTCCACCAACGTGTACGGCAGCATCGCGTCGGCCATCGGCGGGGAACACGTCGACGTCACGAGCATCATCACCTCCGCCGCGCAGGACCCGCACAGCTACGAGGCCAGCGCCCAGGACCAGCTCGTCATCTCGAAAGCGGACCTGGTGATTGAGAACGGCGGCGGATACGACCCGTTCATTGACGCCCTCGTGGACGCCGCCGGTGCGGACGACCTCGAGATGGTGAACGTCGTCGACCTCTCCGGGCTCGCACCGGTCGACGAGGCCGACAGTGCCGACGAGCACGGTGCGGAGGAACACGGTGCGGATGAGGAACACTCGGCCGGCGACGGGCACGGGCACGTCGAGGGGCTCAATGAGCATGTCTGGTACGACCTGGCAACGGCCGACGCACTCGCCAGCACTCTCGCCCACGTCTTCTCGCAGCTCGACAAAGAAAACGCCTCCACCTTCGCCGAAAACTACACGGCGTTCTCCGAGGACATCGCTGAACTCACGGCCTCGACGGATGCCCTCGCGACGGAATTCGACGGAGCCGGAGTGGCGATCACCGAACCGGTCCCGCTGTACCTGCTGGAGGCATCCGGCCTGGTCAACATCACACCGGAGGAATTCAGTTCCGCGATCGAAGAAGGTGCGGATGTGTCGCCGGCAAGTCTCCGCGACACCCTCGCCGTGTTCGAAACCAGCGACGTCGCGCTGCTCGCCTACAATGAGCAGACCAGCAGCCCCCAGACCGAGCAGGTCCGCGCCGCTGCCGAGCAGAATTCCGTTCCGGTCGTGTCCTTCGCCGAGACGCTCCCGGACGGTGAGGACTATGTGAGCTGGATGGCCGAGAACATCACCGCGATCACGGACGTGCTCCGCTCGTGACGGCCGCTGCCCAGCCAACCGGTCATCGTCACCCGAGCAACCCGATCCTCAGCCTGAAGGATGCCGCGCTCGGCTTCGGCGAGCGCGTGTTGTGGAACGACCTCACCATCGACGTGTGTGCCGGCGAGTTCCTCGCCGTTCTCGGCCCGAACGGGTCAGGAAAAACCAGCCTGCTCAAAACGATTCTCGGTCAGCAGCCCCTCGACTCGGGCACGATCGCGTTCGATGGGCACCCGGTTCGCCGCGGCGACCGGCGAATTGGGTACATCCCCCAGCAAAAGCTCATTCCGGGCGGAACGCCGATGCGCGGGCGCGACCTCGTCGCCCTCGGCGTCAACGGCCACCGTTTCGGGATGCCGGTCAGCCGGGGAGCGGAGAGACGGCAAGTGGATGCCCTGCTCGAGTCGGTCGGTGCGTCCGGCTACGCCGACGAACCCGTCGGGAATCTCTCCGGCGGTGAGCAGCAGCGACTGCGGGTCGGCCAGGCCCTCGCCGGCGACCCCCGGATGCTGCTCTGCGACGAACCCCTGCTCAGCCTCGACCTCCAGCACCAGCGCGGCGTCTCCGAACTGATCGATCGGCGACGTCGTGAGCACGGCACCCCCGTCGTCTTCGTCACCCACGACGTCAACCCGGTGCTCGGCATGGTCGACCGCATCCTCTACCTGGCCGGCGGCCAGTTCCGGGAGGGGACACCGGACGAAGTGCTGCGCAGCGAGGTTCTCACCGAACTGTACGGAACCCCCGTCGATGTGCTTCGCACCGGCGGTCGGGTCGTCGTCGTCGGCATCCCCGACAGTGAGACACACCACCACGGCCACGGGGAGGCCGGCGCGTGAGGGCCTCAGTCGTTTCGGCGGTCGGCGAAGACGACCTCTGGTCGCGCCTGTTCAACTTCGAAAACTACGGTGAGCTCCTCGGCCTGGTGCAGAACTCCATCCTCGCCGCGGCCATCCTCGGCGTCGTCGGCGGTCTCATCGGTGTCTTCGTCATGCAGCGCGACATGGCGTTCGCGGTGCACGGCATCAGCGAACTGTCCTTCGCTGGGGCCGCGGCCGCCCTGCTGTTCGGGGCCAACGTCGTGGCCGGCTCCCTGGCCGGTGCCCTCGTCGCCGCCGTCGTGATCGGGATCCTCGGGTCGAGGGCCCGCGACCGCAACTCGATCATCGGCGTGCTCATGCCGTTCGGGCTGGGGCTCGGCATCCTGTTCCTCGCCCTGTACCCGGGGCGCAGCGCCAACAAGTTCGGGTTGCTCACCGGACAGATCATCTCGGTCGACGACCCTCAGCTGACCTGGCTCAGCGTCATCAGCCTCATCGTGCTCGTCGGGCTGCTGCTGATCTGGCGGCCGTTGAGCTTCGACAGCCTCGACGCCGACGTCGCCGCCGCCCGTGGCGTGCCGACGCGGTTCGTCTCGCTGGCATTCATGGTGCTGCTCGGGCTCATCGTCGCCGTGTCGGTGCAGATCATCGGGGCGCTTCTCGTGCTTGCGCTCGTCGTCACCCCGGCAGCGGCGGCACTGCGCCTGTCGGCATCGCCCATTGTCGTGCCGGCTCTCGCCATGGTGTTCGGGTTCGTGTCGGCAGTCGGAGGCATCCTGCTGGCCATCGGCGGGTCGCTGCCGATCAGCCCGTACATCACCACCATCTCGTTCCTCATCTACCTCGCCGCCCGGCTGGTGGGCCTGCGTGCCCGCCCCCGCGCCGGGCTACGCTAGGACCAGGTCGACGGAGGCAAGCGTGGCAGTGAAGAGGAATACCTGGCAACGGGAAGCCGTCCGCGAGGCGCTCGACTCCCGCGACGGTTTCGTGAGCGCGCAGGGCCTGCACCAGGGGCTCCGCGACGCCGGATCCCACATCGGGCTGGCCACCGTTTACCGCGCCCTCGCAGATCTGGCGAGTGTCGGCGAGGCCGATTCGCTGCAGTCCCCCGAGGGGGAGAGCCTGTACCGGGCGTGTGCGAGCACCGGCCATCATCACCACCTGATCTGCCGCAACTGCGGTCTCACCGTAGAGATCGAGGCGACCGAGGTGGAGCGCTGGGCCAGGCAGACGGCATCCGATCACGGATTCACGGATGCCCGACACGTCGTCGACATCTTCGGCCTGTGCACGGCGTGCGCGACGGCGTCGGGCGCCTAGCCTGAGCTGAGCCGGGTACATGGTGCGCAAATCGACCTCCCGTGGCCGGTTCGGGTCGATTCGCGCACCTTGACGGAGATCCGGGCTCAGCCCTCGAAGATCGTCGGGTCCGTGGAGTCGGAGTCGGTGTCGGTGTCGGACTCGTCTTCTTCGCGGCCGGGGAGTCGGCGGTCGCCCGGTCCGCCCGGTCCCACGCGGGGGTCGTCTCCGGAGCGGTCATACGAGATGCCCGGAACGGAACTGACGGCCGAACCGGCCCAGAATCCGCCGCCGAACAGCAGGGCGGATACGATGACAGCCGCGCCGATGAGAAGGAGCACGGTGCGCTTTCCCCACGAGCGGCGCGGCAGCTCTGCTGGCGCGGCAGGATAGGTGAACGCGGACAGCGGATATGGGCCCTGCGCCTGTGCCGGCGACAGGGGTGTCGTGGCGGTCGTGTCCGCTGCCTTCTCTTCAGCGGGCTCGGGAACGGGGCGTGGCTCGGGTCGAGGGGCGACGGGCGTTGGTTCGTCGGTCATGGGTGCCTCCGGTTGCATCGTGCCTGTGTCGATCCTCCGCACCCTTGCTATCAACCGACCAAGAGCGGCCTGCTGACTTGCCGACGGCGCAGTACCGGATGTTTCGCAGACCGACTCGCTGCGGTCTGCGACAGGGCTAGCGTCGGCAGACCAGCGGCCGATACTCTCGGTACTCCTGAATCGAGGTACCGATGTCGATGCGTACGAACGTCACGGTGTTCCGCAGCGGATTGGGCGCAGTGATGGTTCTGTGTGCATCGGCTCTTGTGGGCTGTTCGACGCCTGCGCCTGCGCCTGTACCAACGGTGACGGTCACCGCTACACCTGAGGCGGCAGACATGTACACCGTTCCCGCGGACTGTGACGGTCTTGTTGCCAGCGACGATGTGGGTCGAATCGTCGGGGAGTTGACCGACGTGATCGTCAACGATGGGTCGTTCTCGGCGCTTGAGTGCACCTATTCATCAGGGTTCGAGGGGGACGTGACGTTCACTTACGACTCTGAGCTGCAACTGAGCATCCGGGATCTCAGCGAGGGCTACCAGGCTCAAGGGCGACGATACCTGCCCGGGCTTGGGGAGGCGGCGTTCTTCACCGAGGCATCACCGGATACCGATCCACCCGCTGCCATGCTGTCGATCTTGTTCGGGCAGTCGATCGTCACGATCAGTTCCGAAGAAGTGACCGACCCGGACGTCTTCGTCCAGCTCGGAGAGGCGGCACTGGACGGCATCGACTATCGACCAATGGCCAACGCTGACCCGATGAGAAACCGTCCGGTGGATCCGCTCAGCGCTCCTGGCGGCTGCGAGAATCTGGTCGGTGGCACCGTCGAACTGTTCTTCCCCGGACTCAGCGAGGTTGTGGAGACGCGATACGGTGACGTCCTCCTGGAGTGCGCCTACACAGACGCCGATGACGAAGAATGGGTCACGGTGGCGTGGAAATCAATTCCGGACGCCGACCTGCAGGACTTCCACGACGCCTGGGCGGGTACCGGAGTCGAGCCCACTCCAGGGCTCGGGGACGCAGCCTATTTTGATGCACCTTCCCCAGCCTCGCCCGACAGCGTTCCTGAGATGATCGTGCGAGTCGGCGACGTCACCATGAACATCCTCACCCGCCTCTCCGACGATCCCGAGGTCTTTTCGGAACTGGGCAAGATGATCCTCGACCAGTCGGGGTACGACAAGTGAGAGGGCCGGGGTCTCCACCCCGTTGGGACCCGGACGTTTCGCAGAAGTCCCGGATCTCCTGTACGATAGACCCTTGGCTGAACGGGCACCTCCCGTTCGGATCGCACAAACATCCCCCTGTTGTGAAATGCAGGTGGTTTGCGTGTGCCGACAAGAGATCTTGGGCAGGGCGAAAGTCCTGCGGTACTGAAGGAGAGAACCATGGCAGCAACCTGCCAGGTGACCGGAGCCATTCCCGGCTTCGGACACAACATTTCGCACTCGCACCGACGCACCAAGCGTCGCTTCGACCCGAACGTGCAGAAGAAGACGTACTTCGTACCGTCGCTTCGCCGTAACGTCACGCTCACGCTGAGCGCCAAGGGCATCAAGGTCATCGATGCTCGCGGAATTGAGTCGGTCGTCAAGGACATCCTGGCTCGTGGGGGGAAGATCTAATGGCAAAAGCACAGGACGTCCGTCCGATCATCAAGCTTCGTTCGACGGCAGGAACCGGTTACACCTACGTGACCAAGAAGAACCGTCGTAACAACCCCGACCGTCTCGTACTCAAGAAGTACGACCCCGTAGTGCGCAAGCACGTTGAATTCCGAGAGGAGCGCTAAGCCATGGCCAAGAAGAGCATGATCGCGAAGAACAACCAGCGCAAAGTTATCGTTGAGCGTTACGCGGCAAAGCGCCTCGAGCTGAAGAAGGCCCTCGTGGACCCGAACGGCACCGACGAGACGCGTGAAGCTGCTCGCATCGGCCTGCAGAAGCTTCCCCGCAACGCTTCACCGGTGCGCCTGCGCAACCGTGACGCCGTCGACGGACGCCCCCGCGGCCACCTCTCGAAGTTCGGCATCTCGCGTGTCCGCTTCCGTGACATGGCGCACAAGGGCGAACTGCCCGGCATCACCAAGTCGAGCTGGTAAGCACTCCAGATCTCCCTCGCAACGGGTGTCGACCTTCGGGTCGGCGCCCGTTGCGTCGTTAAGGGGCACATCCGCAGAAAGACGCGGAATTTCGCTCAGGGCGTCATCCAAGGCGTAAAAGGTGGTGTCAAAGTGACGGATGCTGTGACACGCCGCAGAAAAAGTCGCCACAAGAGGCGTATTTCCGCGAGATCATGCGGAACTCTGATACATTCGAGGCGGTCAGACAGACCAACCCGGGCGCAGGATCGGCTCGGGGCACGTTTTGAAACAGGCTGTAAAGCAAAGTCCGAGGAGGACAACTCAATGGCTGATAAGTCGCTTAACAAGACCGAGCTCGTTGCCAAGATCGCATCAGAGACGAACCAGAGCCAGGCGACCGTTGGCGGCGTCCTCGACTCGCTGTTCGGCGTTCTCGCTGACTCCGTCAGCAACGACGTCAAGGTCACCATCCCGGGATGGCTCGCTGTCGAGCGCACCTCACGCGCAGCACGCACCGGCCGCAACCCGCAGACCGGCGCCGAGATCCAGATTCCGGCCGGCCACTCGGTCAAGGTTTCGGCTGGATCGAAGCTCAAGGCTGCCGCAAAGTAGTCGTCTGTAAAGGGGATGCCGCGCACTGCGTGGCATCCCCTTTCGTCGTTAACGGGTGCGAAAGCATCCGCTCACGCTGCCGCCACCCGGTCAGCCGGCCCGGAGGTTCGCGAGCAGGGCACAACGTAGGCTTGAGGTGTGCTTCGCGTAACCCGGATCGTCGGCCCTGCCGTCCTCGTCGCCGTTGCGCTCCTCACCCTCCTGGCCGGACTGGCCTACGGCGGAGGAGCCGACGCGCGTCCCATCGGCGACCCGGGAGCTCTCGTCCGAATCGGACTGCCGATCGCGAAACTGCTGGTGAATATCGGCGCCGCCGTGACGCTCGGGGCCATTGTCCTCGCGCTGTTCGCCCTGTCGCCGAAGAAAGACGAGTACCACCGCGCCCTGGACGTCGCGGCGGCCGGCGCAGCGGTCTACGCGGTCGCTGCCGGCGCCACCGGATTCCTCACCTTCCTGAACGTCACCGGCACCGCCATCACACTCGACGACCAATTCGGCGCCAAGCTCGGCCTGTTCTTCACCGATGTCGAACTGGGGCAGGCCTGGCTCGCCACGACACTCATCGCCGCCACCCTCACGGTGCTGTGCTTCGCGGTGCGCGGCCAGACCCTCATGGTGTTCGTCGGGGTCCTCGCCCTGGTCTCCCTCGTGCCGATGGCCCAGCAGGGGCATGCCGCCGGCACGGCGGGGCACGACGCGGCTGTCACGGCGCTCGGCCTGCACCTCGTCTTCGCCGCGGTGTGGCTCGGCGGGTTGCTCACGATCGTGATCCTCCGAGACACGCTCGGCTCGGGTCGAATCGTCCCGGTGATCGAACGGTACTCGACCCTCGCGCTCGTGTCCTTTCTCGTCGTCGCGATGTCTGGCTACGCCAGCGCCGAACTCCGGATCGGCTCGCTCGAGCGCCTTCTCACCCCGTACGGCGTGCTCGTGCTCGGCAAGGTCGCCGCGCTCATCGCGATCGGGTTGTTCGGGGCCGTGCACCGCAACTGGCTCATCGGCCGGATGAAGACCGCGGCAGCGACCATCGGGCGGTACTTCTGGTGGATCGTGGTGGCAGAGCTCGCCTTCATGGGCATCGCCTCGGGTCTGGCCGCGGCCCTCGCCCGAACGGCCACGCCGATTCCGGAGGAGCTCGCGGCGGCGCCGACCGCCGCCGAACTGCTCACCGGTGAACCACTCCCACCGGAGCTGACCGTCGCGCGCTTCTTCACCACCTGGGACTTCGACCTGATCTGGCTGCTTGTCGCCGCGTTCGGGATCTTCTTCTACCTCGCGGGCGTGGTCCGGCTGCACCGTCGCGGAGATCGATGGCCGGTCCACCGCACCGTGCTCTGGGTCACCGGAATGATCGTGCTGTTCTACCTCACCAGCGGTGGCATCGCGGCCTACCAGGACTACCTGTTCAGTGTGCACATGCTCGTCCACATGGGCCTCGCCATGGTCGTGCCGGTGCTGCTCGTGCCCGGCGCCCCCGTGACACTCGCCATGCGGGCCATCGAGAAGAGGAACGACGGCTCGCGCGGCGCGCGGGAGTGGATCCTCCTGGCCGTGCACTCGAAGTTCGCCGGGGTGATTGCGAACCCGGTCGTCGCTGCCGGGCTGTTCGCCGGGTCGCTGTGGGTCTTCTACTACTCTCCGCTTCTGCGCTGGGCGATGACCGACCACATCGGCCACGAATGGATGATCGTCCACTTCGTCCTCACGGGGTATCTCTTCGTCCAGTCGCTCATCGGGGTGGACCCGGTGCCGTTCCGCCTCTCCTATCCCTTGCGCCTGCTGCTCCTGCTCGCCACCATGGCCGCGCACGCCTTCTTCGGTCTCGCGATCATGTCGAATGTCGGCCTGTTCCTCGCCGACTGGTTCGGTGCCATGGGGCGCACCTGGGGGCCGCCCCCGATGGTTGACCAGCAGATCGGCGGCGGCATCGCCTGGAGCCTGGGCGAGTTGCCGACCATCGCGCTCGCGATCACCGTGGCCATCCAGTGGAGCCGCAGCGACGCACGGGAGCAGAAGCGCGTCGACCGCAACGCCGAGCGCACGGACGACGCCGAGCTCAAGGAGTACAACGAGCGCCTGGCCCGAATGGCCGGACGCGAATAGCCGTTACGCGTTGCCGTCCTCCGCGAGGGTGACCTCCACCGTCCCGTCGGACAGAACGTACACGTTGCCCACCATCGAGAACGGCACGTCGGCGTCGTAGGGCGTGATCGAGCCGTCGAAGAGCGACTGCACGTCGACCTCGAGGTGGGCATCGCCCTGCACGACCGGAATCACCCAGGACTCGGCGCCGGCCTCGACGGTGATGTCCGGGTAGTCCTCGAACGACCATGCCGGATCGCCGGAGATGCGGTCGTCCACGACGATGCCGAAGGGGCATCCGGTTGGCTGGAGCACCTTCTGCTCGGCGCAGGAGTCGAGTTGCTCGTTCACGGCTTCCTGCGCGACCCCGATGAACCAGTCGGTCGGTTCTGCCTCCACAACCGCCTCGTGCAGCTGGGCGGGCTCGTCCACGAGCACCGACTCCTTTTCCGATGCCACGAAGTCGCTGGAGGACTCGAAGACGTAGGCGCCCGGCGTGAACACCTGCACGTTCACGATGTTGTGGAAGGACGGGGCCTTGTCGCCCGTCAGCGACCGGGTGTCGACGTCGAACCCGTTCGCTGAGAACACTGTCGAATGCTCGACGGCGAGGTTCACCACGGCAAGCGGGCTCTGCGCGAACGACCAGGTCGGAATGAGTGGGAACCGCGTGCCCGCGCTCCGCACGAGGAACGTGGATTCGCCGTGCGCTCCGTTGCTTTCGTACGACCAGGTGACGGCGTGCACTCCGTCGCCCTTGTCGGCGTCGTCGATCAGGGCCAGGTCCGTCAGTTCGGGCAGGGTGGCATTCCGGAGCAGCGCATTGGTGCTCCCCTCAGGCAGGCCGGCTTCCTTCAGCTCTGTTTCGTCCAGCGTCACCCCCGGGATCCGGAGCGCGCCGGCGGCATCCTTGCCCTGCAGCTTGCTGAGATAGTGGCCGACGAATGCCCCGGCGCTGTAGACGTCGCGGTTGAGCGCTCCCATGGCGGCGAAAGCCGCGGCGATGAGCATCGCCCCGACGAGCGCCCAGATCAGAGTCGCCTTCGACCGTGCCGACATCGGCGAGGCGGCGGGCGCGGGAGGTTCCGTCCAGCCGGCCGGTGCACTCTGCGGGGTGTGCATCCGGGCGGGGCTTTGGGGCTGGCTCACGCAGCTATCTTATGGCGTCGTGCCACGTCGTCCCTCGGCCGACGGCGACGAACGGATGCCGTTCCACAGGCTCCGTACGCGGCCCCCAGCACCGGCGAATACGATGGATACTTCAAGCGAACACTTTCTGAAGGCATCCGTGACCAACCCCAAGCCGGCATTCGAACTCTCCCGCGAGCAGCAGTCCGTCTTCGACCGCATCGAAGGCACACGGGAGAACGTTTTCGTCACCGGTCGCGCGGGAACCGGAAAGTCCACCCTGCTCAACCACCTGTCGTGGAACACCGAGAAGCAGATCGTCATCTGCGCGCCCACCGGTGTCGCAGCGCTCAACGTCGGCGGACAGACGATCCACTCACTGTTCCGCCTGCCGATCGGCCTTATCGCAGACCACGACATCGACCAGAGCGACCAGGTCAAGAAGCTGCTCAACACCATCGACACGCTCGTCATCGACGAGGTCTCGATGGTCAATGCCGACCTGATGGATGCCATCGACCGCAGCCTTCGCCAGGCGCGCCAGCGCCGGCACGAACCCTTCGGTGGCGTGCAGGTCGTGCTGTTCGGCGACCCGTACCAGCTCGCCCCGGTGCCTGGGCAGGGCGAGGAACGCGACTACATCCACGACACCTACCGGTCGTTCTGGTTCTTCGACGCGAAGGTGTGGCAGGAGACCCCGCTTCACATCATCGAGCTCACCGAGATCCACCGGCAGTCGGATGCCGACTTCAAATACATGCTCAACGCGGTTCGGCACGGGCAGGTCACCGCCCAGATCGCCGGGGCCCTCAACACGATGGGCGCGCGGACGCCCCCGGACGACGGCACGATCACCCTTGCCACCCGCAATGACATCGTCAACCGCATCAACGCCGCGGCGCTCGCGAAGCTGCCCGGGCGGGCGTTGAAAGCCAGCGCCGAGGTCAGCGGGGACTTCGGCAAGGGTGCGTACCCGGCCGATGAGAACCTCGAGCTCAAGGTGGGTGCGCAGGTGATGTTCCTGCGTAACGACTCCGGCGGTGGCGGCGAAGGACAGCGCTGGGTGAACGGCACGATCGGGCGCGTCACCAAGATCGACACCAACGTCTTCGTGGAGATCGACGGTGAGGTCGTCGAGGTCGAACCGGTGGTGTGGGAGAAGTACCGGTACAGCTACATCGCCGCGACGAAACAGCTGAAGAAAGACATCGTGGCGGAGTTCACCCAGTTCCCGCTGAGGCTCGCCTGGGCGGTCACGATCCATAAGTCACAGGGCAAGACCTACGACAGTGCCATCGTCGACCTCGGGTCGCGGGCGTTCAGCCCCGGCCAGACCTACGTCGCCCTCAGCCGGCTGACCTCGCTCGAAGGGCTCTACCTCACCCGGCCGTTGCGGCCCGGCGACATCCTCGTCGACGCCGATGTGGAGAGGTTTATGCGGTTCGACAGACCCCCTTCGGTTGGCGACTCCGCCGCCACCCTCTAGGGAACGGGCGCCACTTCCGCCTGCTGAGCCCACGCTGGACGTCGATTAGCGTCGCCTCGGCTCCGTCGCAAGGCGTAAGAAGCTGCTGCTCTGGCTGCGGCAACAGCGCGACAGAAGGACAAAGGCGCCAGGTAAGGATGCCGTGGGGCTGGCATCCTTATTTCGGGGCTTTTTCCTTATCTCGGGTCGGCGGCAGGTCGAGGGCCGGCGCGCCTGCGAATCGGGCGGTCAGCGCTCGCGCAGAGCCTCGACGAGCGCTTCGGCCAGTTCTCTCGGCTTCGTGAACTGCGGCCAGTGCCCCGTCGGCAGGTCGACGATCTCATAGTCGTTCACCTTCGCCAGCTCTGCGGTGAACACCGCGCCGCTGTCGATTGCTTCCCGCATCGCGGCAGAGGGGAAGGTGCAGGTGATCACCGTGACGGGCACGTCGTAGCGCCGCTCATCGGAGAGCTCCTGGCGGTCGAACGCGACACCCCGCGGTTCGGGTACCGCGATCTCCCGGAAGCGACGACGCAGCCTGTCGTCGAGGTCGACGAGGTCGGCATCCGAGAACTCGGACCAGTCGGGCAGCGGCAGGTCGTCACCCGCGCTCGGCACTTCGTCGTTGATGAGGAAGCCGTCCGCGAGCGGTCCGCTGTCGACGTAGACGGCGCGAACCACGCGGTCCGGCCGGGCATCGACGGCGGCGTGGATGATCGCGCCACCGCCGGAATGGCCGACGAGCGCCACCGGTCCGCCGAGCGAGTCGATTCGTGCCACCACTGCGTCCACATGGTCACGCAGGCCGATTCCGGTGCGGCGAGCCTCAAACGACTCAAGGCCGGGCAGGGTGAGCGGGTGGGCGCGATGGCCGGCATCCTTGAGGGCGGGTATCACCGGATCCCAACTGGAGGCTTTCAACCAGAACCCGGGAACAAGCACGACATCCATGAGCCGACGATACGACGCCGTGTCGCCTGCGTCCATCCTTTGCGGCGCCGCGTCCCTTTAGGAGCCTTCTTTAAGCATCCGTTCCCGCACGTCCTTGCGCAGCACCTTGCCGATGAGCGATCGGGGGAGGTCGTCGACCTGCACGATGCGCTTGGGGATCTTGTAGGCGGTCAGGCTCCTGCGGCAGAAGTCGCGGAGCGCGTTCTGATCGAACACGGTCCCGTCCTGCATGACCACGGCGGCGGCGACATCCTCGCCGCCGCTCTCGCGGGGCAGCCCGACGACGGCGGCTTCCCGCACATCGGGGTGTCCCACCAGCGTGAGCTCGACCTCGGACGGTGACACGTTGAAGCCCCCGGTGACGATGAGTTCCTTGACCCGGTCGACCACGGTGACAAAGCCGTCTGCCGACACCTCGACGATGTCGCCGGTGCGGAGCCAGCCGTCGGCCAGCAGCGCGGTCGCGGTCTCGGCGGGTCGCTTCCAATAACCGGAGAACACCTGCGGGCCCCGGATCAGCAGCTCGCCCGCCTCGCCGGGTCCGCGGTCGACCGAGGGATCGTCCGGGTCGACGACCCGGATCTCGGTGTTCGGGAACGGGACGCCAACGGTCCCCGGCCGCCGGCTCGGGCCAATGGGGTTGCCCAGCGCCACCGGTGACGTCTCCGTCATGCCGTAGCCCTCGACGAGGAGCCCTCCCGTGGCCGCCTCCCAGCGTTCGACGATCGACACAGGCAGGCTCATCGCGCCTGAAATCGCGAAACGGATGCCGGACAGGTCGACTTTGCGGCGTTCAGCGGCGCGCGCGAGCGCCTCATAGATCGGTGGGACGGCGGGCAGGAAGGTCGCCGGGGTTTTCGAGAATGCTGACAGAACGAGGTCGACGTCGAACTTCGGGAACAGCACGACGGTGGCGCCGATGCTCATCGCGAAGGTCAGGCAGAGGGTCATGCCGTACGCATGGAACAGCGGCAGCACGGCGTAGAAGACTTCGCCACCCTCCGAGAGCCCGGGTACCCAGGCGCGGCCCTGGGCTGCGTTCGCGAGGAGGTTGGAGTGGGTGAGCATGACGCCCTTGGGGCTGCCGGTCGTGCCGCTCGTGTACAGCAGGAGGGCCAGGTCTGCGCCATCGGGGCGCGGATGCTTGCGGCGCAGGCTCCCCGAGGAGACCAGTTTCTCCCACGACGTGGTTCCCCGGACGCGGGTGCCGGTGGTCAGTGCTGCCCGGGAGGTTCGTGCCTTCGAGACGGGCAACCGCAGTGCGAGCCGGGTGCCGAACGGCATCGCCTTCGTCAGGTCGACCGAGATCACGGCGTCGATGGGCAGGTCGTCGGGGAACCCGGTGATCAGCCCGGCGACCTTGTCCCAGGCGATCACGACGCGGGCGCCGTGGTCCTCGAATTGGTGCCGGAGTTCCCGCGCGGTGTACAGCGGGTTGTGTTCGACGACGACCGCGCCGAGGCGCAGTACGGCATAGAACGCGACAACGTGCTGCGGGCAGTTCGGCAGCACGATCGCCACCGGGTCGCCCTTCTGCACGCCGAGGCGGCGGAGACCTTCGGCTGCGCGGTCGATCCGGTCCCCGAGTTCGGCGTAACTGGTCTGCTCACCGAAGAACTGCAGCGCCGTTCTGCGCCGGAACCGGGTGACGGCATCCTCGACCATGTCGACGAGGGACCCGGAGGGCAGGTCGATCTCGTGGGGAACTCCGGGCGCGTAGGCGTCGAGCCAGGGTTTGGTTTCGAAGGTGCTCACACTGCTCCTCGGTTTGGGGCTGGCGCCGGGAAAGCTGCCGCCCGGGATGTCAGGCGACGGTTTGCGCTTTCTCGGCGGCGAGGTCGCGGAAAAGGTCGGTGTTGAACCGGTATGCGACGAGGACTTCGTCGATCACCCGCGCGCGTTCTGCTTCGTCCCAGGGCACGGCATCCAGCTGTTCCCGGTAGGTGTCCTTGAACTCCCGCGGCCTGGCGATGTCGGCGAAGAGGTAGAACCCGACCCCGTTCGTCTCGAAGCCGAACTGCCGCTGCAGGATGGAGCGGATGACCTGGCCGCCCGAGAGGTCGCCGAGGTACCGGGTGTAGTGGTGGGCGACGAAGCCGCCGGCCCACGTCGCCCCGACCTCACGGATGCGAGCGACGTACGCTGCCGTGGTGGGGAGTGGAGCGATCTGGTTCCGCCAGTTCTCGCCGAGAAGGAACCGGAGGTCCTCTTCGATGGCGGGCAGGCGGGTCAGCTTGTCGGAGAGAAACGGTGCGGCGACGGGATTGTTCCGCATCTGCTCGGCGGCGCTCTCGATGGCTTCGTAGATGAAGTAGTGCTGCGCCACCAGGGCGATGTAGTCCTCACGGGTTCCTTTGCCCGACATCAGATCGCCCATGAAGTCGGCGCCTTCGCTCTCGGAGTGGCTGGTGCGCGTTCGCTCCCGCAGCTCATGCGAGAAAGGAAGAAGGTTCGTCATCACACTCCCGTCGGAACTAAGGGTGGCCTTAGCCTAGCGAGATTCGGCGCGCTCCTAATGTCCCGAGTGCACGGTCGGCTCGTCGTCGAGTGTCGACGTCCCGTGCTCGCCGTGCGGCACGGCGGCGGTTCCGGCATTCGTTCCGGCGAGCGCCGGTGTGACCAGGCCGGCCACGAGCATCGCGCCGAGTGTCATTCCGAGCAGGTAACGCCCGGGCCGTGCGGCGGATGCAGCCAGGGGGGCCGGCGGACGTCGCCGTGCGAAGGCCAGTCCGGCCCCGAGGAAGAAGCTGAGCGCAGACGCAGCCGCCATCGGCCCGAACGGCAGCGACGCGGCCATGCCGGACCCGCCGAGGGCCACGGATGCCGTGATGTCGAGTCCCCAGAGGGCGACCGGCGCGAGGGCGAGGGGGAGTGCTGCGCGCGGGAGGACGACCCGTCCGCGCACGAGGAGTGCGACCCCCCAGCCGAGCTCGGCGATGCCGAACCCGACCAGGAGGATCGCAAGGAAGAGAGGGGAGCCCGCTCCGACGGCGAGATGGACCAGGCCCACCCCCAGGCTCGCCAGGGCCATCACGCTTCGACTGCTGTCGGTCACGATCGCTCCCCTCTCCGTCTGTGTCAGCCGTCCGTTACGCGTGGACGCGGGCTGACGTGTCTGTGTTCCTGACGGTGTTCTTGTCTGCGGCCAGGCCGACTCCGAGGAGCACGATCGCGCTGGCGAGGTGCAGGAAGTGGTCTGCCGTGTTCAGGGCGAGGATGTTCAGCGCGGTGCCGACGAGGAAGAACCCGACGATACCGAGCAGGAGGTAGACCGCGCCGACGACCGTGTTGACGGACTTGGCGGCAGCGACGTTGGAGAGTCCGGCGATCAGCAGGGCCGCACCGATGAGCAGGTGGGCGATGTTGTGCAGCGGGTTGACGGCGAACAGGCCGAGCAGGAGGTTTCCCTCCGTGGCGATGAAGCCGACGCCGCCGGTGACGGCGAAGCCGAGCAGGCCGACGAGGATGTAGACGCCGCCGAAGACGGTGGCGAGAAGACGGTTCGGTGAATTGCGCATGATGGGGGTTCCTCCTGATTGTCTGTGCGGCGGATGCCGCACATCATCAGATTCGGAAACCTCGACGGAATGGTTTGGTTCTTTCCCGAACATCGCACGCCCGCGTCAGTGAGGGCGAGGCGGAATGCCGAGTCTCTCGCAGGCGGCGTCATAGAGGGCGACCACTTCACGGCGGATGCCGGAACGCTCGGTCACGGGGGACGCCCACTCGATCTTCGCCGTCATCTCGCCGGTAGCGGAGCTGACGGACCACACACCACCGTTTCCGTCGAGGTCGATCATCACGGCGGCTTCAGCAGCGGGGTCGGCGAACGCGCGCGCGATGACGAGGCTGTCGCCCGGATGGTCGGTGTTCATGTGCCGCAGAACCGCATCGACGATCTCGGGACTGAACGTGTGCGCGGTCATGTCCTCATTGGAGTGCACGGCGCCCGCCCTGTCAATTCGCCGTTAGCACGGCCGGGGACCGACTCGCGAGGGGTAGCCGCCCGGATCGGCGGTTGCCTAGGCTCGACCGGAACCGGAAGGGATTTATGCCACTCATCGGCTTCCACGCCTCACACGAACAGGTCCACCCGAGCGCGCTTCTTGACGCCGTGATCCGGGCGGAGGCTGCCGGATTCCAGGCGGCGATGTGCTCGGACCACTTCGCGCCGTGGAGCGAAAGGCAAGGGCAATCGGCCTTCGCATGGGCGTGGCTGGGCGCTGCTCTCCAGGCGACGTCGCTGCGCCTCGGTGTCGTCAACGCGCCTGGCCAGCGCTATCACCCGGCCATCATCGCGCAAGCTGCGGCGACGCTCGCGGCGATGTACCCGGGCCGATTCTGGGCGGCCCTCGGTTCAGGCGAAGCCTCGAACGAGCACATCACCGGCGACGTGTGGCCTCGCAAGGACGTGCGGACCGCGCGGCTGGGGGAGAGCGTCGATGTGATGCGCCGACTTTTCGCCGGCGAAGAAGTGAGCACCGACTCGCTGGTGACCGTCGACCGAGCGCGGCTCTGGACCCGTCCCGAGACTCCGCCGCCCCTGCTCGCCGCGGCGGTGAGCCCCGAAACGGCCGAGTGGGCTGCCGGTTGGGCCGACGGCCTCGCCACCGTGGCGCAGGACCCGGAGGATCTCAAGCGGATGGTCGACGCGTACCGAGGTGCGGGCGGCAAGGGCCCCCTCGTGCTGCAGGTACACGTGAGCTATGCACCGACAGACGACAAGGCCGTCGCCCTCGCCCACGAGCAGTGGCGCACGAACGTCTTCTCCCCGCCGGTCTGCTGGGACCTGGACTCACCCGAGGCGTTCGACGAGGCCGCGAAGCACGTGACGCCCGCCGACATGCACTCGACCGTCCTCATCTCCTCCGACCCCGGCTGGCACGCGGCGAAACTGCACGAATTCGCCGAGCTCGGCTTCGACGAGCTGTACCTCCACCACGTCGGCGTGGAACAGTCCGAGTTCATCGACGTGTTCGGTGAGCGTGTTCTGCCGCAGGTCGCCCAGGCTGGGGTGACGGCATGAGGATGACGGATACCGCGGACCTCTGGTGGAAGACCGCGGTGGTGTACTGCCTCGACGTCGAGACGTTCATGGACTGGAACGACGACGGGGTCGGAGACCTGTCGGGTCTCGCCCACCGGATGGATTACCTCGCCGAACTCGGTGTCACCTGCCTCTGGCTGATGCCGTTCTACCCGACCCCTGACCGCGACGACGGCTACGACATCACCGACTTCTACGGCGTCGACTCCCGGCTCGGTCACCACGGTGACCTCGTCGAGATCCTGCGGACCGCACGAGACCGCGGCATGCGGGTGATCGCGGACCTCGTCGTCAATCACACGTCCGACAAGCATCCGTGGTTCAAGGCGGCCCGCTCAAGCGTCGACTCGCCCTATCGGGACTTCTATGTGTGGAGAGATGAGCCGCCGGCGAAGCAAGCGGAGACCGTGTTCCCCGGTGAAGAGACGAGCGTGTGGGAACTCGACGAGAAGACCGGGCAGTACTACCTGCACCGGTTCTACCGTCATCAGCCTGACCTCAACGTCGAGAACCCGCGGGTCCGCGACGAGATCGCCAAGGTCATGGGCTTCTGGCTCGAACTGGGCATCCACGGGTTCCGGGTCGATGCCGTGCCGTTCCTGCTCGAACCGTCCGCCGGAACGGTGGCAGGCGAGAGTTACGGGGATCCGCACGACTACCTCAAGTCGCTGCGCTCGTTCCTCGGCCGGCGAACCGGCGACGGCATCCTGCTCGGCGAAGTGAACCTGCCGCGGGAGGAGCAGGTCCAGTATTTCGGTGGCGAGGCATCCGACGAACTGACCATGCAATTCGACTTCGTCGCCATGCAGAAGTTCTACCTTTCTCTGGCTCGCGCAGACGCCCGTCCCCTCGCTGACGCGCTCGCCGCGCGCCCCGAGATCGCGCAGCAGTCGCAGTGGGCGAACTTCCTGAGGAACCACGACGAGCTGACCCTCGACAAGCTCACCGAATCCGAACGTGCTGAGGTGTTCGAGGCGTTCGCCCCCGACGAAGCCATGCGTGTCTTCGATCGCGGTATCGTCCGCCGGCTGCCGACCATGCTCGAGGGCGACCCGCGTCGCATCCGGATGGCGTACAGCCTGCTCTTCTCCATGCCGGGCACACCCGTACTGTTCTACGGTGAGGAGATCGGCATGGGCGAGAACCTGGCGATCCCGGGTCGACAGTCGGTGCGCAGCCCGATGCAGTGGACCAGCGGCACCAACGGCGGATTCTCGAGGGCAGGCAAGGCGCGGCTCGCGGCCCCGGTCGTCGATGATGGATTCGCGCCCGAGCACATCAACGTCGCCGACCAGCGGCACGACCCGGATTCGCTGCTCCAGTTCATGCGCCTGCTGATCCGGACCTACCGCAACTCGGTCGAGATCGGCTGGGGCGAGTTCGCGGTTCTGGAACAGCCGAACGAAGCGGTCCTCGTCCACTCGGTCACCGGCGCCCAGGGACGCATGGTCGCCCTGCATAACTTCGGCCCCAACCCGGCCGTTGTTTCGGTAACGGTGCCGGACGCGGATGCGTCCACGCGACTCATCGATCTGCTTGAAAGCAACGAGGTGAGCCTCTCCGACGCGGGCAAGGCGGACCTCGCCCTTCCGGCATACGGGTACCGCTGGCTGCGGGTGGCCGACGAGTCGACGAAGCGACTGTTCTAAGAGGTCTTCGGAAAGCAGTTCGCGACATTCCGCGTCCCGACGGACTCCAGACCACAGCCTCGGCTAGACTCCCCCGTTACAGGGGTAGCGGGGTACGGATGACGAAACGCATTAATTGGGGCAGGCGCGCGGGTCTGCTGGCAGTCGCCCTCGGCGTCGTTCTGGGCCTGACGGCCTGCGCCGGCGCGACAGCGGCGCCTGTTTCGCTGCAGGAACAGCCCAGCCACAGCTTTCCTGCCGCGTCGGTCGAGGCGTTCGACGCCTCGCTGGCCGAGGCGATGGCGCTCGCCGCGGCACCCGGCGCTCTCGCCGGGGTATGGGCGCCCTGGTCGGGGTCGTGGGTATCGGCGCAGGGAACGACGGCTCCCGGCGGTGCCGAGGCGATGTCGACAGACATGCGGTTCCGCATCGGCGACAACACCCAGCCGATGACCTGTGATGTGCTGTACGGCCTGGTTGCAGAAGGCACGGTCGCCCTCGACGACGAGGTCTCTGACTACCTGCCCGCCCTCGGCGGAATCGGCGGTATCACGCTCGGCCAGCTCTGCCATGGCACGTCGGGGCTCGGGGACTTCGGTAAGACGCTCGGTCCTCTCTTCCCGGCCAACCCGACCCGACAGTGGTCGGCGCTCGAACTGGTCTCCGACGGCATCGCAAGTTCGCGGACCGGCCGCCCAGGCGACGCATACGCGCCCTCCGACACGAACTACGCGCTGCTCGGGCTCGCCCTCGAGGAAGCCACGCACAGCGACTGGAAAACGCTGTACAAGCGTCTCGTCTTCGACCGGCTCGGCATGGACGACTCGGTGTTCCCGGAGCCGACGACCCTTGAGATCTCCGGGCCGTTCGTGCCCGGTTGGGAGGCGCCGAGGGCGCCAGACGGAACCCTCGCCTGCGACGCTCCCCGCGACGAGACCCAGCTCTCGAACTCGCTGGCGTTCACCGCCGGGGGAGTGGTCTCGTCCCTCGACGACATGCAACGGTATGCGCAGTCCTTCGCCACCGGCGCCCTCCTCAGCGACGACCTCAAAGAGAAGGCCTGGGAGACCGTCCCGCTCAGTGCGGATGCCCCGGCATGGCAGGGGTTCGGACCGGGCGGGGTGCAGATGGGTCCGCTGCGCGGCCAGTCCGGCTACATCCCCGGCCACATCTCGGCGATGCTCTCCGACCCCGGCACGGGGCTCACCGTCGTCGTGCTGCTCAACAACTCGACGGCAGGGTCGGGATTCGCCCAGACCCTCGCGATGAAACTCGCCGCGATCGCGGCGAAGGCCCAGCCCGCGGACGGGGAGAAACTCCCCCTCGTCGGCCTGCCCTGGTCGGAAGAACAGATGACCGAGCGGCTCGCGGCCGGGGCCGTCTGCCAGCCGGCAGCCTGACCGGGGTCCGCCGAATCATCTCTTCCGGGCGGGATCACCCGGCACGCCGCGTGTTTCTGACCGAAACGCGTGATCCGGCCGCACATCTGCCCTAGCGTGAAGCCATGCCAATTGAACCGGACACGAAGAACTGGACCTGGGTTCTCGAGCGGAAGTGCCCCGAGTGCGGCTTCGACGCGGCTGGCGTCTCGCTCGCCGACCTGCCTGACGTGCTCCGCGATAACATCGCGTCGTGGCCGGCCGTGCTGGCCCGCCCCGACGTGAACGTCCGGCGCGACGATTCGACCTGGTCACCACTCGAATACGGCGCCCATGTGCGCGACGTCTTCCGCATCTTCCTCGGCCGGCTCAATCTCATGCTCGCGGAGCACGACCCGGAGTTCGTGAACTGGGACCAGGATGCGACGGCGGTGGCAGCCCGATACGCCGACGAGGATCCGAAGCGGGTGAGCGACGAGCTCGTTGAAGCCGGAACCGCGCTCGCTGACTCGTTCGAACGCCTGCCGGCCGAGGCGGCATCCCGCACCGGTCGCCGGAGTGACGGCTCGCGCTTCACCGTCGAATCGCTCGGACGGTACCTTTTGCACGACGTCGTCCATCACCGGTGGGACGTTCGCGGCTGATCGCCTGCCCCGTCACCGGCTCTCCACCGGCAGGCCGACGAGTTCGGCGCTGAGGTCCCACAGCCGCGCGGCCAGCGTCGTGTCATAGGCCAGCGGGTTGGCGCGGGCGATGCTCCGCTTGTCGTAGTACGCGCCAGACACCCAGTCGACACCGGGAACCGTCGTCGCCAGCCAGACGAGGGTGTCTGCTCCCTGTTCCGGGGAGACCAGGAAGACCTTGAACACCGAGCGGTAGAGATGGCGCATGAGACTCGTCGACCCGGTGGCGAAGCCGGTCGCGACGATGCCCGGGTGAAATGCGGCCGTCGAGATGCCTCGCTCGAAGAATCGGTTGTGCAGCTCAGCCGTGAAGAGGATGTTGGCGAGCTTCGCGTTGCCGTAGGCGCGGTTCTCGGAGTAGCCGTTTTCGGCGTGGACGTCGTCGATGTCGAACCGGGCGAAACGGGCGTTGGCGACGCTCGACGTGTTGATCACTCGGGCGCCGCTCTCGATCAGCCGGTCCCGGAGCAGATTCGTCAGGAGGAACGGGGCGAGGTGGTTGACCTGGAACGTCTTCTCGTTTCCGTCGACGGTGATCTCCCGCGAACCGAGGATGCCGCCGGCGTTGTTGGCGAGGACGTCGATCTGGGGGTAGTGCTCGAGCAGGTCGGCGGCCAGGCCCCGAACGTCTGCGAGGCGGGCGAAGTCGGCCACGAAGGAGTCGGCACCGATCGATTGGGCCACAGCGCGGGTCTTCGCTGGTGACCGGCCGACCACGACGACGTGATCGCCCCGGTCCCGGAGGGCACGGGCAGCGGCCGCACCGATCCCGTCGCTCGCGCCGGTAACGATCACGGTTCTGTGTGCCATGGTTGCCCTTCGATAGACCACGAGCGTAGTGGCCGTGGGAGAGGAATCGCTGAATGCGTTCCTGGGGCGATGTCAACCCGCTGAAAATCGCCTGTGACAAGGGATATCGTCGATTCAGCTGGAGGGTGACGCCGACGGTGTGGCTCTCCAGGTGGGTTTCACACTCAACAAGGAGCACACCATGACATCTCGACCTGCAAACACCTCCACGACTCGCGCCGGTCGGACCCCGGTGCAGCTGACATCGCTTGTGTTCGGGATCGTGTTCATCGTCGTCGGGATCCTCGGCTTCATCCCGGGAATCACGTCGAACTATGACGCGCTCCTCTTTGCCGGAAGCGACTCAGGAGCCCTTCTGATCGGCCTCTTCCAGGTGTCGATCCTCCACAACATCGTGCACCTGCTCATCGGCATCGCCGGTGTGGCGCTCGCACGCACGGTCCCGGGAGCCCGGAACTTCCTCATCTGGGGCGGGGCGGCCTATTTCGTTCTGTGGATCTACGGCCTGTTCGTGGCCGGCATGGATTCGCCGGCGAACTTCGTACCCCTCAACACCGCAGACAACTGGCTCCACCTCGTTCTCGCGATTGCCATGGTCGCGCTCGGCCTGCTGCTGGGCCAGCGTGATTCAACGACTCGTCGTTGAATGAGCGGTCGGACCGGCTCCGTTCGTGGGGCGCCCCCGCCCGGTCTTCTGATCGCGGCGGGGGCCGAGGCCGTGCGCTACCCGGCAGGAGCCGACGATGCATGACCACGGCGGCGGCATCTCCCTGACCGAGATCCTCGGCGTCGCGCTCCTTGCCGTTCTTGCGGTCTACCTGTTCGCTGCGTTGCGGTCGGATTTTCACGGCCGGTGGCCGAGGTATCGCATCGTTCTCTGGATCGCCGGATGCTTCGTCGCCGCGGTCAGCGTGCAGGCGTTGATCGCAAAGCATGACGACTTCGTCGTGCACGCTCTCGCCCACGTCGGACTCGGCATGCTCGCTCCCGTCCTGCTCATGCTCTCTGCCCCGATCGCACTGTCGCTGCAGTCATTGAGCCCTGTCCCCGCCCGGCGACTGGAGCGGCTGCTGCAGAGCCGACCTGCCCGTTTCGTCGGGCACCCCATCACGGCCGCCGGCCTCTATCTGGGCGGGCTCTGGCTGCTCTACGCCGGCGGGCTCTACCCCCGCCTGCACACCAACGGGCTTCTCTTCGCCGTTGTCCACATGTGCATCTTCGTGACCGGCTGCCTGTTCTCCGCGTCGGTCGCGGGGCTCGACCCGAACCCGCGCCGGGCAGGCCTGCTCACGCGCGCGATCGTGCTCTGCGTTGTCGTGGCGGGGTACGGCATCCTGTCGGTGCACCTGTTCGTAAACCCGCCCTCGCGCGTTCCGGCCGCTTCCGCCGAGACCGGAGGCATGATCCTGTTCTTCGGTGGCGCCGCCGCCTCGGGAATCCTTGCCGTGCTTGCCGGCACCCCGCGACTCGCCGGCCAGTCACGAGCCCGGACGCCCGCCCGCCAGCACTCACCGGTCTGAGGCGTCGGGATCCTCGCGGGGGAGCAGCGAGGCGAGATCCACCTCGAGAAGCTGTCGGATCCGATCCGGGCGGTAGAGAACATAATCCGGCTCATCGGCTGCCGACACCATCGACTGGTTGAGACGGGAAACGACGTTATCGCCGATGTCTTTCCAGGCGTCGTCCCTCGCCCGCTCACTCATGGCTGCGATGAAGTCGGGATCGTTCCGTGATGCCTCGAGGGACTCCTCGAGCGCCAGGTACAGGCGCTCGCGGCGTTCGAGGGTGGCGGTGTCGATGCGGTGGTAGTCGTGAGCGTGGTCTGCGATCCCGCCCGACCGGCCCGCAACCGCGTGGAGGGCCTGCGCGCCCTCGGCATTCTCCCGCTGCTCCTCCGCGGCCCGCTGGAGCTCCTCGTCGACGATTCGCGCGGTGGCAGCGTCATCGAAGGCCTCGTTCTCCTTCAGCGCCCGCACAATGAGGCGGTTCCGCACCGCGAGGGTCACGCCGTGCCGGGCAATGAGGAGTCCTTCGTCAAGCGCCTGCTCGAACGGGGCGAGCGGCTGGGGATCCGGCCGAAATGGTGGCAGGTACGGAGAACGCCTGAACAATCTCGAAAGCCACGACCAGCCGGGGCTCACATTGCTTCTCACACCGCCAGCGTAAGCCATTCAGGGTGAGAGGAGCAGGACACGGTTCAGTATTTCGCCGCGCTCTTCTCGGCGTCCACCCTTACCTGGTCCTTGTTGTGCACGATGAGCACAGGGCAGGTCGCGTGCGCCACGCAGGCCGAACTCACCGAACCGAGAAGCAATCCGGCGAAACCGCCGTGTCCGCGGGAACCGAGCACGAGCATCTCTGCACCGGCGCTGTGGCGGATCAATGCCTTGGTGGGGACTCCCTGGAGGATCGACATCCGAAACCGTGGTGGATGGTCGGAGCCGAACGCCGCATCGGCGGCATCCCGAAGCAGCTTCTCCACGTCCTTCTCCGGAGTCCAACCCGTTTCGGACTGGTAGAAGTCGTACATGGAATGGCTCTGCTGCCAGACTGCGACCGCCTCGAGCGGTGCGCCAAGGGCGTCGGCCAACCGACGCGCTTCGCGCAGCGCCTTCACCGACGACTCCGACCCGTCGATGCCGACCACGATCCGTGGAGTGCTCGAGTCGCTGTCCTGTGCCGTGGCACCCACGTCTTTGTCCGTCATGGTGCCAGTATGCCCCCAGGCGCTGGTCGGGGGAACCGGAATCTCGGTCAGTCCCCCCTCGGCAGTCGGCCGAGTTCCCCGGCGAAGTCGAGAAGCGCCGTCGCCACCGCTTGTGGGGCGCCCAGCGCGGCGTAGTGCCCGCCTGATATCTCCACCGGCTCCAGACCCAGGCGTTCCCGTGCCTGCCGCCGCTGGAATGGGGCGGGGAAGAACGCGTCGTCGCGACAAAGCAGCACGCGCGTGGGGACGAGCGGATGCCGCGGTGCCGGCCAGGGACGCGACATCCACTCACCGCGCTGCTCCCGTTCTCGGGAACGGGCCTCGCGGGCGAGGTCGTCGGGGACCCCGGTGAAGAACGCGGAGTCGTCGACGTCCTCGTCGTATCCGGTGTTCGCCCACCAGTCGGTGAAGGATTCGCCCGGCGCAGGAATCATGGCCGCGAGATAGACGAGTCCGATGGCATCGACCTTGTCGCAGACCAGCGGGGCGGTGAAGCCTCCGAGCGAATGGCCGACGACGATGACGTCGCGGGCGCTGCCGACTACAGCGGCGACAGTCCGGGCGTAGTCGTCGAGGTCAGCGCCGTCATCGTCGATCGGCAGGTCGACGGCGATTGGTGAATGGCCTGCCCGGGCGAGGATCGGGAGCACGAGATGCCAGTCCCACGCGGTCGACCCGCCGCCGTGGATCAGTGCGAAGGTCGCGCGGGGGTTCACCGGGCCATCGTATGGCGGCTCCAGGCGGGGCGGAAGGGCCCCGGTCCTGCATCACTGGTGCGTCCGATCTCTATCGGAGCGGGCCGTGCTGGGGCTACCATAGACGTGATGTGAACATTTGTTCGCTAGGTGAACGGGACTGACATGATTTCAAAAGTGACCGGCAGCGTCGAGGAGGCGGTTCGGGGCATCGCCGACGGCGCCGTGGTGATGATCGGCGGGTTCGGCCGCGCCGGCCAACCGGTCGAACTGATCGACGCGCTTCTGGCGCACGGCGCCGCCGATCTCACGGTCATCAATAACAATGCAGGCAACGGAGACACCGGCCTGGCTGCTCTGCTTGCCGCCCGCCGTGTTCGCCGCATCATCTGCTCATTCCCGCGGCAGAGCGACTCACACGTGTTCGACGCCCTCTACCGCGCCGGGGAGATCGAGCTCGAGCTCGTGCCGCAGGGCAACCTCGCCGAGCGGATCCGCGCCGCCGGTGCCGGTATCGGCGCCTTCTTCACCCCGACCGGCTTCGGCACGGCGCTTGCCGAAGGCAAGGAGACCCGTGAAATCGACGGTCGTTCGTACGTCCTCGAACACGCACTGCACGCGGACGTCGCGCTCGTGAGCGCCTACCGTGCCGACCGCTGGGGCAACCTCGTCTACCGGAAGACAGCCCGGAACTTCGGGCCCATCATGGCCGCAGCGGCGACCACCACGATCGTGCAGGTCGACGAAATTGTCGAACTCGGGGCGCTCGACCCCGAATCGGTCGTCACCCCCGGCCTCTACGTGAACCGGGTGGTCGCGGTCGGAGAACGGGCCTGGCTGCGCGACGGAGAGTTCGTCGGAGCCGCCTCAGTCGAAGGAGACGCATCATGACGACACGAATCTCCCGCGACGAGCTCGCAGCACGGATTGCACGAGACATCCCCGAGGGAGCTGTCATGAACCTGGGCATCGGAGCGCCGACCAGGGTGGCCAACTTCCTGCCCGAGGGGCTCGAAGTCATCCTGCACACCGAGAACGGCATGTTGGCCATGGGCCCGGAGCCCGCCGCCGACCGGATCGACCCCGACCTCATCAACGCCGGTAAGCAGCCGGTGACGGAACTGCCCGGTGCGGCGTACTTCCACCACGCCGACTCGTTCGCCATGATGCGCGGCGGGCACCTCGACATCTGTGTTCTCGGGGCGTTCCAGGTGTCAGAACGCGGTGACCTTGCCAACTGGTCGACCGGCGCGGCCGACTCGATCCCCGCCGTGGGCGGGGCGATGGACCTCGCGATCGGCGCCCGCCAGGTCTTCGTCATGACGGACCTCCTCACCCGGTCAGGCGAATCGAAGCTGGTTCGCACATGCAGCTACCCGCTCACCGGTGTCGGCTGCGTCAACCGGATCTACACCGATCACGCGATCTTCGACGTCACCCCGACAGGCCTGGCCGTGCTCGAACTGTTCGGTGACAACACGATCACCGAGCTGGCAACTCTCACCGGCCTCGTCCTCGACGACGCCACCTCGACGGATGCCACAGACAAGGAGCTCGCATGACCGGCAGTTTCATCTACGACGCGGTTCGCACGCCGTTCGGCCGCTACGGGAAAGGGCTCGCCGGCATCCGTCCGGACGACATTGCCGGACACACCCTCTCGGCGCTCCTCGCCCGGCACCCGGACCTCGACCCGGCCCGCATCGACGAGGTGTTGCTCGGGGACGCCAACCAGGCCGGCGAAGACAACCGGAACGTCGCCCGGATGGCGGCGCTTCTCGCCGGGCTCCCCACCTCGGTGCCAGGCGCGACGGTCAACCGCCTGTGCGGGTCGAGCGTCGAGAGCGTGATCCAGGCCAGCCGCGCCGTCGAGACGGGCGATGCCGACCTCGTGATCGCCGGCGGCGTCGAATCGATGAGTCGGGCGCCCTGGGTGATGCTCAAACCGTCGAAGCCGTACCCGGCCGGGCACGAAACCCTGCACTCGTCGACGCTCGGCTGGCGGATGGTGAACCCCCGGATGCCGGAGCAGTGGACCGTCTCGCTGGGCGAGACCGCCGAGCTGCTCGCCGACCGGTTCTCGATCAGCCGCGAGCGGCAGGACGCTTTCGCCGTCCGCAGCCACCACGCCGCAGCGACCGCCTGGGCAGCCGGCTTCTACGACGCCGAGGTCGTCCAGGTGCCCGGCGCCACGCTGTCGCGCGATGAGGGAATCCGCGACGACACGTCCGTCGACTCGCTCGCGCCGCTGAAGCCCGCGTTCCGGGAGGGCGGGTCGGTGACCGCCGGCAACTCCTCGCCCTTGAGCGACGGCTCGTCGATGCTTCTGATCGGCGGCGAAAACGCGCCTCTCGACGCCGAACCTCTTGCCCGTATTGTCGGGCGGGGAGTCAGCGGCAACGATCCGGACACGTTCGGGATCGCCCCGGTCGAGGCGGCGAATCGTGCCCTCGCGCGTGCCGGCAAGACCTGGGCCGACGTCGATGTGGTCGAATTGAACGAGGCGTTCGCCTCGCAGAGCCTCGCCTGCCTCGAACTGTGGCCCGACCTGGACCCGGAGAAGGTGAACATCCATGGGGGCGCGATCGCGATCGGGCATCCGCTGGGAGCGTCAGGCGGCCGCATCATCGGCCACCTCGCCCAGGAGCTGAAGCGCCGTGGCGGCGGAATCGGCGTCGCCGCGATCTGCATCGGAGTGGGTCAGGGCCTGGCGGTCGTGCTCGAGCGATAGCGTTACGACCATGAGGGACGATCCGGAGCCGAGCGGGCAATACGTGCAATCCCTGGCGCGGGGTCTGAGCGTGATCCGCGCGTTCGGGCGTGATCGGCCGAGCATGACTCTGAGCGACATCGCCGAGGTCACCGGGCTGACGCGAGCGACCGCTCGGCGTTTTCTGCTCACCCTGATCGAGCTCGGCTACGTGCGCACCGACGGGAGGCTGTTCCTGCTGACTCCCCGGGTGCTCGAGCTCGGATTCTCCTACCTCTCCGGGCTGGCATTGCCCGAGATCGTCGCGCCGCACCTCGAGCAGCTGTCCCGGAGGCTCAATGAGTCCGCCTCGGCGTCGGTACTCGATGACGGCGACATCGTCTACATCGCGCGGGTTCCCGCCCGGCGGATCATGACGGTTTCGATCACCGTCGGAACCCGGTTCCCCGCGCATGCCACCTCGATGGGCCGTGTGCTGCTCGCGGGACTCGACGATGGCGCCCTGGACCGCTACCTGAATTCGATCGGGAGGGCAGCCCTCACCGAGAACACGGTGACGGATGCCGCAACGCTGCGGGAGACCCTGCTCCAGGTCCGCCGGCAGGGCTGGGCGCTCGTCGATCAGGAGCTCGAGCCCGGGCTGCGATCGATCGCGGCGCCCCTCCGCGGGGTGGACGGGCGCGTTCTCGCTGCCATCAACGTGTCGACCTCCACCTCGACGGCGAGCCTTGAGCGCATCCTGAATGACTACCGCCCCGCCGTGATCGACGCCGCTGCCGAGATCAGCGGGGCTCTGGCGCACCTCTGAGTCGGTGGCGCGGCTGCGGGCTCCTCACCGGGTAACAGAGCTCGCCGCCCGGGTGGCGCGGTCGGCACCGTACACCTTACTCTTGACCGCGCAGGTGTACGGCGTATACCTGTCCCTCTGCACTCTGGGAGCACATCATGACGTCGCCTTCTCATTCGAAGCCCGCCGAGACGATGTCGGCTGCCGTGTACCGGCGGTTCGGGCCGCCCGAGGTCGTTCACGTCGAAAGGGTCGTCAAGCCGTCACCTCGCCCAGACGAACTCCTGATCCGGGTGCGGGCGAGCACCGTGAGCATTGCCGACCACCGCGCGCGCAGCCGCCGCGTACCTCGCGGACTTCAGCTCCTGGCGGCAGCCGGGCTCGGGTTCGTGCGACCGCGCCACCGCATCCTGGGAATGGATGCCGCCGGCGTCGTCGAGAGCGTCGGCGCGGACGTCACCCGGTTTCGCCCGGGCGCCGACGTTCTCGCGATGCTCGGCGGTGCTTTCGGCGGTCATGGCGAGTACGTCTGTGTGAAACAGGATGCCGCCGTCGCACGAAAGCCAGCCAACTTGACCTTCGACGACGCGGTGACGCTCGTCTTCGGCGGTATGACCGCCCGCGGCTTTCTCAAACAGGCCCGACTGCAGAGCGGGACGAGCGTCCTCGTCAACGGCGCGTCAGGAGCCGTCGGCACAGCAGCGGTCCAGCTGGCGAAGCTCGCGGGTGCCCACGTCACCGCGGTTTGCAGCGGGGCCAATGCCGACCTGGTCACCTCGCTCGGCGCTGACCGCGTGATCGACTACACCACGACGGATTTCGCGGCGGTGGGACAAACCTGGGACGTGATCGTCGACTGCGTGGGCAACGCCGGGTTCCGGCGTGCCGGGGACCTCGTCAACCCTGGCGGCGCCCTTCTCCTGGTGGTCACCGACCTCTCCGGCCTGGTCCGGGCGAGACGAGACAGCCGGCGAAGCGGAAAGACTGTGACCGCGAATGTCGGGCCCAACCCGCCCGAGGATCTCGCGTTCCTCGTCGACCTCGCTGAATCGGGCTCTTTTCGCCCGGTGGTCGACCGCGCCTTCGACCTCGCTCAGATCGTGGACGCGCACCGTTATGTCGATGGCGGACACAAGAGAGGCAACGTCGTCCTCCGCGTCTCCGCCGGTGCCGACGCCTGAACGGCGCGAGGGCACACCCGGACCGTGGAAATTTGACGGAGCCGCTGGCGCGGTAAATACTCGGGAGGTGACGAAAAAATCCCCGAAAGTGACAAAGGTCATCGACGACGAAGAGACCATCCAGCATGTTGCGGATGCCCTCCAGACCAAGTATCCGGAGATGGCGCGGGGCGACGTCGAAGCAATCGTTCGTGAGGAATTCGGCGCCATCGCGGGGCGTCCTGTTCGCGATTACCTCTCCATCCTGACCGAACGCGCCGCGAAAAAGCGCATCAAGAAGGCGATCGCCGCCGCGTAGCCCTTCGGCCGCGACGGACCGGATTCCCGCGTTCCCTCCGTCATCGCCTGCACGTGAATGGGTGCGAAAGAGTTATCCACAGCCTGTGGCGTCCATTCCCTCGCGCTCGCGTCGACTCTGGAAAACTGGTGCTCAACTGCGGTAATTCGGCGACCGCCCGGCCGTCACGTGCCCGCCCACTTCGGAACGGGACGATTCCGCCTGAATCCCTTTGGGGGTCGTGATGTCCGTTTCAGCCCGGCGCCGGGTAGGCGCTTCCACCCTGGCCGCGGCGGCACTCGTTGCTGTTGCCTCTCCTGCACCGGCGGCCGCCGCGCCGCCGCCCTACGATGCGGTCTTCGACGCAGGGTTGGCCTGCGCACACTTCGATCTCGGGGTGAACTTCGATTCGCAACCCAACACCATCTTCAGGGAGTTCACGGACCGGAACGGAAACGTGGTTCGCACCATCAACGCGGGCAAGGGATCCGATCTGACCTTCTCGAACGCCTCCACCGCGGTCGAGGTTTCGTTGAAGGGCAACGGGTTCGTGACGAGAACGACGCTGAACGCTGACGGGACCGAAACGGTCGCCCTCACCGGACACAATGTCGTCATTCTCTTCCCAACCGATGTACCTGCTGGGCCGACCACAACGCTGTACGTCGGCCGTGTGGTGTACGAGAGGTCGGCCGAGGGCGTCTTCACGATTCTCAGCACGACGGGCGAATCGCGCGACATCTGCGCAGAACTCGGCTAAGCCGGCTGGAGTGAACGGCTCGTTCCTCGTTGACCGTGGCCACGCCTTATCGGAACAGGTCGCTCCGACCCTCGAGCTCAATCCGGGTGCGCCGGATGTGGCCAAGGACGGTCCGCTCCGCCTCGTCGACGTCACGTCGCTTGATTGCTTCCATCAGCAACTTGTGTTCGGCATGGATCATCCAGTTGCGTTCGCTCCCCAGCGCAATCGAGAACGCCCGCCGGTACGGCTGGGTCGTGTTCCATAGCCGCTCGATCAACTGGTTCAGGGAAACCATTCGGGACTCGGAATACGTCAGAAGGTGGAATTGTCGGTCGAGGACCAGAAAGTTCTCGACGTCCGTGCCTGCGGCCATGGCGTCGACGAGCTCAGACAATTCTTCGAGTTGGCGCGTTCCGAGGCGGGGGACGCTCTCGGCGAGGGCGAGCGGTTCGATCCGTTCGCGGATCTTGTAAATCTGGACGCACTCGTCGAGGTCCAGCTTGGAGACCCAGGCGCCGCTGTTGGCGACGATGCTCACCAGGCCTTCGGCTTCGAGAATGCGAATCGCTTCCCGCACCGGCAGTCGGCTGGCGTTGTACTGCGCGGCGAGTTCTTCCTGCAGGATGCGCTCACCCGGGACGAGCGATCCGTCGAGGATCGCCACGCGCAATTCGTCCGCGATGCGCTGGCTCGCTATTGCGTTCCGCGGCCGCGTCGTCGTCATGTCATTACCCGCCTTCGCCCCAGCACGTCGCTGGGCTGTCATGAGGCTAACCCAAATTGGATCCGATGGGTGAACCTCTTGAGCTCATCTGCGTCATTAAATGGTTCAAAATGCCGCCAGTGGTGTCACCATTCGCGATGCACCCGGCCGGTTCACTTTGCGAATGTATCCATCTGCGGCTACGCTCCTGACAGCACTCAGTCGACAACGCTCGTCGGCTGTGCATTTCACGGTCGCCGGGCCGTGCACGGGGTTCCAGCGGCCCGATGGGGCGCAGCCATGCACCAACCTGCTCGCAAACCCTGCCGTATCCACATCTAGAGCGAGGGAGCTCTCACCTTGACTACGCCCATCATCGCGCCTCAGGCACCTATCTCGAGGCCATCGCTCGCTTCCCGAGTGAAATCACTCTTCGCGAGCACTGCGGGCAATCTGCTCGAATGGTACGAGTGGAGCGCATATGCGGTCTTCTCGCCCTTCATCGCGGCTGCAATGTTCGAACCGAGCGACCCGGGTTCCGCGCTGCTGGCGACCTTCGCCGTCTTCGCGGTGGGCTTCCTCATGCGGCCGATCGGCGGATGGGTCTTCGGCCTCATTGGCGACCGCCGCGGCCGCAAATTCGTCCTCCTGATCACCATGCTGATGATGGCGGCTGCGTGCTTCCTCATCGGCCTTGCGCCCGGATACGCGCAAATCGGGGTGTGGGCATCCGTTCTGCTGCTGGTGCTCCGCTGCCTGCAGGGCTTCGCCCACGGTGGTGAATCCGCGGCCTCGACGACCTACGTGGCCGAGATCGCGCCGAAGGAAAAGCGCGGACTGTGGACCTCGGCGGTGTTCATCGCCATCACCGGCGGAAGCGTCCTCGCATTCCTCATCGGCGCCATCATCACGAGCATCTTCGGCGCTGAGGCTGTCGGCGAATGGGCCTGGCGCATCCCCTTCATTCTCGGCGGCCTTCTCGCCCTGGTCGTGTTGTGGCTTCGCCGCAACATGGACGAGAGCGACGTGTTCGAAGAGGATGCTGCTGATGCGGCCCTGAACGCGACGCCTCCAACGACGCGCGCCCAGAACGTTCGCATCGCCCTGAAGATGATCTTCTTCACGGCCGGCGTGACCGCGGTCAACTACACGTGGGGTTCGTACATGACGACCTTCGCCATCACCCAGCGCGGCATGGAAGCGAGCACCGCCTACTGGATGAGCGTCATCGCGCAGCTGATCTGCTGCATCTCGATGCCGTTCTGGGGGATGCTTTCAGACCGGGTGGGTCGCAAGCCCATGATTTTCGTGTTCGCCATTGCGTCGATCGCCCTGACCATCCCGCTGACGACCCTCATCAGCGACCAGGGCTGGACCCTGCTGGTTGCCGTCGGCATCGCGCTCACACTCTGGGCGATCCCCGGCTCCATCTATTCGGCCGTGCTGGCGGAGAACTTCCCCACCCGCATCCGTACCCGGGGCATCGGCATCGCGTACGCCCTGTCGGTGGCGCTGTTCGGTGGAACCGCGCCGTACCTGAACCAGTTGTTCGTCTCGTTCGATCTGGGTTGGATGTTCAGCGTGTACATCATGTTCCTCTGCGTCCTCACCATCGTCGCGACGTTGTTCATGAAGGAAACGAAGGGCATCGACCTCAAGGACGCGTAGTCCTGACGATTGCGGGAAGGCCCTCGGCGAGTTCGCCGGGGGCCTTCGCCGTTCCGCGAGCTGAGGCGTCAGCCGGGCGGTCGCCGAGTGCTGATCGGTACCGACGCGGCTGGCACAGTGTCGGCCGGCTTCCTGTCCGCCAGCGCGTAGGCGATGATCTCCTCGAGGGACATCGCGCTTCCCTCGGTCCGGGCAGCCGCCAGTCCAGCCATGTCCACGTCGGCCAGCACCTGATCGAGGAGGAAGCGGCCCAACGACATGGCGCGCACGTTGAGCTGCCCCAGCCTCTTCCACACGTTCTCGGACGAGCCGAGAAGGCGACCAGCCCGTTGGGGGTCACCGTCGGCGACGGCGACCGCTACGAGACCGTCGAGCGTGTGAGCCACGCCGACGGCGTGTTGGAGGCTGGCCGAGATGGTGAGCGATTCGGTGAAGAGGTCGGTTGCGGCTGCGATGTCGCCGACGGAAAACTTCGCCCAGGCGAGATGGACGATCGCGTAGGCCGTCACGTAACCGCCCCCCTCGTGACGTCGGGCGAGGTCCACGCCCTCTTCAAATTGCTCCAGTGCCCGACCGATGTTTCCATTCATCATCGAGACCTGCCCGAGGGACACTAGCGCCGACATCTGGCCCCAGGTGTCTCCTGTGTCACGGAGGAGGCGAAGGCTGGTCGAGAGCTGGTCATCGATTCGGGCACCATCGGTTCCCGTAAGCATCATGGCCGTGGCCAGCATCACCCGGCCCAGTCCTTCCGCGTTCACGTCGCCTGCAGCATGGAAGAGGTCGACACATTCTGTGAATGCTGTGACTGCCGCCTCATTCGGGCTGCGCATGAGGGCAACCCCCCACGTGCAATTGATCGCTATCGCCCGAGTGCGCGGTGAGAGGTCGTCTCCCGAGGCGAGTACCTCGTCCGTCCAGGCGCTCACCTCTCCATGAAGGAGAGCGATCCACGCGTAGAAACGGAGCGACCACGCCAGGTGCATTGCTGCCTCCCAGTCGCGGTTGTCGAGGAGGAATCGGACCGCTGCGCGCACGTTGTCGTGCGTGTCCTCGATCCGGGACATCCACTCACGCTGCCGGGCCGCCTCGACCGGAACTTCGACGGAGTCGCCCCAGGCAACGTAGTATGCGGCGTGTCGCGCAAGGGTTGTCTGCAGGTTCCCTCCTGCCTCGAGCCGCTCGAGGGCATATTCACGCACGGTGGCCAACAGTGAGAAGTATGACAATCCACCCCGGTCGTGTTCCCGGACGAGGCTGTTGTCTACGAGTGAATCCATCCGCGCGAGCAGGTCAGCGTCCACCGAACTCTGGGACACCGCCTCGACGGCGTCGAGCGCGAAGAGGCCGGAGAACACACCGAGTTCGGCGAGGAGAGTTCTCTCGCCGTCGGAGAGCTGTTGTGTGCTCCACTCAATCGTGCTGCGCAGCGTCTGTTGTCTGGGCGGGCGGTCGGACGCGCTGTCTGCGAGGAGCGAAAGCCGGCGGTCGAGGTGGGCGAGCAGTGATTTCGGCGCCAGGACCCGGACTCTGGCCGCCGCCAGTTCAAGGGCGAGCGGAACCCCGTCCACCGCGATGCAAATCGAGGCGACGGCATCCGAATTTTCCGCTGTGAGTTCGAAATCAGGCTTGACCGCACGGGCGCGTTCCACGAAGAGTGCGACGGCGGGAGAGTCGAGGAGGCTGTCGGGTGTGGTGGCCGCTTCACCGGGAGTCGGCGCCGGCGGAAGTGCCAGAGGCCCCACATCGAAGATGTACTCGCTCGAGACGTGCAGCCGCATGCGACTGGTGACAAGGACCTTGAGCCCGGGGGCGGCGGACAGCAACGGGGCGAGCATTGGGCCGGCTCCCCGGACGACTTCGAAGTTGTCGAGAATCATCGTCATGCGCCGAGGCCGAAGCGCGGATTTCAGTTTGGCTTCCAACGGTTCGTCGCCGGTGTTGCTGACCCCCACCGCGTCGGCGATGGCCTGAGGGACGAGGGACGGATCATCCAACGTTGACAGGTCGACGAAGGCAGTCTCCTCGTCGGTGCGGTGCCCGTACCGAGCCGCCACGGCGATCGCCAGCCGGGTTTTTCCGATGCCGCCGGGTCCGGTGAGGGTGACCAGCCGAACCGACTCGCGTGCGAGGAGTGCCTCAACCGCTTCCACATCCGCATCGCGGCCGATGAGCCCGGTGAGTGGCGAAGGCAGTGGTGCGTTTGCCCGGGCGGTGTCAGGACCCCCTGCGGGACCGGAGCGACTCTCAGCGAACCTTTCAGCGAGCAGCGTCGCGAGGTCGGCTTCGAGCAGCTTCTTCAGCTCGCGGGCCGTCGAAAAGTATTTGAACGACGTGCCGTCGTCGTCCCGTACACGATCGAGGAGTTCCTTGAGCCTGGCCTCGCGGGCTCCAACGGGTTCCTTGATGTAGATGAGTTTCGGCAGATCGCCTGAGAGGTTGTACTCATCCTCGAGTCCTGACACCTCCTCGCCGGGAGCGACCCACCCATAACGTTCCCAATACAGCCCGACGAAGACGTCGCTTTGTTCCAGGTAAGCGCGGTAGAGCCTTCGAGGAGGGTGCGGCCGCGCGCCGAGTTCGAACATGACCGGAGCGAGATGCAGTCGCTCGATTGCTGACCGCGCGGCCTGGCGCTCAGGCGCGAGTTCCTTGAGAGTCGAACTCACGAAAACGCGTAGTCGCTGATCCGGCGTTCGGATCGCAGCTTCCGCCTCCACCGATGCGTTCATACACGCGATTGTGCCCCTCGGGAGCTTTCGGATCTACCCGGCAGGGCCACTGGAGCGGATGACGGGAATCGAACCCGCGCTATCAGCTTGGGAAGCTGAAGTTCTGCCATTGAACTACATCCGCGCGACGCTCCGGACCGGAATCGGCCCTCAGCGACTTTCGTAATCTTAGCAAGCCCCGCCCCGATAAACTGACCTCGTGCTTCTCTCTGACCGCGACATCAAATCCGAGCTGGCATCCGGGCGCATCGGCCTCGAACCGTCGAATCCCGAGATGGTCCAGCCTTCGAGCGTCGACGTGCGCCTCGACCGGTACTTCCGGCTGTTCGACAACCACAAATATCCGTACATCGACCCGGCCGAAGACCAGCCGGAACTGACCCGCCTGATCGAAGCGAAGCCCGACGAAGCATTCATCCTCCACCCGGGCGAGTTCGTGCTCGGCTCGACCTACGAGCAGATCACGCTGCCGGACGACGTCGCGGCGCGGCTGGAAGGCAAGAGCTCGCTCGGCCGCCTCGGGTTGCTCACCCACTCGACCGCCGGCTTCATCGACCCCGGCTTCAGCGGCCACGTGACGCTCGAACTGAGCAACGTCGCCACCTTGCCGATCAAGCTCTGGCCGGGAATGAAGATCGGCCAGCTCTGCTTCTTCCAGCTGAGCTCAGCGGCCGAGCGGCCCTACGGCTCGGTGGAGTACAGCTCGAGGTACCAAGGGCAACGCGGTCCGACCGCGTCCCGCTCATTCCAGAACTTCCACCGCACGGACGTCGGCGTCGTCGACGTCGGAAGCCCCGGCAGCTAAGAAAGGCTCCCGCCATGAGTGACCCCGCCGACCTCCCCTTCGCCGAAGCCCTCATCTCGGATGCCGCCACCTCGCAGTACCCCAATCGCATGTCGCGTTTCGGCCGCATGGTCGGACGCTGGGACGTGCACTCCAAGCGCCTCGACGAGAAGACCGGCTCCTGGCACGAAACAGACTTTCTCTGGGTGATGTCGTTCATCCTCGGCGGCAAGGCGGTGCAGGATGTCGCGCTGCACCCCCGTGACGACGGCGGCTACGACGCGATCGCCACAGCCGTGCGCGTGTACGACCGTGACATGGGCGCCTGGCGGGTCAGCTACTTCGAACCTGAGCGCGGGGAGTACGCGCACCTGGTCGCGACGGCACACAAGCGTGACGGCATCCGCCAGGACGGCACCCGGAACGACGGTCTCCTGATCCGCTGGAACTTCTCGCGGATCACGGACACCTCGTACACCTGGGAGAGCTTCGTCTCGGAAGACGGAGGCAGCACCTGGGTGCTCAACGAGCACAACGAGGGCCGGCGCATCAACTAGGCGTGGGGTGCGTGCGGGGCACCGGGCCCGGTACGCTTCGGCACATGAGCCAACTGCACCTGCCCCAGCTCGGCTACGGCGCCGCCAACATCGGCAACCTGTATCGTGCCATGACCGATGACGCCGCCTGGGAGATCCTGCAGGCGGCCTGGGATGCCGGCATCCGGTACTTCGACACCGCGCCGCACTACGGCCTCGGCCTCTCCGAGCGGCGGCTCGGCGCGTTCCTCGCCACAAAGCCGCGCGACCAGTACGTGGTCTCGACCAAGGTGGGGCGGCTGCTCGTCCCGCACCCCGAGGGTGCCGTCGAGCTCGACGTCGAGAACAACTTCGCCGTGCCCGCCGACCACCGCAGGGTGTGGGATTTCTCAGCCGACGGCATCCGGTCGAGCGTTGAGGAGTCGTTGGACCGCACCGGACTCGACCGGTTCGACGCGCTGTACCTGCATGACCCGGAGCGGCACAACCTGCAGGAGGGACTCGACGTCGCCATCCCCGCTCTGGCGCGCTTTCGGGACCAGGGGATGACGAGGGCCATTGGCGTCGGGTCGATGGATACCGACGCGCTCCTCGCGTCGGTGAACACGGGCGCCCTCGACCTGGTCATGGTCGCCGGCCGGTACACGCTCGCGGAGCAACCGGCGCTCGCCGAGGTCGTGCCCGCGTGCCACGTGCAGGGTGTGGGTATCGTCAACGCCTCCGTGTTCAACTCGGGACTTCTCGCCACCGACACGCCTGGCGCTGACGGCCGCTACGAGTACGGCGACGTGCCCGCGGCGCTTCTCGACCGGGTGAAGGCGATCGCCGCCGTCTGTCGCGACTTCGAGGTGTCGCTGCCCACCGCGGCCCTGCAGTACACGCTGCGCGACGAGGCGGTCCGCTCGATCGTGGTCGGGGGCAGCGCGCCGGAACAGCTCAAACAGAACGCCGCCCGGATGGTGGAGTCGGTTCCCGATGGGCTGTGGTCGACGCTCGCCGAGAGGGGTCTCATCCCGGCGTGACCGCCGCTGATGCACCCGCGTTGCCGGCTCGATTGCGCCCCCGGATGTGGGTCACGCAATACTGGTAGTCATAACTGGTTGCTTCGACGCCGGACGGGCGTCGTTCGGCCGCGGAAAGAAACGGTGACCCGACGTGTCGAATGAGCCACAAATCACTGCCATCGTCCGAACCGACGGTACGGGTGAAGTGTTCGTCGACGGCAATCGGTCCGAGGTGCATGCCAGTGACGTGGCCGGCGCTCGCGGCACCGTCATCGCCCGCGTCGCCGATGAGGCCGCCGCACGCGACCGCCCGGTACGGGTCGAGATCACCGACCTCGACGGTGTCTACCTGCTGATCGTCCACCCGGACGGCGACGTCGAGTCCGAAGGGCCGGTCCTCGCGGTGAGCGGGAACGAGGACGCCCCAGGCCAGCCTGAGGCGTCGCTGATCCCGCCGCCCCCCTTCGAGATCGACGAGTATCTCGACCGGGCTGAACCCGAACCCGCGCACCGGTCCGGCAGGCACTTCGAGCCCGCCCCGGGGCGTCGCTCGACATTCCGCGCGTATGGCGACGATCTGGTCCTTCCCGACACGAGCACCGACACGAGCACCGACTCGAGCACCGACTCGAGCGCCGACTCCGGAGACGGCCGGGACGACGGATTCACCGAGACTCCGTCGTACGACGAGCCGGGGTTCGCCGCCGCATCGTCCCCCGTCGGCGCCGCCACCCAGCCCGAGGCATCCGTCGCCGTCGCCATCGAGTCCGCACCATCCGACCCCGTCGAGCCTGTCCCCGTCGAGCCTGTCCTCGTCGACCCGGCACCGCTGGAGACTCCCTCCGACGCGCCCACGTTCTCTCCACCAACCGCGGACGCAGCCGACGCGCCGACGCTCGACGACTTCCTCCAGTCCCGCCCGTCGGCGCCGGAAGGGCCGGCGAAGAAAGGCTGGCAGGGAGTTCTGCACCGCATCAGCGGCGGCCTCATCTCGCCGCGGCCCGGCAAGACCGAGCAGTCGCACCGGGATGCCATCCGTCGCGTGCAGCGCAGCCTCAAGGGACCGCGCACCATCGTCGTGCTCAACCCGAAGGGCGGCGCGCACAAGACGACCGCGACGCTGCTGCTCGCGGCGACGTTCGGGATCCACCGCGGCGGTTCAACGCTCGCCTGGGACAACAACGAGACCCGCGGTACGCTCGGCTGGCGCGCACAGCCGTCACGGCATTCGAACACCGCCGTCGACCTGCTCCGCGACGTCGGCCGGTTCGCCGACGTCGAATCGGCCCGGGTCGGCTACCTCGACAACTACGTTCGTGGCCAGGGAGATGCGCAGTTCGACGTCCTCGCCTCGGACGAGGATGCCGCGGCGTCGTCGACGATCGACGCGAAGGCGTTCGACAGTCTGCATTCGACGCTCAGCCGGTTCTACCGCCTGCTCGTCATCGACACGGGCAACAACATGCGCGCATCGAACTGGGAGGCGGCGGTCGAGGCCGCCGATCAGCTCGTCGTGGTGACGACCGTGAACGAGGAGACGGCGGCAAGCGCCGCGTGGCTCATCGACGGCCTCCGCCAGAAGGGCCACCAGGACAAAGTGAGCCAGGCGGTGACGATCCTGTCAGCACCCGGCGACGCCGCGCAGCCGGAGCTGTCCCAGCGCCTGCACGCCCACTTCTCCGCCCTCACCCGCGTGGTACTCGAGGTTCCGTACGACCCCGGCTTCCAGAGCGGCGGCCCGCTCAACGTCGAGGTCCTCTCGCCGCAGACCCGCGAGGCGTGGCTTCAGGTGACTGCGGCGGTCGCCGACGGGCTGTAGTCGCTCGTTCACCCGCTCGGGATAAGGAAAAAGGCGCCGCATAAGGACGCTGTCGCGACAGCATCCTTATCTCAGGTCTATTTCCTTGTGTCGTGCCGTTCGCGACAGTAGCCGGTCCGGACGGTCAGGCGCTGCTGCGCCGGACACGGTGAAGAGTTCGGACGGTTCGCGGCCAGGTCACCCGTTGCGGCCGGGGTCACCCGGCGCGCCGGATGCTTTCGTCCGGAGTGGATGACCTGGCGCGCCAGCGGGCCGGCGCGCTACCGCAGCTGCTGCTGCTTCGCCTGGACCGGAATCAGCAGCAGAAGCCCGATGAGAATGACGAGGACGATACCGAGGATGCCCCAGTACTGTTCCCCGCCGATCGTGATGAACAGGGCGAATGCGGTCGGCGCGAGGAACGAGACGGCGCGGCCGGTCGTCGCATAGAGGCCGAACACCTCCCCTTCGCGGCCGGCCGGAATGAGCCGCGCCAGGAACGACCGGGACGCCGACTGCGCGGGGCCGACGAAGAGGCACAGGGCGAGACCGAAGATCCAGAATACGATCGCACCGCCGTCGTGGAGGAAGAAGACGGTGAGTCCGGCGAGAACGAGTCCGATGAGGGATGCCATGATCACCGGTTTCGCGCCGAGCCGGTCGTCGAGCAGCCCGACGGTGATGGTGGAGATCCCGGCGACGACGTTCGCGGCGATGGCGAAGATGATGACTTCCTGGGCCGAGAAGCCGAACCAGCCGGCCGCAAGGACGCCGCCGAAGGTGAACACGCCGGCGAGGCCGTCGCGGAAGACCGCGCTGGCCAGGAGGAAGTAGACGGTCTGGCGGCTTTCGGTCCAGAGCTTGCGGATGTCGTTGAAGAGGCGCCGGTAGGAGGCGAAGAACCCGACCTTCGCACGACGCGCGCCGACCCCTTCGTACTCGGGCACGGTCAGGAGGACGGGCAGGGCGAACAGCCCGAACCAGATCGCCGAGACCAGGACGGTGACCCGCACGTCCATGGCGTCCTCACCGGTGATGCCGAAAAGCCCGACCGGCGGCGCGATGAAGCCGAAGTAGACGATGAGGAGAAGCGCGATACCGCCGAGGTAGCCGAAACCCCAGCCGATGCCGGAGACCCTGCCGATCGTCTTCGGCGTGGAGACCTGGGCCAGCATGGCGTTGTAGTTGACGCCGGCGAACTCGAAGAACACGTTTCCCGCCGCGACGAGCAGAAGGCCCAGCCAAAGGAAGTCCGGTTCGGGAGCGACGAAGAACATGCACGCCGTCAGAGCGACAACGATGTAGGTGTTCACCCCGAGCCACAGCTTGCGCCGCCCGGCGCTGTCCGAGCGCTGCCCGGTGACCGGGGCGAGCAGGGCGATGAGCAGGCCGGCCGCAGCCAGTGCCCAGCCCAGCTGGGCCGAGACGGCTGCCTCCCCGCCGAACGCGTCGGAGGTGAGGTAGACGGTGAAGACGAAGGTTGTGATGACGGCGTTGAATGCGGCGGAGCCCCAGTCCCACAGTCCCCAGGCCAGCACGCGTTTCGGGCTGATCCTGGCGGGCGCCTCCGAGAGCGCGGGGGCGACGGTGCCGTCGCTGGGGTTCGTCGTCATGAGGTCAGGGTAGTGGCATCCGCCCGCGCACGGGTGAACGCATTCTCCCGTCGTGTCGCCGCGGCGGTGCGCCTCAGAGCAGCTTGCGCTCCAGCGCCCACGCGGTCAATTCGTGACGCGACGACAACTGCAGTTTGCGCAGAACGCTCGACACGTGGGTCTCCACCGTCTTCACCGAGATGAAGAGCGCCGCGGCGACCTCCTTGTAGGCGTACCCGCGGGCGATCAACCGCATCACCTCCTGCTCCCGTGCCGAGAGCCGATCGAGTTCGTCGGATGCCTCGGCGGTCTCACCCGAGACGGCGCCGAACGCGTCGAGCACGAACCCGGCGAGCCGGGGCGAGAACACGGCGTCCCCGTCGGCGACGCGACGGGCGGCATCCGACACGTCAGCACCCGACGCGCTCTTCGTGATGTAGCCGCGGGCGCCGCTGCGGATGACCGTCACCACGTCATCGGCGGCATCGGAGACGCTCAGCGCGAGGAACCGCGTGTTCGGGGCCTGGGCGGCAGACCGCCGGATGACCTCGGCTCCGCCGCCGCCCGCCCCGCCCGGCAGGTGCACGTCGAGCAGCACGACCTGCGGCTGGGTGGCCACCACGAGGGCGACAGCGTCATCCACGGTGGCCGCTTCGCCGAGAACGCGGATGCCGTCGGCCAGGTCGGCACGCAGACCGGAGCGGAAGATGGAGTGGTCGTCGACGATCACCACGGTGAGGTCGGCGGCGGTGGGGTCAGGTGTCGACATGGTGGGCTCCCTCGGTCAACGGAAGAAAAAGGCGGACTTCGGTGCCGGTGCCGCCGGGCCCCGGAGAAACCTCGGCGGTCCCGCCAATGCGTCGCATCCGTCCGAGGATGGATTCGCGCACACCCATCCGGTCCGACGGGATGCTCTCGAGGCTGAGCCCCGGCCCGCGGTCGGTGACGGTGAGCTCGACCGCTGTCGGCGACGACTCGAGGTAGACCGAGACGGTGCCGCCGGCGTGGCGTGCCGCGTTCAACATCGCCTCGCGGGCTGCGCCCAGCAGCGCGTCTGGCACCGTGCCGGGGCTCTGCCCGGCGGCGACGACGTTGATCTGGGCGGCGTACTCCTGCTCGACCACGGCGGCGAGGCGGCGGAGTTCGTCGGCGAGGTCGACGGACGAACTCGGGGAGCCGGCGAAGAGCCAGTCCCGCAGTTCGCGCTCCTGCGCCCGGGCCAGACGGGAGGCGTCGCTGGCAGGGTCGGCTTTCTGCTGGATGAGGGCAAGCGTCTGCAACACCGAGTCGTGCAGGTGCGCGGCGATCTCCGCGCGATCCGCCTCCCGCACGCGAGCCGCCCGCTCGTCGGCCAGGTCACGCGTCAGCCGCACGAGCCACGGGGCGACGACGATGGCGACGCCGAACAGCACGGCGAGTGCGGCGACGAAGACCGTCCACACGTTCGGTTCCTCACCGGTCACGAAGAACAGGAGGATGCCGAGGGCCACGAGCACCAGGGCGCCGAGTGCCCGCACCAGCAGGGCCGACGACGATGACGACCGTTGCCGGCGAAGGTCGTCGAACTGCCGCCAGGCGAGCCCGGCACCGCCGAGCACGACGATCGCGGGGATGACGAAGGCGAGGGGAACGTCCATACCCATCCGGGATGCCACAAGCGCGCCCGCCGCGGCGAGGAGGGCCACGCCGAGCAGAATCTCGGTGATCGGGGCCGACCGCGTCGGCGCGGCCTCCGGGGCAGCGGCTGCCGGGTCGCTGGGGCGCGTGAGCACGCGTTTCAGTGGGTCCGTGGCATCCGCGGCGATCGGCGTGGTCGCCCACAGCCAGCAGTACAGGAGCAACCCGGCCCCTCCGCACGCGGTGAGCAGCACCGTGACCGTCCGCACGATCGGCAGCGGAAGACCGGTGTGCTCGGCGAACCCGGCACAGACGCCGCCGACCAGCCGCACGCGCGGGCGGGTCATGCGAGGGGTGTCCATGGAGCAATCCAAGCACCCCCGGCCGTCGATGAGGCACCCGTGCCGGTGATCTCAGGGTCTGATCAGGGGGATACCCCATGGCACGGTGCCGGCCGACGCCGCCAGACTCGAGTCATGAACGAAGCACCTCCCACCCCCGGCCCGACCCAGGCGAACGCGCCGACAGCGTCGCAGCAGGGCACCTTCTTTGACTGGATCCGAGGCGCAGGCCTCATCCGCACCGACGACGCCTGGCTGGCCGGCGTCGCCGGCGGTATCGCCAGGCGCACCGGCCTCGACCCGCTGATCGTCCGCGGCATCATCCTCGTGGTCGCCATCCTCGGCGGCCCCGCCCTCTTCCTCTACGCCGTCGCGTGGGCGCTGCTCCCCGACAGCCAGGGACGCATCCACCTCGAACGGGCGATCAAGGGCATCTTCGACCCGGCGATGATCGCCATCGGGGTGCTCGTCGTTCTCACCTTCGTGCCGTTCATGCAGGGCATCTGGTGGCAGGGAGCCCCCGACTTCTGGAACATGCCCGAATGGCTCGAGTCCACCCTCCGCTCCGGCTGGGTCCTTGCCCTGGTCGCCGGTCTGATCTGGCTCACCGTCGTGATCGCCCGGCGTACTCCATCGACCGCACCCGGCCAGGAGCCTCGCGCCCATGCAGACTTCTGGACGAACTCGGCGACACCGGCCGAGGCCCCAACGGCAGGCAGCGCGTCGTTCGGCACTCCGACCCCGTTCACGGCGGATGCCTCGTCCCCCGGGCCGGCGTCCACTAGCGGGACCGACTCCATCTGGTACGCGACCCCGGAGGCGGCACATTCCGGCGTCGCCTCTCCGAACGCCTGGAATCCGGCACAGGCACGAAGCCAGGCCGAGCGGGACGCCCAGAGGCAAGCCCGCGATGCGGCCCGCGCCCAGCAGCGCCGTGAACACGAGGAACGGTACCGCCGGCGCCAGCCGGGCGCCGCCTTCGTCTCGATCTCGCTGGGGCTGGCGCTGCTCGCCGGCGTGTTCGTCGCCGTCGCCCTCGGGTACACCACGTTCTCGGACACCGCCGTGCTCGTCGGCGTCGGCACCGCACTCGGCGTGATCGCCCTCGCGACGATCCTCGCCGGCATCCGCGGCAAGGAGAGCGGCGCGCTCGGCTTCTTCGCCGTCGTCGCGATTCTCGTGCTGCTCTTCGTCGGGGTCTTCCCCCGAGGAACCGCCGTCTCGGTGGTCGGGAACACCACCTGGGTCGTGGAGGATGCCGCGCCGGGCACGTCGACCGGATACTCGATGGCCGCCGGTTCACCCACACTCGACCTGTCGGGCCTCGACGACCGGGGCGCCGAGGTCGGCGGCACCGTCGAACTCTGGCTGGGCGCCGGAACCGTCGAGCTGGTGCTGCCGGAGGACGTGCCCGTGGTCCTCGAGGTCGCCGGCGGCATCGCCGGGCTCAGCTACACCGACGCCGACGGCGAGGCGCGTGAACGCGGAGCGCCGGCCTACCGGGAGGTGCTGCGCTTCGGCGACACCTCCGGCGACGACATGACAACCGTCCGGATCTGGCTCGGCGCCGGAAGCGTCGACATTGCAGACACCACGAGGAGCACACGATGACCGACACGAATGACACCACGCCTGTCCGGCCGGCAACGCCGGCACCGGACGCGGATGCCACGGATGTGCTGTTCGGCGACTCCGGCCGGACAGAACCGGCAGCGTCGTGGCCCGGCCCGGCCGGGCCCCTCCCGCAGCCGGAGCGCCTCCGGCCCCGGTTCGGAACCATTCTCTGGGGCGTCATCGTGCTGGTCTTCGCCGGGTTCATGGTGACGAACGCGATCGTCCCGTTCGTCGTCGACCCAAGCGCGTGGATCATCGCCGGGCTGGTGGCCGGGGGAGTGGTTCTCGTCGTCGCCGGGATTGCGGCGGCGGTCCGGAGGGCCGACTGACGGCATGCGTTCGCGTCTCCTGACGGGCGGTCCCTGCGGGGGCCGCCCGCTTTCGTCGGTCTGAAACTTGAGCCGCCCAGGCTCAGGGTTTGCCGTGAGAAGTTGACAGCACGGAGGCGACCGGTAAACTTGAGTCATCGCCGCTCAACTATTTGAGCAGGCGTCACGAACTTGATATCTGCTGGCCGCAACCCGGCCGACATCGAAAAGACCCTGACCGGTCCTAAGGAGATAAAACACATGGCACGTGCAGTAGGAATTGACCTCGGAACCACCAACTCGTGTGTGGCCGTCCTCGAAGGTGGTGAGCCCACCGTCATTGCGAACGCCGAGGGCCTCCGCACCACCCCGTCGGTCGTCGCGTTCACGAAGGACGGCGAGGTGCTCGTCGGCGAGACCGCGAAGCGCCAGGCCGTCACCAACGTCGACCGCACCATCGCATCCGTCAAGCGCCACATGGGCACCAACTGGACCTTCGCGGTCGACGACAAGAAGTACACGCCGCAGGAGATCTCGGCCCGCATCCTCGCCAAGCTCAAGCGCGACGCCGAGCAGTACCTCGGCGACACCGTGACGGATGCCGTCATCACCGTTCCCGCGTACTTCAACGACGCCGAGCGCCAGGCCACCAAGGAGGCCGGTGAGATCGCCGGACTCAACGTCCTCCGCATCATCAACGAGCCCACCGCCGCCGCGCTGGCATACGGCCTGGACAAGGGCAAGGAAGACGAGCTCATTCTCGTCTTCGACCTCGGTGGTGGAACGTTCGACGTCTCCCTGCTCGAAGTGGGCAAGGACGACGACTTCTCGACCATCCAGGTCCGTGCAACCGCCGGTGACAACCGCCTCGGTGGAGACGACTGGGACCAGCGCATCGTCGAGCACCTGATCAAGCGCTTCAAGGAGACCACCGGCGTCGACGTCTCGAACGACAAGATCGCCAAGCAGCGCCTCAAGGAAGCCGCCGAGCAGGCGAAGAAGGAACTGTCCTCGGGCATGTCCACCTCGATCCAGCTGCCGTACCTCTCGCTCACAGCCAACGGCCCGGCCAACCTCGACGAGACGCTCACCCGCGCGCAGTTCGAGCAGATGACGAGCGACCTCGTCGACCGCACCAAGAAGCCGTTCCAGGACGTCATCCGCGAGGCGGGAATCTCCGTCGGCGACATCGCGCACGTCGTTCTCGTCGGTGGATCGACCCGTATGCCCGCCATCTACGACCTGGTCAAGCAGGAGACCGGTGGCAAGGACCCGAACAAGGGCGTCAACCCTGACGAGGTCGTCGCCGTCGGCGCCGCTCTCCAGGCCGGCGTGCTGAAGGGCGAGCGCAAGGACGTCCTGCTCATCGACGTCACCCCGCTGTCTCTCGGTATCGAGACCAAGGGCGGCATCATGACCAAGCTCATCGAGCGCAACACGGCCATCCCGACCAAGCGGAGCGAAACCTTCACCACCGCGGACGACAACCAGCCGTCCGTCGCGATCCAGGTGTTCCAGGGCGAGCGCGAATTCACGCGCGACAACAAGAACCTCGGCACGTTCGAGCTCACCGGAATCGCCCCCGCGCCCCGCGGCATCCCGCAGGTCGAGGTGACTTTCGACATCGACGCCAACGGAATCGTGCACGTGTCCGCGAAGGACAAGGGCACGGGCAAGGAGCAGTCGATGACCATCACCGGCGGTTCGTCGCTGGCGAAGGAAGACATCGAGCGCATGGTTCGCGAAGCTGAGGAGCACGCTGCAGAGGACAAGGCCCGCCGCGAGGCAGCCGAGACCCGCAACACGGCCGAGCAGCTCGCCTACTCGATCGACAAGCTGATCCGTGAGAACGCCGACAAGCTGCCTGAAGACGTCAAGAGTTCCGTGCAGGGCGATGTCGACGCGCTCAAGTCGGCCCTCGCCGGAGACGACGAGGCCGCGGTGAAGACCGCGTACGACAAGCTCAACGAGAGCCAGGTGAAGCTCGGCGAGGCCATCTACTCGCAGGCGCAGCAGGCTGAATCAGCACCCACCGGCGGCGCTGAGCAGCCGGCGGATGCGGCATCCGAGGAGGATGTCGTTGACGCTGAAGTCGTCGACGACGAGACCGAGACCGACTCTTCGACGGGGGCACGAAAGTAACGATGACTGACACGAACCCGACTCCAGAAAACGGCGACGAGGTTCAGCCAGTGGACGAAGGGTCGGAAGCGATTGCTTCCGACCCTGAGTCGCAGGTGGACTCCGAACTCCCCGAAACGATCGACGACGACGAACTCACCGTCCAGGACATCCTCGACGCAGCCCAGGCCGACGGTCTCGAGGAGGAGGTCGATGCGGAACGCGTCGCTGACGCCTCCCCGGAACACGAGCACCTCGTCGACCTCAAGCGCGTGAGCGCCGAATACGCGAACTACCGCAAGCGCACCGAGGCCAACCGCGAGATGGAACGCGAGCGCCTGACCGGTGACGTCATCAAAGTGCTGCTCCCGGTGCTGGACGACATCGACCGCGCCGAGAAGCACGGTGACCTCGAGGCCGACACCCCGTTCTCGGCGATCGCCGCGAAGCTGCGCACGAGCATCGCGAAGCTCGGCCTCGCGCCGTTCGGTGAAAAAGGCGAGCCGTTCGACCACAACCTGCACGAGGCGATCTTCCAGCAGCCCAGCCCCGACGTCGAAACCGAAACCATCCTCGACGTCGTCGAGACCGGTTACACGATCGGTTCGACTCTCCTGCGGGCGGCCAAGGTCGTTGTCGCCGTTCCCGAGTAGGCCTGATGGCAAGTCAGGACTGGTTCGATAAGGACTTCTACAAGATTCTCGGCGTGAAGAAGGATGTCACACCGGCCGAACTGAAGAAGACCTATCGCAAGCTCGCGCGCAAGTATCACCCCGACTCCAACGCGGGCGATCTGAACGCAGAAGCAAAGTTCAAGGAACTCAGCGAGGCGTATTCCGTTCTCAACGACCCTGAACAGCGCAAGGAGTACGACGCGGTCCGCGCCATGGGCTCCGGCGCCCGCTTCACCGCCCCCGGTGGCGGCGGCGCGGGCGGCGGGTTCGACGACGTCTTCGGCGGGATGTTCGGCGGTGGCGGACGCGGGGGAAGCACGAGTTACCAGCAGGCCGACTTCGACGACATCCTCGGCGGGGTCTTCGGGCGCGGTGGTTTCGGCCAGCCGAGCGGCGGTTACCGCGGCTTCGGCGGCCCGACCCCCGGCCGCGACGTCACGGCATCCACCACCATCGATTTCCTCACGGCGACGAAGGGTGACCAGATCACCCTGCAGACCGCTGAGGGGCGAACGATCAAGGTGAACATTCCCGCCGGGGTCGCCGACGGCCAGAAGATCAAGCTGCGCGGCAAGGGCCACCCGTCTCCCGACGGCGGGCCCGCTGGCGACCTCGTCCTCACCGTCGCGGTGCGGAAGCACCCGGTGTTCGAGCGCGACGGGCTGAACCTGCGGGTGAACGTTCCTGTGACGTTCGTCGAGGCGACGCTCGGCGCGACGATCGAGGTGCCGACCCTCGGCGGTGAGCCGGTCAAGCTGCGGGTCGCGCCCGGGACTCCTTCCGGCCGCGTGCTGCGGGTCAAAGGACGCGGCGTGTCGACCTCGAAAGGCACAGGCGACCTGCTCGCGGTCGTCCAGGTTGCGGTGCCGTCGCACCTCAGCGCTGAGGCACGTGCTGCGCTCGAGCGCTTCCACGAGCTCGAACCGCACGAAAACCCGCGCGACGACCTCATCGTCCGGGCCCGGGGATAACGATCATGGACGAGAATTCGCCGATCTTCGCGATCGCGATGGCGGCCGAGCTGGCCGGAATGCATCCGCAGACGCTGCGGCAGTACGACCGGCTCGGCCTCGTCTCCCCAACGAGGACCGCGGGTAAATCCCGGCGGTACTCGATGCGCGATGTCGTGCAGTTGCGTGAGGTCGCGCGGCTCAGCGCCGAAGGCGTCAGCCTTGAAGGCATCGGTCGTATCCTCGCCCTCGAGAACGAGGTCGTCGCCCTGCGCGCCCGCGTGCGCGAGCTCGAACACGCGCTCGCCGATGAACTCGTCAAGTCGCCGGGGCGCCGGGTGTTCGCCGCCGGGTCCCAGGGTGACGTCGTCCCTCTCAAGAGCGGCACGCGGGCGCAGCGACGAACCGAACTCGTCGTCTGGCGGCCGTTCCAGCGTTGAGCTGCCGGTACCCAGGGCGGTTCCGATCGGTACCCAGGGTGGGTTACGCCGATCCGGGTCGGTGGTTAAGCTGAGCCGCATGAGCGAGAACGAGCCCCGAATTCCGGACGAGAAACCGTCAGTCACCCCGCAGCGCGAGCCTGACCCGCCGACAGAACCGCGGCCCGGCCAGGGCGAGCAGGCCAGCCCGCCACCGGGTTCTCCCCTCGCGCCTCCGCAGGGAACGCCGTTGCCCCCGGCCGGCGCGTCGCCGGCCGCACCGGGCCCGATCCAGCAGCCCGGCTATCCGCAGCAGGCGGGTAACCCCGGCCAATACCCGCCCCACCAGGGTTACCCGCAGCAGTATCCGCCGCAGGGCTATCCGCAGCAATATCCACCGCAGCCGGGCTATCCGGCGCAGCAGCACGGTTATCCGCAGCAGCAGTACCCGGTGCAGCAGGGATACCCGCAGCCCGGCTATATCGCACAGGCCCCGGCACGCCCGGCAGTGCCGCCGCGACCACCTCTCGCGCCCCGGCAGAAGCGCGGAGCGATGCTTGCCGGTGCCGTCGGCTTCTCGCTCATGAGCCTCGGTTTCGCCCTCGTCGCGATCCCGCTTGCCATCGGCCTGTTCGGCGCGCTCTTCAGCACGCTGTTCTCCTGGGCGGCGACGAACAGTCGCGACGACATCTCGATCGACGGGGGTGTGCCGCCGGAGGACTTCGAACGGTTCATCGCCGACGCGTGGTCCACGTTCCTGCCCTGGATGATCGGTCTGGTCATCCTCGGCATCATCCTCTGGATTCTCGGCTACCTCGCCAGCCTCGGGATCCTCCGCAGCCACCGGGTGAACCGCCCGGTCGCCGTCACCTGGAGCGCCCTCGGGATCGCGATCGTGGGCAGTTGGGCGCTGAGCGCCCTGAGCTCGCCGATATCCGGGCTGTTCAACCTCTGGACGCCAGACATCGGGTCACCCGAGGGGGTCGGCGGGGTGCCCGACCTGACCGGCTTCGACGTCGCACCGTTCATCGGCATCGGCGTGGGCTTCCTCCTCCTCAGTGTTCTCGTGAACGCCGGGATCGGCCTGCTCAGCTGGTGGTGGATGGCGCACGCGTTCCGCGAACGCCAGGAGCAGCAGCCGGGAAGGAGCTGACGCGGCCGGGGTGCGTGCCCGGCCCCGCGGCGGCCCCGCTAGCCTGAGACGGTGACGGACTTCCCCTTCGAACGGCTGAGCCGCTGGCCCGAAATTTCGGCGCCGAACCTGTTCGCCTTCGACGCCACCGATCGGCTCCTGCTCGACGTGGCAGCAGCGGATCTTGCTGCATCGGCACCGGGCGATGTCGCGGTGATCGGAGATCGTTTCGGCGCGCTGACGCTGGGCGCTGTCGCTGCCGGGGCCACCGGCATCCGCGTGCACCAGGATGAGCTTTCGGGTGAGCGAGCCCTCGCGAACAACGCGGCGACCCTCTCACGATCCGATGGGTATACGAATCTGCCGCTGGAGGCATCCGTCGTCGAGGGGGCTCGCGTCGTCGTGCTGCAGTTGCCGCGGTCGCTCGACGCCCTCGCCGAAATCGCCGACCTGATTGCGAGGCATGCGGCAGCGGATGTCACGGTGTACGCCGGCGGACGGGTCAAGCACATGGCCCACGCGATGACCGACGTCCTCGGCGCCTTGTTCGGGTCGGTCACCGCATCGCTCGCGCAGCAGAAGTCACGCGTTCTCACCGCGCGGGAACCGCGCCGGCCGGTGGGGAACTCGCGCTGGCCGGCGCGGGAGTTCCATGACGACCTCGGCCTGTGGGTGTGTGCCCACGGCGCCGCCTTCGCGGGCACGAAGGTCGACATCGGCACCCGGTTCCTCCTCGGTTTTCTCGACGGGCTCCCCGCGGCCGAAACGGCGATCGACCTCGGGTGCGGCACGGGGGTGATCGCCGCGGCTCTCGCCCGGGCCCGGCCGGCCATGCGGGTGACGGCCACCGACCAGTCCGCGGCGGCCGTGGCATCCGCCCGCCAGACCGCAGGAGCGAACGGGCTCGCGGACCGCATCACCGTGGTGCGCGACGACGGCTTGTCGGGCTGGCCGGATTCCTCAGCGGAGCTGATCGTGCTGAATCCGCCGTTCCACGTCGGCGCGACCGTGCACGCGGGAATCGCGCAGAAACTCTTCGACGATGCGGCCCGTGTGCTGAAACCGGGCGGCGAATTGTGGACCGTGTGGAACTCGCATCTCGGCTATCGGCCGACGCTCGATCGTACGGTCGGACCGACCAGGCAGCTGGGGCGGAACACGAAGTTCACCGTCACCGTGTCGGTTGCGCGCTGATCAGCGGCGCACCCGGACGTAGGTGTCGATGACGTGATCGGCGATCGCCATCGCCGAGGTCGCTGCGGGTGACGGCGCGTTCCGGAGCAGGGTGACCGCGCCGACCGGGTCGACGGCGAAGTCGTCGAGCAGGGCGCCGCTGCGATCCCAGGCCTGCGCCCGCACGCCCGCGGCCGTCTTGTGGCTGAGATCGGCCATCTCGAGTTCGGGAATGAATCGTCGGGCCTCAGCGAAGTAGAGGCGTTTGACGAGGGATGCCGCGATCTCCTTCGCTCCCATGCGCCAGTGTGCCCGCGCCAGGCCGGCCGCTCCCGGCCAGGTCAGGGACGCCCAGGTGTCGCGTGCAGAGATCCGGCCCCAGGTGTACCCCTCACGGGCGAGGGCCGGCACGGCATTCGGGCCGACGTGGACGTCGTCGTAGACGCCGCGGGTGAAGTGCACGCCAAGGAACGGGAAACGGGGATCAGGGACCGGGTAGATCATCCCGCGGACCAGATGCTGTCGTGCCGGCGCCAGCGCCCAGTATTCACCGCGGAAGGGCAGGATCTTCGGCGACGCCGACGCGCCGACGAATCGGGCGACGACATCCGACTGCAACCCGGCGCAGACGATGAGCCGGTCGAAGGTGAAGTCGTCCGTCGGCGTGACCACCCGAACGCCGGACGGGACTGTGGAGATCGCGGTCACCTCGTGACCGAGGAGGATCCGCCCACCGCCCTGCCTCACGTCGTCGGCCATCGCCTCCGTGATCGCCGTGTAGTCGACCGCCGCGGTGTGCGGGGAGTGCAGGGCAGCGACTCCGGCGGCGTGTGGTTCGAGGGCGCGCAGCTCGTCGGGGTTCACGCGCCGGAGTCCCGGGACGCCATTCGCCGTCGCCCGGGCCTCGATGTCGGCGAGGGCGGGCAACTCGGCGCTCGTCACGGCGACGACGAGCTTGCCGACTTCGCGGTAGGGGAGCTTTTTCTCTGCGCAGAACTCGCGGGTGAGTTCGCGGCCGATGGCGCAGAGCCTGGCCTTGAGCGAGCCGGGGGCGTAGTAGAGCCCGGCGTGCACCACGCCTGAATTACGGCCGGTCTGGTGCAGGGCGAGCCGGCGCTCCTTCTCGAGAACGGTGACCTCACCCAGTCCGTGCCGGGTGAGCGCGCGGGCGAGGGCGACCCCGACGATTCCGCCGCCGACGACTCCGATGCGCTCAGCCATGAGTTTCCCGTCCCGTGCCAGGCAGCCCAACGTGAGGTTGCCTCGGCTGTTCATCCTAGGGGGATGCCTGACGGCTGTCGTCCACCCATCGGGGGCACGTCAGGGCCGACTGCGGTCCCTGGTCGGGCGTGCTCCGGCAGGAACGGCTGCGATTTCGTCGAAAAATCCTGCCGTTTTGTCGGAGCGGCGGGTGCTGCATCCGTTTGTGGCCGAGCAAGGGGCCTCGAAGGGTGGGGTTCGGGCGGGCGCCCCGGCATGGCTCAGTCGAGTCCGTCGGTCGTTCTCAGGTAGGCCAGCTGCGCCTCGACCGAGTGCTCGGCAGCGAAACGGACAGCCGGGTCGATGTCGGCGTAGACGAGGTCCGTGACCGCGGAGGTGGTGGCATCCGCCCCCAATCGCTCCAGCGCCGCGCGCACCTCGTCGAGCCGCTGGCGCCGGTGGGCGAGGTAGTTGTCGCAGATTCCGGCGAGATCGGGGAGGCCCGGTCCGTGCGCCGGCAGGACCGCGAGCGAGCCGAGGCGGCGCAGCGTTGCGAGCGAGTCGAGGTAGTCGGCGAGGTCGCCGTCGGGGGCGGCGATCACCGTCGTTCCCCGGCCGAGGATGGTGTCCCCGGTGAGGATCGACCCGGCGCCGTCGGCAGCGAGGACGAAGCACACCGAGTCGGCGGTGTGCCCCGGCGTGGCGACGACGCTGATGCGAACTCCCGCGGCGGAGATCTCCTCCTCGTCGGTCAGCGGGTCGCCGTCGATGCAGAAGGCCGGGTCGAACGCGCGCACGGGGGCGCCGGTCAGCCGGGCGAGTTCCGCGCTGCCCGCCGTGTGGTCGCGGTGGCGGTGGGTGATGAGGATGAGTTCGACGGGCCCGGCGTTCGCCAGCGATCGGAGGTGGCCGGGATCGTCCGGGCCGGGATCGACAACGACGACCGACGGGGAATCAGCGGCGCCGATCAGGTAGCTGTTGGTTCCGTCGAGCGTCATCGGCCCGGGATTGGGGGCCAGGACCACACGGGTGAGCGCGCTGGAGTGCACAGGCACGCCCATCAGCCCAGTTCGCGCAGCCGGGGTGCGATGTCCCGCGCGAACAGGTCGAGGAACCGATTCTGGTCGTGCCCAGGGCCATGGAAGACGAGGTGGTTGAGACCGGCGTCGAGATACGGTTTGATCAGCGAGACGGCTTCGTCCGGGTCGTTCGAGACGATCCAGCGTTTGGCGACCTGTTCGATCGGCAGGGCGTCGGCCGCAGCCTCCATCTCGATCGGGTCGTCGATGGAATGCTTCTGCTCGGGGGTGAGCGACAGCGGTGCCCAGAACCGGGTGTTCTCCTGTGCGACCTCGCGATCGGTGTCGTACGAGATCTTGATCTCGATCATCTTGTCGATGTCGGCGGGGTTCCGGCCGGCCTTCTCGGCGCCTTCGGCGACGGCGGGCAGCAGCTTGTCGGTGTACAGCTCCATGCCCTTGCCGGAGGTGCAGATGAACCCATCACCGGCGCGACCGGCGTATCGGGCGACGACCGGCCCGCCTGCAGCGATGTAGACCGGGATGCCGCCGTCTGGCACGTCGTAGATGGACGCGCCTGTGGTCGTGTAGTACTCGCCCTCGAAGTCCACACGGTCACCGACCCAGAGCTGGCGCATGAGGTCGACCGACTCGCGCAGGCGGGCGAACCGCTCCTTGAATTCAGGCCATTCGCCCCGGAACCCTGTGGCGATCTCGTTGAGAGCCTCGCCGGTGCCGACACCGAGGAACACCCGGTTCGGGTAGAGGCAGCCCATGGTGGCGAACGCCTGGGCGACGACGGCCGGGTTGTAGCGGAAGGTCGGCGTCAGAACGGACGTGCCGATCTGGATCCGTTCCGTTCGCTCACCGACTGCGGTCATCCAGGCGAGGGAGAACGGCGCGTGGCCGCCGTTGTGCCGCCAGGGCTGGAAGTGGTCGCTCACGGTGACGCTGTCGAATCCGTGCTCCTCGGCCTTGACGCCCAGTTCAACGAGGTCGCGCGGCCCGAACTGCTCCGCCGACGCCTTCACACCCAACTTCAACACGAGCGCCTCCACACCAAGAACTCCCGGCGTCATTCGCCGACGTTTCGACACTATCGGGCCTTGCTCCGGAACTGCACTGGGCATTGCCGCTTGACAGTGCAAAGCTTGGAGCGTGCCACAACTAGACCACCGCCTGGACCTCGCCGAGTCGCTGACGCTCGGCACGCCCTGGAACACTGTTGTCTGGGACGACCCGGTGAACCTGATGACCTACGTGTCGTGGGTCTTTCGCAACTACTTCGGATTCAGCAGCGCCCGCGCCGACGAACTCATGCTCCAGGTCCACAACTCCGGCAGCGCTGTCGTAGCGACGGGGACCCGGGAAGAGATGGAACGGCACGTCGCGGCCATGCACGGCTTCGGACTTCTGTCGACGTTGGTGAAGGTTCCGGAATGAGGGCATTCGACGCAACACCCGGCGGTGACCTCCTCGCCGAGTTCGAGACCCAGGAGGTCGCACTGTTCATCGATCTGGTCGAGCAGATCATCGGATTGCTCGAGCGGGTCAAAGAGGGCGAAGCCGACGTCGAGCCCAGTGTGCTGGCGCGCCTGTTTCCGGATGCGTACGCCGACGACCCGGGGTCGGCCGACGAATTCCGTCGCTTCACCCTCGACGACCTCATCGACCGCAAGGTCGAGAATGCGAGGGGGGTGCTTGCCTCCTTCCGGATCGCCCAGTCCCGGCGGACCACCGACGGTGAGGTCCGACTTGTGCAACTCGACCGGGAGCACGCGATGTACTGGCTCGGAACGCTGACGGACCTGCGGCTCGTGCTCGCCACGAGCCTCGGAATCGCGACCGTCACCGACGAGGGCGGGATCGAGACGCCTGACGCCGAATACGTGGAAAGCCTCTACGACTGGTTCGGCTTCGCGCAAGGCTCGTTGCTCGAGGCGCTGGAAGAAGTCGAGGGCATCACAGGCTAGAGGGGGCGAGCGCCCCGCTAGCCTAGAAGCACCATGCACATACTGATGTTCAGCGACCAGCACGCGGACTCGCTCGGCGGGGTGCAGGTCTCCCTCAGGCTGCAGAAGCGCTTCCTCGAGCAGGATGGTCACACGGTGACCGTGTGCGCTCCGAGAATGCATCGGGACCACGTCGGGAGCCCCGGTTACATCGACACCCCGTCCGTTCCGATCACACTCGATCGCGAATACTCGATGACCCTCGTCGGCCGTCGCGCTGACCGGTTCCTCGACGCAGCACTCGCCACCCGCCCACCCGTCGACATCGTCCACGTGCAGGCCGACTACTGGGGCGCGATGCTGGGGTACCGGTACGCGGCGAGGCACGGCATCCGGGCGGTGCACACGTTCCACAACCACATGGAGTTCGGCCTCGAACAGGTCGTCCCGGTTCCGGCCGTGGCCATTCGCGCACTGCTCTGGTGGCAGCACCGGGTCCTCAAGCCAGCGCGGTCGGTTCTCGCTCCGAGCGCGTGGGCCTACCTCAACGAGCTTGCCCTCCGGGCGGATGCCTCGACGGCACCGAGCGGTCACTTCGCGTCGCTGCTCGAGCGCAACGGTGTCGCAGCCGACGTCGAGGTGATCCTCACGGGCGCCGATGATTCCGTCGTCGAACAGGTGCTGCGGGATGCGGTGCCTCACTCAGGCGACCGTCCCCTGTTTGTCTGGATGGGACGGATGAGCTCTGAGAAGCGCATCCTCGAGTATCTGGACGCGATCCGCCTGTCGGGCGTCGACGCCGAATTCCGGCTGTACGGCGCGGGCCTCCTGCTGAAGAAAGCGCAGTCGTTCGTGCGCGAACACGGCCTCGACGGCCGAGTGGTGTTCGCCGGGAAGGTGCCCTATCAGGAGGCGCTGACCGCGATCGCCTCGGCGGACGCCCTTGTGCAGACGTCGATCGGGTTCGAGACGCAGGGCATGACCGTCTTCGAGGCGGCGGCGCTCGGGACCCCGTCGATCGTGAGCGACCCGAATATCGCCGGCGAACTCCCCAACGGCGTCTACTGGCAACCGGCCGACGGATCGGTGCCGGCGCTCGCCGAAGCGATCCGTTCGGTGGCCGCCGATGTGGCATCCGGTTCGGCACTGGTGGTCGAACCGCAGACCAGTCGTGCGTTCCGGCAGAGCTCCCAGACGGCGCGGATGATCGGCGTCTACGAGCGGGTGCTCGCGCGACGCTGACCCGCCTGGTCACCCGTTTCGGTCGCAGTTCTCCGGCGCGCCGGGTGTTCTCGTCCGGAACGGATGACTTCGCGGCGCGGCGGTCTCTGTGACGCCATGTTGCGGCCGCTCTCGCGTCGGAGCGACCGAGCGCGCACCATGGACGAATGCCTCGTCACATCCGCTTCAATGCCTTCGACATGAACTGCGTCGCCCACCAGTCGCCCGGGCTCTGGCGCCACCCGGACGACCAGTCGCACCGGTACACCGACCTCAGCTACTGGACCGAACTGGCCCAGCTGCTCGAGCGCGGCAAGTTCGACGGCCTGTTCATCGCCGACGTGCTCGGCACCTATGACGTCTACGGCGGCAACCACGAAGCAGCCCTGCGCAACGGCGCGCAGGTTCCGGTGAGCGACCCGCTTTTGCTCGTCTCGGCGATGGCCGCCGTCACGAAGAACCTCGGCTTCGGCATCACCGCAGGAACCGCGTACGAGCACCCGTACCCGTTCGCGCGCCGCCTCTCCACCCTCGACCACCTCACCAAAGGCCGGATCGGCTGGAACGTCGTCACCGGCTACCTGCCCAGCGCCGCGCGCAACATGGGGCACGACGACCAGATCGAACACGACGAGCGGTACAACATCGCCGACGAATACCTCGAAGTGCTCTACAAGCTCTGGGAGGGCTCGTGGGAGGACGACGCCGTCGTCCGCGACCGCGAGACCGGCGTCTTCACCGACCCGGCCAAGGTGCACGAGATCGGGCACGAAGGCAAGAACTTCACGGTGCCGGGCATCCACCTGTCCGAACCGTCGCCGCAGCGCACGCCCGTGATCTTCCAGGCCGGCGCCTCCGGGCGGGGCATCCAGTTCGCCGCCGAGAACGCCGAGGCGATCTTCGTCGGCTCGCCGACGAAGGCCTTGCTCAAGGCGACCGTGTCGAAGATCCGGGATGCCCTCGAAGCGGCCGGCAGGGACCGGTACTCCGCGAAGATCTACCAGCTCGTCACGATCATCACCGACGAGACCACGGAGAAGGCGCAGGCCAAGCATGAGGACTACCAGCAGTACGCGAGTGTCGAAGGTGCTCTCGTCTTCATGTCGGGCTGGATGGGCATCGACCTCTCCCAGTACGACCTCGACGACCCGATCGGCGACGTGAAGAGCAACGCCATCCAGTCGGCCGTCGCGAACTTCCAGGCGGCATCGGAAGACGGAAGCGAGTGGACCGTGCGCGACATCGCCGCTTGGGCCGGCATCGGCGGTCTGGGTACCCGGATCATCGGATCGGGCTCCGACGTCGCGGACCAGCTGCAGTCGTGGGTCGACGACACCGACGTCGACGGCTTCAACCTCGCCTACGCGATCACGCCGGGCACGTTCGAGGACATCGTCGAGTTCGTGATTCCCGAGCTGCAGGCACGGGATGCGTACCCGAGCGACTACGCCCCGGGCACCCTGCGCAACAAGCTGCACGGCCGCGGCGACCAACTCCCGCCCGAGCACCGCGGCGCGGGGTTCAAGGTCAGCTCGATCCGCGTGTGACCCGTTGGCGACCCTGTTTGAGCAGAATGTCAAGGGTCTTGCCGCAGAATGTGTCACGCGTACCGTCACAGGTATGAGCGATACACGAGACATGAGAGACGAGCTGAAGACCAACGACGCTGACGTTCAGCGCGCTGATCGCACGGATGCCGCCAACACCGGCTCCACGTCCGCGGACACCACGGACGACAACATGGGCGTTCTCGGCGACGTCGCCCACCCGTTCGACCAGACCAACGGCATCCTCGACGCCTTCGACGAAACCCACCCCGGCAATGTCACCGGTGAGTCCCCGAGCGAGTTCGCCGCGTCCGCAGGGCCGGCCGGAGAAGACGCGCCACGGGTCGGCGCCGACGACACACATATTGACGACGACACGCCGCTGGCTCCACCGATTGTCCCCCCGGCTGGGCGATAATCGAAAAGTTGTGACGGCAGGTCAGCCGACCTCATCCGATGCCCCTCGGAAGACTCAGCTGACCTGCCGTTGCTCTTTTCTGCCCCGCTCAGCCCTGCAGGGCGGGCCGGTCCACCGCGAACAGGTCGATCGCCAGGTCCGTCCGTCCCCGTGTCGACAGGTCGGCGGCGATCTCGCCGATGACCGGCACGAATTTGAAGCCGTGGCCGCCGAAGCCGGTTGCGATCGTCACCTGCGAGTGCTCCGGGTGCAGTCCGATCATGAAGTGGTCGTCGGGTGCGCTCGGATACAGGCAGGTTTTCGCGTCGATCAGGCGCCCGGTCAGGTGCGGAAACAGGTCGAGTGCCCGCGACTGCATCCGCGCGACCTCGAACGGGAGCACCGCGCGATCGACGGCATCCGGATCGGTGGGACGCTCTTCGTGGAAGAAGCCGATCTTGATGCCGCCACCCGGTCCGTCTGCGATCGGGAAGCCGTACACCTGCTCGTTGCCGTCGGTGCGTTCGATGAACACCGGCTGCCTGCCGACCGCGTAATCCTCGAACACGGGCCGGCCGGGGGAGTACCCCGGTTCGAACCAGTACATGACCTGGCGTTCGGATGCCACGGGCGCGCCCACCTCACCCAGCAACTGCGCTGACCAGGCACCGGGCGCGACGACCAGCCGGTCCGCGCCGTACGTTCCGTGTTCGGTCACCACCTCCACCCCGCCGCCGCGCGTGGCGGTCCAGGAACGGACCGCTTCACCGAAGTGCAACCGGGCTCCGTGCTCCGTCGCCACCCGGATGTTCGCCGCCGTGGTGGCTTCGGGGTTCACGAAGCCGGCGTTGGCCTCGAACAGGCCGACGGCGTGATCGGCCGGCCGCATCGCGGGGAACCGTGCCGTGATCTCAGCGCTCGACAGCACCTCGTGCGGCAGGTCCCACTGGCGGGCTGACCGCAGTGCGCCGGTGAATGTCTCCTCATCGGGATCGCCGATGTAGATGCCGCCGGTGATCGTGACGAGCTTCTGCTCGGACTGCTCCTCGAGCCGCCGCCAGCCCTCGTAGGCGCGAAGCAGCAGCGGAACGTACTCGACTCCCTCGTAGTACGACTGCCGGATGATCCGGGTGCCGCCGTGCGCGGAGCCGCGGTCGTGCGACGGCCAGAACCGCTCGAGCCCGAGTACGCTCAAGCCCCGCTGGGCGAGCGTGTTGGCGGCCGCTCCGCCCATGGATCCGAGTCCGATCACAATGACATCGACGTCTGACATGGCACTTCCGTTTCTCGCGGGGACTCCCGCTTCTCTCGTCCAGTCTGCCAGCCATCCCACGCCCCCTCGCGGTCAGCTCTTCGAGTGGATCCACTCACGAACCTCGAGCGCCGGCGTCTTCTCTTCAAGATCGGCGCTGTCCGCAAACCGCGCGACCCGGGAGACCTCGCCATCGCCTTCGAAGAGGCCGAGGGGATCGACCATCGTGGCGCCGGTGCGGAACCTGAGCGTGACCGTCTTCTTCGACCGGGGAAAGAACGACGCAATGCTTCCGTGGAAGATGAAAGTGGGTGCCTGCGGTGTCCTTTCTGGGAAGAGCCTGATTCGTCAGGCTACGCGGCTCCGAATGGCTGGCGCCATCGTGTGGTCCTTGGTAAAGTTGAGCCAGACAGACTCAACTTTGAAGGAGATCGCATGCAACCCGGCCAGTACCCGCAGGACGAGCAGAAGAGCGCCCTCGAACTGTACGGAGTGAACCTGACCGAGATCGCGAGGTCAGGCAAGCTCGACCCGGTCATCGGCCGGGACGCTGAGATCCGTCGCATCAGCCAGGTCCTGACCCGGCGCACCAAGAACAATCCGGTGCTCATCGGCGAGCCTGGCGTCGGCAAGACGGCCGTCGTCGAGGGACTCGCCCAGCGCATTGTGGAGGGTGACGTCGCCGAATCGCTGAAGAACAAGCAGATCGTCGCTCTCGACCTCGCTGCCCTCGTTGCCGGGGCGAAGTACCGAGGCGAGTTCGAGGAACGGCTCAAGGCCGTGCTGCAGGAGATCAACGAGGCCGAAGGCCGGATCATCACCTTCATCGACGAGCTGCACACCCTCATGGGCGCGGGCGCCGGCGAGGGATCGGTCGCCGCGTCCAACATGCTCAAGCCCATGCTTGCGCGCGGTGAACTGCGCATGATCGGCGCGACGACGCTCAACGAATACCGCGAATACATCGAGAAGGATGCCGCCATGGAGCGGCGGTTCCAGCAGGTCTACGTGGGGGAGCCGAGCGTCGAAGACACCATCGCGATCCTGCGCGGGCTCAAGGAGCGCTACGAGGCGCACCACAAGGTGACCATCGCCGACTCGGCACTCGTCGCGGCGGCATCCCTCTCGAACCGGTACATTCCGGCACGGCAGCTGCCTGACAAGGCGATCGATCTGATCGACGAGGCCGCGTCGCGGCTGCGGATGGAGATCGACTCCTCGCCGGTCGAGCTCGACGAATTGCAACGCAGCGTCAACCGGCTGAAGCTCGAAGAGCTCGCCCTGAAGAAAGAGAAGGACGACGCGTCGAAGGAGCGCCTCGAGAAACTCCGCGAGGACATGGCCGAGAAGCAGGCGTCCCTCGACGAACTGGCTTCGCGCTGGGAGAAGGAGCGCGCCAACCTCAACCGGGTCGGTGACCTCAAGACCCAGCTCGACGAGATGAAGTCCCGTCGCGACCGTGCTCTCCGCGAGGCGGACTATCAGGAGACCTCGCGGCTCGAATACGAAGTCATCCCGAAGATCGAGAAGGAGATCGCCGAGGCCGAGCGGGCAGAGAACGAGAGCCCGCTCATGGTCAACGACCAGGTCTCGGCCGACGACATCGCCGCCGTCATCGCCGCGTGGACCGGCATCCCCGTCGGTCGTCTTCTGCAGGGCGAGACCGAGAAGCTGCTGCACCTCGAGACCGAGCTCGGCAAGCGGCTCGTCGGCCAGAAGCAGGCGGTCAAAGCGGTGGCGGATGCCGTCCGGCGCACCCGCGCGGGCATCTCCGACCCCAACCGTCCGACGGGTTCGTTCATGTTCCTCGGTCCCACCGGTGTCGGCAAGACCGAGCTGGCCAAGGCGCTCGCCGAGTTCCTCTTCGACGACGAGAAGGCCATGGTGCGGATCGACATGTCGGAGTACGGCGAGAAGTTCTCGGTCTCCAGACTGGTCGGTGCGCCTCCCGGATACGTCGGGTACGAGCAGGGCGGTCAGCTGACCGAGGCGGTGCGCCGTCGGCCGTATTCCGTCGTTCTCTTCGACGAGATCGAGAAGGCGCACCCCGAGGTGTTCGACGTGCTGCTGCAGGTGCTCGACGATGGCCGGCTCACCGACGGCCAGGGGCGCACGGTCGACTTCCGCAACACGATCCTCATCCTCACCTCCAACCTGGGTTCCCAGTTCCTCGTCGACTCCGGCCTGTCCTGGCCGGAGAAGGAGGAGGCGGTGCAGCAGCTCGTCCGCCAGGCGTTCAAGCCGGAGTTCGTGAACCGGCTCGACGACATCGTCGTGTTCTCGGCTCTGACCGAAGAGGACCTGAGCCAGATCGTCGAGCTGTACATCGACAGGCTGCAGCGCCGGCTGCATGAGCGCCGCCTCGAACTCGCGGTGACACCGGATGCCCGCAGCTGGCTCGCCGAACGCGGCTACGATCCGATCTACGGGGCCCGCCCGTTGCGGCGGCTCATCCAGAACGAGATCGACGACCGGCTGGCAACGGCGATCCTCGACGGCACGGTCCGTGACGGCAACACCGTCCGCGTCGACCTCGACCCGGCCGGCGATTCGCTCACGGTCGGCACCGTCGCAGTCCCGGTCTGACGCCGGTGGCTACGCGCTGACGAGCACGAGCTCGTCGAGTGGGCGGCGGCGGCGCGGCGCGACCTCGCGTTCGCGGAGCACGTCACTGGCCAGTGCCTCGGGGGCGCCGAGCACGCCGAGGGCGGTGACGGACATCGGCTCCAGCGCCGGATCGAGGGCGAATGCGGCACGCAGGCCGTCGATCTCGATACCGCCCATCTGGTGCACGTGAAGACCGTCGTGGTGGGCCTGGACCGAGAGGTGGGCGACCGCCTGGCCGAGGTCGTACTGCGCCCAGCGCAGCGGCGTTCCGTCCTCAGCCGTGACGGCGAGGTTGACGACGAGCACGTGCGCCGACACCGCCCAGGCCTGGTTGAAACCCATCAGGTTTTCGACGATCGTGGCGTGCTCAGCGGTGCCGCGGCGGGCGACGATGAAGCGCCACGGCTGCGTGTTCGACGCGGATGCCGACCAGCGGGCGGCTTCGAGGGCTGCCGTGATCTTCGCTTCCGGCACGTCGACGCTCGTGTCGAAGGAGCGGGGGCTCCAGCGCTCGGCGAGGATCTCGTGGATCGGTTCGCTGGTGACGGCGGTGCGGGTGATGGTGGTCATGGCTTCCTTCGGTCGTGCGGTGTTGTTCTCACGTCGCCGTTGACCCAGTCAGATGCAAGCAGAAGGCGCCGCGGAGTATTCCGCGGCGCCTTCGCTTTTTGTGACGTCGGGGTCGGAACGTTACGCGGCCTCGCTCTCTGCTTCGTCGCCACTCAACGCCGGGAGGACCTCGCGCTCGAACAGCTCCATCCCCGACCGGTCGTATGCCGCTTCAGGGAAGTACGTGATGGCATACGCGAGCCCGCGATCCTCCATCGCACCCAGACGCTCCACGATCTGCTCAGGGGTTCCGACGCCCAGCGCCTTGCCGCTGCGGTACTCGGCCATGAACTCGGTAGCCTTCGCCTCTCCGAGGTATGGCGTGACGCGGGCCTGGATGGCGTCGAGCCGGTCGGCCACCTCCGCCTCGGTGTCGGCGATGACGACGTTGTAGTTCGAGCTGCGAACGATCTCGTCGAAGTCGCGCCCGATCTTGTCGCAGTGCCCGCGCAGTATCGCGCTCTTGTGTTGGAATCCTTCGGGGGAGCCGTCGAAGTTGGTGTACTGCGCGTACTTCGCGGCAATGCGGAGTGTGACCTTTTCGCCTCCTCCGGCGATCCAGAACGGGATGCCACCCTCCTGCAGGGGCAGCGGACGGACGATGGCGCCGTCGACCTGGTAGTGCTTGCCGTCGAGGGTGGCGGTACCGGTCTCCCACGCCTGCTTCATGATCTGGACGCCCTCGTCGAGCCGGCCGAGCCGGTCGCCCGCGCTGGGGAAGCCGTAGCCATACGCGCGCCACTCGTGCTCGTACCAGCCGCCGCCGATGCCCATCTCGACCCGACCGCCGGAGATGACGTCGATCGTCGCCGCAACCTTGGCCAGGTATGCCGGGTTGCGGTAGCTCATGCAGGTGCACATCTGGCCGAGACGCACGCGTTTCGTGGTGGCGGCGAAAGCGGACATCAGCGTCCATGCTTCGTGGGTCGCCTCCTCCGACGGCACCGGCACCGTGTGGAAGTGGTCGTACACCCAGATCGATTCCCAGGCGCCGGCATCCGCATGGGCCGCCAGGCTGCTCATCGTCTCCCACTGCTCTGCGGGGTCGATTCCAACGAGGTCATGTCGCCATCCCTGTGGGATGAAAGTTCCAAATCTCATGGGTGCCAGCATAAGGGGCACGGTGTCGCTCCCTGTGAACCCCTAGTAAAGACGGTGGCCCGCAAATAGGATCAGCGGACACACGCCAACCGGCGACGGGAAAGCAACGCACAGACATGATCGTGCCCAGCGACGAACAGCAGGCGATCGTCTCCGCTGTGCGCGATTTCGCCGCTGCCCGGCTCGCGCCGCATGCGGTCGAATGGGACCAGCAAAAACACTTCCCGGTCGACGTGCTGCGCCAGGCAGGCGAACTCGGGCTCGGTGGCATCCACGCCCGGGAAGACGTCGGCGGGGCCGGCCTTCGCCGCAGTGACTCCATCGTCATTTTCGAGGAACTCGCCAAAGGCGACACCGCGATCGCTGCCTACATCTCGATCCACAACATGGTGGTCGGGATGATCGACGCCTTCGGCTCCGACGAGCAGCGGCACCGCTGGATACCGAAACTCGCGTCGATGGAGCATCTGGGTAGTTATTGTCTCACCGAACCCGATGCCGGGTCGGATGCCGCAGCGATCACGACATCCGCGGTGCGCGACGGGGATACTTACGTGATCAACGGGACCAAAAAGTTCACGTCGGGCGCAGGCGCCTCCAGCGTCTACGTCGTGATGGCGCGCACCGGGGGGCCAGGGCCTCAAGGCATCAGCGCCATCGTCGTGCCCGCCGAAGCCGAAAACCTGTCTTTCGGCCCACCCGACATAAAGATGGGCTGGAAGGCCCAGCCAACCCGCCAGGTGATCTTCCGCGACGTCCGCGTACCCGTTGCGAACCGGCTCGGAGACGAAGGCAGCGGGTTCAGCATCGCGATGACCGGGCTCCACGGCGGACGGCTCAACCTCGGCGCCTGTTCGATCGGCGGAGCCCAGTGGGCGCTCGACCGCGCGGTGGCGTACATCAGGCACCGGCAGGCATTCGGCAAACCACTCAGCGAGCAGCAGGCGCTCGTCTTCGCCGTCGCCGACATGGAGACCGAGCTGCAGGCTGCGCGTTGCCTGCTCCGCCATGCTGCGTGGGCACTGGACACGGCACAGGCCGACCTGGCCAGCCTGTGCGCCATGGCCAAGAGGTTCGCCACCGATGTGGGTTTCTCCGTCGCCAACTCGGCACTGCAATTACACGGGGGAAACGGCTACCTCACTGAGTACGGTGTCGAAAAGGTGGTCCGCGACCTTCGGGTGCACCAGATCGCCGAAGGAACGAACGAGATCATGCGGCTCATCGTCGGCCGGGCGGTCGTGGAGAAGTCGGCATGACCCACCCCGTCTGCGCGCGGTCGACCGCGGGCATCGCCACGCGACCACGACGACGTCGTCGAGAGAGAAGATCACAATGACTTCGACAATCGCCTTCCTCGGCCTCGGCCACATGGGCGGACCCATGGCCCTCAACCTGATGGCTGCCGGCTACCAGGTGACCGGTTTCGACGTCGTTCCCGCGGCGATGACGAGCGCGCAGGCGGCGGGGCTCCCGGTCTCGGCCACCGCCATCGACGCGGTCGCATCGGCCGACATCGTGATCACCATGTTCCCCAGCGGTCCGGATGTGATCGACGCCTACACCGGGTCGCGTGAGGACCCTGGGCTGCTGGCATCCGCCCGGCCGGGAACCCTCTTCATCGACTCGTCGACGATCGCCGTGGGCGACGCCCTGCGGGCGAATGAGTTGGCGGTTGCCGCTGGGCACCGCGCCATGGATGCCCCTGTCTCCGGCGGGACGGTCGGCGCGGCCGCCGGGACCCTCGCCTTCATGGTGGGAGGGCAGGACGATGACTTCGCGGCCGCCCTGCCCGTCTTCGAGGTGATGGGCGGCCGAATCGTGCACTGCGGAGGACCCGGTCTCGGCCAGGCCGCGAAGGTCTGCAACAACCTCATCCTGGGCGCGTCGATGATCGCGGTGAGCGAGGCATTCGTGCTGGGCGAGACGCTGGGCCTGTCACACCAGACGCTCTTCGACGTGGCATCCAATGCCTCCGGACAATGCTGGGCGCTCACGACCAACTGCCCCGTGCCCGGCCCCGTCCCGACGAGCCCCGCGAACAGGAACTATGAGCCCGGGTTCGCGGGGGCGCTCATGGCGAAGGACCTGGGACTGGCCGAGCAGGCGATCCGGTCGGCGGGTGTCCACTCCGAGATCGGCATGCTCGCAAGCACGATATACCGGCGCTTCGCGGATGGAACCGGAGCAAACCGTGACTTCTCCGGCATCATCGAAGATATTCGCGAGCGCAGCAGAAAGCAGGAGTCATGACCGACTACGAGAACATCCTCGTCGAGCAGCGCGGGCGCGTTGGCATCATCACGCTCAACCGCCCTCAGGCCCTCAACGCGCTCAACGAAGCGCTCATGATCGAGGTCGTCCAGGCTGCGAGCGTGTTCGATGACGATCCCGGTGTCGGCGCCATCGTTCTCACCGGCTCCGAACGTGCCTTTGCCGCCGGCGCCGACATCAAGGAGATCGCGAACCGGAGTTTCCAGGACGTCTCTCTCGGCGGCTTGTTCTCGGGATGGGACGACTTCGCGGCCGTGAGGACCCCGACCATCGCCGCCGTGGCGGGCTACGCGCTTGGTGGCGGATGCGAACTCGCCATGATGTGTGACATCATCCTCGCCTCGGACAGCGCGACGTTCGGGCAACCGGAGATCAACCTCGGCGTGATCCCTGGGATGGGTGGGACGCAGCGTCTGACGAGGGCGATCGGCACAGCGAAAGCCATGGAGCTGATCCTCACCGGTCGCACGATGGGCGCTGACGAAGCGGAACGGGCCGGGCTGGTCGCCCGCGTCGTGCCGGCAGCCGAACTGCTCGACGACGCCATCGCCACAGCGACGGCGATTGCGGCGAAGTCGCTGCCGGTTGCGTACGCGGCGAAGGAGGCCGTGAAGGTCGCGTCCGAGTCGACGCTCGCCGAAGGTGTTCGCTTCGAGCGCCGGGCGTTCTACGCCACCTTCGCCCTGGAGGACCAGAAGGAAGGCATGGCGGCGTTCAGCGAAAAACGGCAGGCGGCGTTCACGCATCGCTGAGCCATTCCCGCTGATCGAGTAGCGAGGAACGCCCTTCGACGCGGCCTCGCTTCGCTCGGGCGCTACTCAATCAGCGGGAAGGGGTGGCTCGAACGATCTGCTCGATCCGGGCCGGCACCGTGTCGTCCTGCAGGCTCGTCACATCGCCGAGCGGGCGGGCGTCGGAGATGTCGCCGAGCAGCCGCCGCATGATCTTGCCCGACCGGGTCTTCGGCAGATCAGGAACGACGATCACGTCGCGGGGCTTCGCGATCGGACCGATCTGGGTGGCGACGTGTGCCCGCAGCAGGTCGGTGAGTTCGCCGGCGAGGCCCACCCAGTAATCCGGATGCTCCACCTCGCTCCCCAGGGAACGGGACGCGGGAATGACGTACGCCGCGATGGCCTGCCCGGTGAGGGCATCCGTCACCCCGACGACTCCCGCCTCGGCGACGGCCGGATGCGCCACGAGCGACGACTCGATCTCGATCGTCGACAGGCGGTGTCCTGACACGTTGATGACGTCGTCGACGCGTCCGAGCACCCAGATGTCGCCGTCGGCATCCCATTTCGCCCCGTCGCCGCTGAAGAAGTAGCCCTGCCTCCAGAACCGCGACCAGTAGGAGTCCCGGTAGCGCTCCGGGTCGCCCCAGACGGTGCGGGCGAGCCCGGGACCGGTACGGTCGACGACGAGGTAGCCGCCCTCGCCGTACGGCACGGGGTTGCCGTCGTCGTCGACGATGAGCGTCGACAGCCCGGGCAGCGCCCGGTTCGCCGAGCCGGGCTTGAGCGTCGAGATCCCCGGAAGCGGTGCCATCACCGAGGCGCCGGTCTCCGACTGCCACCAGGTGTCGATGATCGGCGTCTCGCCCCGGCCGAGGTGAGTGTGGAACCACACCCATGCCTCGGGGTTGATCGCCTCGCCGACGGTGCCGAGCAGACGGATCGAGGAGAGGTCGTACCCGGCGGGCACGCCGTCGGGGAACCAGGTCATCAGGGTGCGGATGAGCGTCGGCGCCGTGTAATACGTCGTCACCCCGTAACGCTCGATGATCTCGAAATGCCGGGCGGTGTGCGGCGTGTTCGGGGTGCCCTCATAGATCACCTGGGTGAGCCCGTTCGACAGCGGCCCGTAGATCTCGTAGGTGTGCGCGGTGACCCAGGCCAGGTCGGCGGTGCACCAGTGGACGTCGTCTTCTTTGGCGTCGAAGATCGCCCAGTGGCTCCATGACGCCTGGGTCAGGTAGCCGCCTGACGTGTGCACGAGGCCCTTCGGCTTGCCGGTGGTGCCCGAGGTGTAGATGATGAACAGCGGCGTCTCCGCGTCGAACGCTTCGGCCTCGTGCTCCTCGGATGCCCCGCCGACGACGTCGTGCCACCAGACGTCGCGCCCATCGGTCCACGCGATCGGCGGGATCTCGTCGCCGGTCCGCCGCACCACGAGCACGTGCTCGATGCTCTTGACTCCGGACACCGCGGCATCAGCGTTGTCCTTCACCGCGACGGCGCGTCCCCGCCGGTACTGGCCGTCGGTGGTGATGAGCAGCTTCGCCCGGGTGTCCTCGACCCGGAACCGCAGTGCGTCCGCGCTGAACCCGCCGAAGACGAGCGAGTGGATCGCGCCGACCCGTGCGACCGCGAGCGTCGCGATCACGGTCTCGGGGATCACCGGCAGGTAGATCACGACCCGGTCGCCCTTGCCGATGCCCAGCGCGGTGAGCGCATTCGCGGCCTTCGAGACCTCGCGCTGCAGTTCCGCATAGCTGATCGAGCGCCGGTCGCCCGGTTCACCCTCGAAGTGCAGTGCGATTTTGTCGCCCTTGCCGGATGCCACGTGGCGGTCCACGCAGTTCACCGCGACGTTGAGCGTGCCGCCGGCGAACCACTCGGCCTTCGGCACGGTCAGTTCGCCGTCGGGACCGTGGGTGACCGGCTGCCAGGAGTGCGTCGTGTGCCAGGGTTCCGCCCACTCAAGCCGCGCGGCGGCATCCGCCCAGAACGCGACCGGGTCGGCATCCGCTTTCTCCCAGTCGGCGGCGCTGACGTTCGCCTGCGCCGTGAACGCGGGCGGCGCGGGGAACCGTCGGGTCTCGGTCGAGAGGTTGGCGAGGGTGGGGGCGGATGCGGAAGGCATCCTCCGACGTTACGGCTCGCGGTCTCCACGACCGAATTCTGGAGCAACCCAACGTAATCTTCGCGAGTTGCTGCGGATGCAGGGGTTCCGCCGCCGTGTAACCCCCGCATCCGGAGCAACTCGCGAGAGGATGGGGGAATGAGTGCGAAAAGTGTCCTGTTTCTCGGCGGTACCGGAGTCATCAGCTCGGCGGCGGTGGAGCTCGCCGCCGACCGCGGATGGGAGGTCACGGTCCTCAACCGCGGGGCATCGTCCGTGCGCCCCCTCCCGGCCGGGGTCGAAACCGTCCAGGCAGACGTCCGCGACGCGGATGCTGTGACGCGCGCACTCGGGAAGCGCCGGTTCGACGTCGTCGCCGACTTTCTCAGCTTCACGCCCGACCAGTTGCACCTCGACACGTTCCGGGACCGCACCGGCCAGTACGTGTTCATCAGCTCGGCGTCCGCCTACCAGACCCCGCCGTCGCGGCTGCCGGTGACCGAGTCGACACCGCTCCGCAACCCGTTCTGGGAGTACTCCCGCAACAAGATCGCCTGCGAGGACGCTCTCGTCGCCGAGTATCGCGCGACCGGCTACCCGATCACCATCGTCCGCCCGTCGCACACCTACGACCGCACCATGCTGCCGACCCTCGGCGGCTGGACCGACATCGAGCGGATGCGACGCGGTGCGCCGGTCGTCGTCCACGGTGACGGCAGTTCCCTGTGGACGATCACGCACACCCGGGACTTCGCGGTCGGCTTCGTCGGACTCCTCGGGCATCCTGGTGCGATCGGGCATCCCTTCCACATCACCGGCGACGAAGCGCCGACCTGGGATGCGATCTACCGGGCCCTCGGCGCAGCGGCAGGCGTCGAACCGGTGCTCGCCCACGTGACGAGCGACATGATCGCCGCGGCGTCGCCCGACCTGGGACCCGGTCTCCTCGGTGACAAGAGCCACTCGATGGTGTTCGACAACAGCAAACTGAAGGCGCTCGTGCCGGACTTCGGCCAGCGCACGCTCTTCGCCGACGGTGCGCAGGAGATCCTCGACTGGTACGACGCCGACGCCTCACGTCGGGTGGCCGACCCGGCACAGGATGCCCTGTTCGACCGGCTCGTCGCGGAACACACCTGACCGGTCGGCGTGGCCTGGTCAGCCCAGTTCTGCGCGGATCCCGGCGACGAACGCGTCGATGTCGGCCTCGGTGGTGTCGAACGACGCCATCCAGCGCACCTCACCCTTCGACGCGTCCCAGTCGTAGAAGTGGAACGTCTCGCGGAGGCGATTCGCGGCATCCGTCGGCAGCACCGCGAACACCGCGTTGGACTGGGTGGGCTGGCTGAAGCTCAGACCGCTCACCTGCCCGGATGCCACGAGGTCGTCGAGCGACGACCGCAGCCGCCCGGCCATCGCGTTCGCGTGCGAGGCTGACCGCAGCCACAGGTCGCCGTCGAGCAGGGCGATCAGCTGTGCGGAGACGAAGCGCAGTTTCGATGCGAGCTGCATGTTCAGTTTGCGCAGGAAGATGAGGCCGTCGGATGCGGCGGGGTTGAGCACGACGACCGCCTCACCGAACAGCAGCCCATTCTTGGTGCCGCCGAACGAGAGGACGTCGACACCGGCATCGGTGGTGAAGTCGCGGAACGGCACTCCGAGCGCCGCGGCGGCGTTCGACAACCGGGCGCCGTCCATGTGCAGCTTCATGCCGTGGGCGTGCGCGTGGTCGGCGATCGCCCGGACCTCGTCGACGGTGTACAGCGTGCCGAGCTCCGTCGACTGGGTGATCGACACGACGAGCGGCTGGGCGCGGTGCTCGTCGCCCCACCCCCACGCTTCCTGGTCGATCAGTTCCGGCGTCAGCTTGCCGTCCAGGGCGTGCACGGTGAGCAGTTTCATGCCGCCGACCCGCTCGGGGGCGCCGTTCTCGTCGACGTTGATGTGCGCGGTGGATGCGGCGATCACGGCGCCCCAGCGGGGCAGCATCGACTGCAGCCCGATGACGTTCGCGCCGGTGCCGTTGAAGACGGGGAACACCTGCACGCCGTCGCCGAAGTGCGTGGCGAACACCTCCTGCAGGCGGGCGGTGTAGACGTCCGCCCCGTATGACACCTGGTGCCCGCCGTTCGCGGCACCGATCGCTTCGAGGACCTCGGGGTGCACGCCGGCGTAGTTGTCACTGGCGAAGCCGCGGGAGTTGGGGTCGTGCAGAATGTCGGTCACCCCCCTAGTTTTGCGCATCCGGCGTCGGGGTCGCGAACCGGAATCGTGCGCTCCTGCGCGCGGCGAGCAGCACGCCTGCGCGCGTCCGCGATCTCAGCGGCTGAACAGGTCCTCGTATTTCTCCTGCAGTGCGTCCCAGCCGTGCAGTTTGGCGTCCTCGCCGACCATCCTGGGCACGTCGAGGCCGCTGGCGACGCCGTCGAGCGCAGTGAGGCAGAGATGCCAGCCTGCCGCGTAACTGGAGGCGTTCTCCCGGTCGTCGAAGGTGTGGCTGAGCCGGACGATGGTTGCGGACGCCGTCGGCGCCAACTCGATATCGAGGGCGTCTCCGCCCCAGACGAGCGAGAGCATCCGTTGCGGTGCCACAGTGACGATCGTGCCGATCGATTCGTCGGTGTCGTCGGCGTCGTCTCTGTCATCGGCGGCGCCCGCGCCGGCCTCCGGGAGCGCGACGAATCCGGTCTCAGTGAGGTCCCGGTCGGGGTCGAACGGCGCCCACCGGCGAACCAGGTCCTTCTGCGTGAGCGCCGCCCAGATCTCCTGGGGTGAATTGGGCAGGGTGCGTTCAAGCACGAGGAGCCAGCGCGACCCGAGATTGCTCAGGTGCGCTTCGATCGGATGCTGGGGGAGCTGCGACGTCGACATGGGACCCTCCTTGGTACCGGGGTTCCAGTCTGGTCGGCAATGCGGTGGCCGTCCAGCGCCGCCGGTGGGCTCAGCCGAAGAGCATCGTCAGCATCGGGGGAGCAGCAGCCGCCCACGCCATGCCGAAGACTCCGGCGGCGATGATGCCGGTCACCGAGAGGGCCTTGCGGGTCGGTTCGCTGCCGACCCCGAGGATGCCGAACACGATACCGGCGAGCGGGATGACGACGGTGAATCCGACCAGCACCGACGACAGCCCGAGCACGAGCGCGGTGACGCTCAGGCGCCTGGGCTGCCGTTCGAGGTTCACCGGTTCAGGAATGTGCACCGGGTTGACCATCGGTGAGTAACGCAGCGGGTTGAGTTGTCTCTGCCGTTCTCGTCGGGTGACGGGGGTGGGCACAGCGGGGTAGGTCATGACGGTCCCTTCGGGTAAGCACCGGCGAATGACCGAAACACTAATCCTGAGGAAACCTCATGTCACTACTCTTGGCGGGAATTCCCCCCGAAGTGGCGTCGAGGATCAGCTCGTGAGAGCCTCGCCCCACTTCACCCGGGCGCCCATCTTCAGAAGGGAGTTCTGGTAGATCCGTGACCCCAGCCAGATGGTCACGGCCGTCGTGGCCAGCAGGATGGCCAGCGAGAGGAGTGGCTCCCACCAGGCGGCTGTGCCGAGGAACAGGCGGACCGGCATCCCGACCGGGGCGGAGAACGGCACGTACGACATGATCGTCAGCACCGTCGGGTTGTCGTTGAAGAACACCACGGCGAAGTACGGCAGCATGACGAGCATGGTCACCGGGGTGGTCGTCGAGCCGATGTCTTCCTGGCGTGACACCATCGACGCCGTCGCTGCGAAGAGTGAGGCCAGCAGCACGAACCCGATGGCGAAGAACACGACGAACCAGACGATCGGCATCCCGAGCCCGGTGAGCAGCTCGGTCTGCCCGATGATCGTCAGCCCGACGATCGACAGTGCTGCGGTCACCGCGATCTGCCCGAACGCGAGAATCGAGTTGCCGAGCACTTTGCCTGCCAGGAGGGCGTGCACGGGAATCGCCGACATGAGGATCTCGACCACCCGGGTCTGTTTCTCCTCGACGACGTTTTGGGCGATGGTCGAGCCGAAGGTCATCGCCGACATGAAGAAGACGATACCGAAGGCCAGCGAGACCAGGTAGGTGAGGAACGGGTTCGTGGCGGTCTCGTCGAGGAGCGTCACCGGTGGCGACACGCTCAGCTGGGCGACCAGCGACGCGGGTACTTCGGTCTCGGCGAGAATCGCGATGCCGAGCGGAGTCGAGTCGTCGGGCACGATGGCGGCGTCGACGGTGCCGTCGCGGACGAGCTCGGTGGCCTCTTCGACGCTGGCCGCGTCGGTCACGTCGAGGCCGGCGGCGTCACCGATCGCCTGATCGGCGGTGCCGACGACGGCCACGGGGATGGTGTCGTCGCTGCTGTTCTGGGCGATGAAGCCGCCGATCACGATCGACGCGAGCACGAGGAGCAGCAGGATGGCGGTGGAGATGAGAAACGTCTTGCTGCGCAGGCGCATCGTGATTTCACGTTCTGCGACGAGCCAGGTGCTCTGCGCGAGGCTGGGGGCCGCGGGGCGTGCGGGTGTCTGGGTGCTCATCGGATGACCTCCTTGAAAATCTGGGCGAGTGACGGATGCCGCGGGGCGAAGGTGGCGACGTCGCCCCTGCCGATGGCGTCTCGAAGGACCGCCTGGGCGGTCGATTCCGAGTCGACGTCGAAGAGCGCGTAGCCGCCGTCGAAGTCGATGACCGTGACGCCGGGTACGGAACGCAACCAGCCGGCATCCCCACCGGAGACCAGCTCGTACCGCAGGGTGGAGTGCCGGGCGCGGAGGGCCTCGCGGGAACCGTCTGCCCGGATCGCGCCGTCGGCGATGATCACCAGGTCGTCGCAGAGCCGCTCGACGATGTCGAGCTGGTGCGAGGAGAAGAGCACAGGGGCGCCGGCGGTCGCGCGGTCCTTGAGCACGCCGACCACGACATCCACGGCCAGGGGGTCCAGACCCGAGAATGGTTCGTCGAGGATGAGCACGTCGGGGTCGTGGACGAGCGCGGCGGCGATCTGCGCCCGCTGCTGGTTGCCGAGGGAGAGGCTCTGCACCGTCGACCCGGCGCGCTCGCCGAGTCCGAGCTGTTCGAGCAGGCCGGCGGTGTTCTTCTTCGCTGCCGCGGTCGAGAGGCCGTGCAGGCGGGCGAGGTAGACGAGCTGCTCCTCGACCTTCATCTTGGGGTAGAGCCCGCGTTCCTCGGGCATGTAGCCGAACCGGCGCCGGTCCTCCGGAGTGAGAGTGGCGCCGCCGAGGGTGACGGTCCCGCTTTCGGCGGCGAGCACGCCGAGGATGATACGCATCGTCGTGGTCTTGCCTGCGCCGTTCCCGCCGACGAAGCCGGTCATCCGCCCAGGCAGGACGTCGAAGCTGACATCGGTGAGCACGTGGGCCGTGCCGAAGTGTTTGTTGACGTCTCGGATCTCGAGCATGGTGCCTCCTTGTGAACCCTGGTCCCACGGTACGACCGCAACCGTGCCCGTGGCATCCGCCTGCAGGCGGGTCTTTCGCCGCGGCGACTCTCCATCGTCCGGGGGAGTGGGGTCGCCCGGGGGACGAGGGCCTACGCTGGGCTGGTGCCTCGCCTGCCCGTCCTCCGCCGACCGACCGGCCAGCCGCGGTTGCCCCGCGATGTGATCGTGTTGGGCGTCATCGCCTTCTTCGTCATGGTGGGGTTCGGCGTGGTCGTGCCCGTGCTGCCGGTGTACGTGCGCAATTTCGGTGTCGGCTACCTCGAGGTCGGTGCCGTGGTGTCGGCGTTCGCGCTGATGCGGTTCGCTGCGAGCCCGTTCTGCGGGCGGCTGATCGACTGGCTCGGTGAACGGACGCTGCTCGCCCTGGGCATCGGGATCGTCGCGATTTCGAGCGCGCTCGTCGGGTTCGCCGGCAGCTACGTCGAGGTGCTGGTTCTGCGCGGCGCCGGCGGTATCGGTTCGGCCATGTTCTCGGTGTCGGCGATGACCCTCCTGCTCCGGTCGACGCCGGGTTCCTCGCGCGGCCGGGCGGTGAGTTTCTACCATGGCGGGTTCCTGCTCGGAGGCATGGCGGGTCCCGCGATCGGCGGAGTCCTCGCCACCGTGTCGCTGACGGCGCCGTTCTTCTTCTACGCCGGCACGCTGGCCGTCGCCGGGCTGGTCGGACTCGTCCTGCTGCAGCGCACGGCGGTCGAGGGGGACTCCGCCGCCCCGGCCCCCCTTCTCCCGATCCGCACCGTGCTGCGCGACCCGCGGTACCGGGCGGCCTGCCTCGCGAACTTTGCCAACGGCTGGACGTCGCTCGGTGTGCGGAGTGCCCTGATCCCGGTGCTCGTCGTCGACGTGCTGGCGGGCACCGCCGCCTGGACCGGTGTCGCCTTCGCGATCGCCGCTGTGGTGCAGACGATCGCCCTCGGCCCGGCCGGTCGGTTCGTCGACACGGTCGGGCGCAGGCCCGCCATCCTCGGCGCGTACCTGGTGGCGTCGGGCACCATCCTCGCGATCGCGGTGGCGCCGAACTTTGCGGTGCTCACCGTGCTGCTCTGCGTTTACGGCGTCGCGGCAGCGTTCATGGGCACGGCCCCGGCTGCGGCGGTCGGCGACGCGACAGCGGGCGCACGCGGTGGGCGCCCCGTCGCCCTGTTCTCCATGGCCAGCGACCTCGGAGCCATCGCCGGGCCCCTCGTCGCCGGCTGGCTCGTCGACGTGGCATCCTTTCCCGCCGCCTTCAGTGTGGCCGCGGTGTTCCTGCTTCTCGCGGCGTTGTCGGCGCTGCGGATGCCACGTGAACGCCCGCAGCAGCGCCCGGAGAGCGGCGGTGCGGGCTCGAGTTGACGCACTGTGTCGCTCGCGGGCGCGGGGAGCAGCAATGTGTGGTGGTTCGGCGGCGCGAGCAGCGTTTCGAGGCAACTCGAGCCTGATCGCCGGCGACCTGTCATCCGGGCGTTCAGGCCCCGGGAACCGCCACCTTGTTCTCGTAGGCCCAGACCACCGCCTGGATCCGGTCGCGCAGGCCGAGCTTCTGCAGCACCTTCGACACGTGCGACTTGACGGTCGCCTCGCCGACGAACAGGCTGCCGGCGATCTCGGCGTTCGACAGGCCCTGCGCCACGAGCTGCAGCACTTCGGACTCGCGATCGGTGAGCGTGGCGAGTGCGGCGGAGGCGGCCGAGGAGGATTCGGCGGCGTCGGCCCGGGCGCCGAAACGTTCGATCACCCGGCGGGTGACCGCCGGTGACAGCAGCGCGTCTCCGGCGGCCAGAACCCGCACGGCGTCGATGAGCTGCTCCGGCGTGGAATTCTTCAGCAGGAACCCGCTCGCCCCCGCCTGCAGCGCTTCGAACAGGTAGTCGTCGCGGTCGAACGTCGTGAGGATGAGAACGGCGGATGCCACGGCCTCGTCCGCGACAATCCTCCTGGTCGCTTCGAGACCGTCCATATCGGGCATCTGCACGTCCATGCAGATGACGTCGGGTGCGAGTTCTGCGGCGAGGGCGAGGGCTTCGGCACCGGTGGCGGCCTCCCCGACGATGTCGATGTCAGGCTGCGACCCGAGGATGATGCGGAACCCCGCCCGCACCATGTCGTGGTCGTCGGCGAGGAGCACCCGAGCCGGGATCACCGGGTCCTCCCCGGGGAAACGCGGGCGACGCCAGACTCAGGGTCGCCGGTCGACGGGGCGGTCCTGGTCGCCGGCACGCGGGCGCGAACGAGGTACCCGCCGCGTGCCCGTGGTCCGAGTTCGATCGTGCCCCCGAGGGCATCCACCCGTTCCCGCATCCCGATCTGCCCGAGGCCCCCCGGTCGCGGCCGGGACGGCACCATGCCGGTGTTCGACACTTCGAGCTCGACGGCTCCGTCAAGGTACCGGACGCGCACATCGGCGGTCGCCGCGGGCCCTGCATACTTGCGGGCGTTTGTGAGCGCTTCCTGGGCGATCCGGTAGAGGCTGAGCTTAGCCATCCCGGACAGCTCGACCGGTTCTCCGATGATCTCCAGCGTCGTGGGCATACCCGACGCCGTGGAGTCGGCGATCAGGGCCGACAGCGAATCGAGGCTGAGTGTCGAGGCGCTCATCGAAGCGGTCGGGTCGCCCGCCCGGTCATTCGTCGCGCCGGGCTCCTCACTCTCACGCAGGGTGTGAAGGAGCTTCTGCAGTTCGTCGATGGCCGAGCGGGCCCCGAGCTCCACGTTGGCCAGGGCATCGCGCGCTGCGGCCGGATCGGACTCCAGGACGGTGCGGGCGGCACCGGCCTGCACGCCCATCACCGAGACGTGGTGGGCGACGACGTCGTGCAGCTCGCGGGCGATCCGAACCCGCTCCAGTGCGACCGCCTGGTCGGCATTCAGCTCGCGTTCCCGCTCGAGCTCCTGGGTCCGGTACTCGAGCAGCGCCTTCTGTCGCGCAGCGGAGTAGGACCGGTCTCCGAAATAGTAGGCACCGCCGAAGTAGAGCAGGTTGGTGAGGATCTGGATCATCAGGAACGCGACGAGCGGAGAGAACGCGCCGACACGCGAGATCCCCTCGAGCGCGTCCGGGTCCGTCGTTTGCCGCACCATCGCCACGACGAGCCAGACCAGCATGGCCGCGATGATCAGCACGCGCACCAGCAACGCCGTCCGGCGGTTGTCGACCCAGGCGCCGACCGCGTACAGAGCCATGAACAGGGTGATGTTCGAGATCAGCAGCTCAGGAACACGCAGTTCACCGCCGGCGATGAACGCCGCCGCGACGACGAGCGCCGCCGCTGTCGGCCACTTGCGCCGGACGGCGAGCGGCAGGGTGATGAGCACGGCCCAGACCAGGCTCAGCCACATCGGCGCCGGATCGTCGTACACGCCCGCGACCCGGTAGAGCATGAGGCTCAGCAGCGCCCCCACCAACAGGGCGGCGGCGAGGATGGCATCCGCACGCAGGCCACTGGGCGTCACCGGAGGGCGACGCCACGCGGTATCGCTCGGGTCGACGGCGAGGAGGGCGGGTGAACTCACACTCCAACGCTAACCAGTCGCAGGGCCGCCGGCATCCGCCGCGCGACGGATTTCGCTACGAGGTTCCGGGCACGAGCGGCACGCGCCGCAGCGACCCGGATGCGGCGCCGGCGTCCCACAACGCCGTCACCTCGGTCGCGAGTCGCGACTCCAGACCGTCGAGCGCCCGCACGACGAAAATGGTGGCGGATGCCGACGGCGCCGATTTCGCGAAACCGTTCGCGATGGCGCTCACCCAGGTCTCCGCTGCGGCCTTCGCCGCGGCATAGTTCGCGCCCCCCGGCGTCGGATGCTCCAGCGTGACGCTCGAGACGATCGCGAGGCGGCCGGCATCCGACGCGTGCAGGTCGTCGATGAAGGCGCGGGTGGTGTTGCGGAGGGTCGTGAGCACGCGTGTGTGCAGAAAGTCCCAGTCCTCGTCGGTCTGGCCGGCGAGCCCGCCGCCGCCGCGCCAGCCGCCGACGAGGTGGAGAAGCCCGTCGATCGGGCCGTGCTCGGCGTGTACCTTCTGGGCCAGCGCGGTCACTTCGTCGAAGCGGGCGAGGTCGCAGACGTAACCGGCGGCATCCGGGACCTGGTCGGTCAGCCCGCGCAGCCGGTCGGCGTTCGATCCGACAACGATGACGCGTGCGCCGGCTGCCGCCAGGGCGCGGCTGACGGCGACGCCCGCCGCGCTGGTCGCACCGGCGAGAAGCACGGTGCGACCAGCGACGCCAGGCCGATGCCCGGGATCAGTCACGACCGGTGATCCCTGCAGTGGATTCGATCACGTCGCGCATCTTCTTCGAGAGTGCCTCGTAGAACATGCTCAGCGGGAACTCGTCGTCCATCACGAGGTCGGTGTACCCCTTCGGCGCTCCGGTGAGCACGTCGTCTGGCAGCCCGCGCGCCCACGCCGAAGCGGGGTGCGGTTCGACGGTGCCGGACACGAGCTCGTACGCGGCGAGCCAGTGCGACACCTTCGGCCGGTCGATCGAGCGCCAGTAGAGCTCGTCGATGGCGGTGCCGAGGGCGACCACGACGTCGGGCACCTCGGCCCAGTCGATGGTCAGCGCCGTGTCGGTCCAGTGCAGCACGTGGTGCTGGTGCAGCCACGCGAACAGCAGCTGGCCGCCGAGCCCGTCATAGTTGCGCACCCGCGTACCGGTGAGCGCGAACCGGAAGATCCGGTCGAAGATCACCGCGTATTGCACGAGTTTCGCGTGGGCGAGGATCGCGGTCTGGGCCTCGGTCAGCTCGGCCGGGCTCTGCGCCGACAGGGTGCGTTCGAGCGTCACCGATTCGCGGAACGCGGTGAGGTCGCAGCGCAGTTCCTCGAGCGAATAGAGGAAGAACGGCATCCGTTGTTTGATCATGAACGGGTCGAACGGCAGGTCACCGCGCATGTGGGTGCGGTCGTGGATGAGGTCCCACATGACGAAGGTCTCCTCGGCGAGCTGCTGGTTCTCGAGGAGGGCCTGCGCGTCGGCCGGCAGCTCGAGCTTCGTGATCTCGGCGGCGGCCTTCACCACCCGGCGGAACCGGGCGGCCTCGCGGTCGGCGAAGATCGCACCCCAGGTGAACGTCGGGATGGCACGCATCGCGACGGTCTCGGGGAACAGTACGGCCGAGTTGGTGTCGTAGCCGGGCGTGAAGTCGAGGAACCGGATCGGCACGAACAGCTTGTTCGAGTAGTCGCCGGCCTCGAGCTCGGCGATGAAGTCGGGCCAGAGGACCTCGATGAGCACAGCCTCGACGAGCCGGTCGGTCGACCCGTTCTGCGTGTACATCGGGAACAGCACGAGGTGGGTGCGGCCATTGGCGCGGTGCTGCTGCGGCTGGAACGCCATCAGCGAGTCATAGAAGTCCGGAACGCCGAAGTCCTCGGCTGCCCAGCGCTCGACGTCGACCACGACGGCGTCGAGGTAGGCGGCATCCCACGGGAACCGTGGCGCCAGTTCGCGGACGGCACCGACGATCGTGGCGACGTACTCGCGGGCGGCGCCGTGGGCATCCGTCTCGGGGATCGAGCCGTCCTTGACCTGCAGCGGGCGGATGCCGACGGTCGCCTCCTTCAGGCGCAGCCAGGCCGGGGAGGTGGCGAGGTCGGGGGTGTCTTCTAACACCTCGGGCTCGCCAACGATCACGTGTGCGTGAGATTCAGACATAACAACCCTCCCGGCGTCGATTCGATCAGTGTGCATTGAGCGTATCCGCCCTGCCTCAGGCGATTCTTTGACTCTCGCGAGCGTTGGCTGCGCAGTTTGCGCTGGTCACGCAGGTTAACTGCGTGAGTCGGGCTAGAGTGCGAGACATGACGCATGCGACAGCCACCGACGTGCAGGACGCGCTCGCCGCAGTCGCATCGCCCGAGCGTGCGATCGGTTCGGCTCGCTTCTTCAAGACCGGCCCGGGGGAGTACGGGGAAGGCGATGTCTTTCTCGGCGTCACCGTGCCTGACACGCGGGTCGTCGTGAAACGGTTCGCGGAGTTGCCGCTCGCCGAGGTCGACGCGCTGCTCGAGAGCCCCGTGCACGAGCACCGGCTGGCCGCACTCCTGATTCTGGTGGCGCAATTCGCCCGGGCCTCGAAACCGCCGAAGCGCGATGACGCCGTGCGCCGCGAACGTGCCGCGTTCTACCTGGCCGCCGTCCGTCGCGGGCGGGTCAACAACTGGGACCTCGTCGACTCGTCGGCGCCGACCCTGCTCGGCGGTTACCTGCTCGACCGGCCCCGCGACGTGCTCTTCGAGCTCGCCGACAGCGACGTGCTGTGGCATCGGCGGGCGGCCATGATCGCGACAGCGGGGTTCATTTACGCGGGCGATGCGTCGACCACCCTGGAACTGGCCGAGCGCCTGCAGGACGACCGCGCCGACCTCATGCAGAAAGCCGTCGGATGGATGCTCCGCGAGGTCGGTAAGCGGATCGATCGCAGCGTGCTCACCGGCTTCCTCGACACCCATGCGGCGTTGCTCGGGCGGACCGCCCTCAGTTACGCGACCGAGCACCTGCCTGCCGAGGACCGCGCCCGCTACCGGGCGATGCGCTGACTCGAGCGGATGCCGCGCGCTCCTGCCGCACCGGCATCCGCTCGCGTCCGCGATCTACGCCGCTGTGAGCGCGACCCCCTCGAGCCGGTCCGTCGCGAGCTTCTCCGCGGCCGCCAGGGTCGTCACGCCCTGTTCCTTCGCTGAGCGGTAGACCGACCGCAACGTGTCGCCGATGCCGTTCACCCGCGCGAGGATCGACTCGAGGTCGGCACCCGGCTGCGACGCCATGTCGAGATAGATGACCCCGCCCGCGTTGGCGACGAAGTCGGGCGCCCAGAGGATGCCGCGCTCGGCCAACTGTTCGGCTCCGTCGTGCTCGGCGAGCTGGTTGTTGGCCGCTCCGACGACGGCGGCGCAGCGCAGCTGCGCGATCACCTCGCGGCTCAGGGCTCCGCCGACACCGCACGGGATGAACAGGTCGGTCTCGAAGAGGTGCTCGTCGCCGGGTTCGATCCAGCTGGCGCCGATCTCTTCGGCGAGCGCCCGGCGGGCGGGATTGACGTCGGTCACGATGAGGGATGCCCCGGCGTCGGCCAGTCTGCGGGCGAGGCGGCCGCCGACCTGGCCGAGCCCCGAGATCGTGGCTCGCCTGCCGCGCACGAGCGGGCTCCCGTAGACGGTGTCCAGGGTGGCGGTTACCGCCGAGTACACGCCCGCCGCGGTGGCGTCACTCGGTTCGCCGACCCCGCCGCGATCGGCCGGGAGCCCGCAGACGTGGCTGGTGCGTTCGGCGACGACGGCCATGTCCTCGGCGCTCGTGCCGACATCCTCTGCGGTTTGGTAGCTGCCGCCGAGGCTTTCGACCGCGTCACCGAGGTCGAGCATCGCGGCGCGTTTGGCGCTGTCGTCGAGGGTCATGCCGCTCGGAACGAAGATCACCGACTTGCCGCCGCCGCGGGCGAGTCCTGCTGCCGCGTTCTTGAGGGTCATCCCCGCGGAGAGCCGGAGGGAGTCCTCGACGGCTTCGAGCCACGACCCGTAGTGCCAGACCCTGGCGCCACCGAGGGCGGGACCGAGGCGGGTGGAGTGGACGGCGACACTGATCGTGAGCCCGGAACGGATGCCGCGGGTGACCAGGACCGTCTCGTGGTCGAGGGTGGGGGAGTGCAGGGCGTCGAGGGACGCGCCCGCGTGAAAAGCTGACGTCATTGTCGTATCTCCTTGTGGGTGATGTCGTGCCCGGGGTGTGGGCATGCCGACGCGTGCGCGGGTGGCGCGGTGTCGGCACCTCCATCATCGCCAACGACGGTGTGCTTTGACAAGGGAGGCTGCGCCGGACGCCTCCGGGTCGGCTTGCCGCGGCGGAGGGGGCCACCAGGTCACCCGTTGCGGTCGAGGTCATCCGGCGCGCCGGGTGTTTTCGTCCGGAACGGATGACCTCGCGCCGTGAAAGGGCGGATGCCGCGAACGTCAGCGCAGCGCGGTCAGCTCCAGCGTTTGTTCACCCAGCGCTCGAAGAGCCCCACCAGTGAATCGGTGAGCTTGCCGAGCACGGCCAGCAGCACGATGGCGAGGAAGATCCGGTCGAGGCGGCCGTTGTTCTGCGAATCGCTCAACAGGAATCCCAGGCCCATCGACGCGCCCAGCAGCTCGGCGGCGACGAGGAACAGCCAGGCCTGTGCGAGGGCGAGACGCAGGCCGGAGACGACCGACGGCAGCACGGCGGGCAGCTGCACGGTCGTGAACAGCCGGGTGCCGTTCAGCCCGAAGGCCCGGCCCGCTTCGACGAGCTGCCGGTCGACGTGCCGCAGGGCTGCGGAGACGGTGGTGTACACCGGGAAGAAGGCGCCGATGGCGATGAGGGTGATCTTCGATTCCTCGCCGTACTTCAGCCAGATGATGAGGAGCGGCACCCACGCGAGCGACGGCACGGCACGGATGGCGCCGAGGCTGGGGGCGAGGAGGATATCGCCGAGCTTCGACAGTCCGACGATCGCGCCGAACAGCAGTCCGAGGAGCGCGCCGATGCTGAACCCGATCAGCACACGCTGGGTGGAGATGGCGATGTACTGGCCGAGCTGACCGCGCTGGAACAGGTCGACGGCGGCTTCCAACACCATCCTCGGCGACGGCAGTTGCGAGATCGGTACGAGTTCGAGCGTGGTGACGAGGTGCCAGACCACGAGCACGATGACGGGAAGAAGCGCGCCGCCGGCGATCACGAACCAGGTGCGGCGGGTGAGTGGAACACGGCCCGCGGCGCGGTCGGCTGCTTTGTCGGCGGCCTTTGTGGCGGCAACGACAGAGGGGGTTGCCCGAACGGCGACGGGTTGCTGGCCGTCCATGCCGGCCGACGATGCAGTTCCGGTGCGCACTGTTTCGCTGGTCGTCAGGTTGTCGTTGCGGCTCATGTCCGGTCCTCTTGCGGTGGGTGGCGGGGATCCGGGGATCCCCGCCAGGCGACTAGCCGATCGCGTCGGCGTCGGCCTTCTTCGCGAATGTGTCGTTGATGATCGTGTCGAGGGCGTCGTCGACCTGCTCCTGCGAGGTGACGTCACCGGTTTCGACGAAGATCGGGCCGATGATCTCGAGCACGTCGCGCTGCGCGCTGCCCGGGATCGGGTCCACGTCGAGGTTGGAGCGCTCGGTGATCACGTTGGTGGCGACCTCGAGGTCGAGGCCGGCGACATCCGCGAGGATCTGCGCCGTCTCTTCCGGGTTCTCGGCTGCCCAGGCGCGGGCGTGCTCGTAGGCGTTGACGACGGTCTGGGCGAGGTCGGGCTTCTCCTCGAGGAACGTCTCTGTGGCGTTGAGGAAGCCGTAGCTGTTGAAGTCCACGTTGCGGTAGATCAGCTTGGCGCCGGCCTGCTCGGCACCGGCCATGATCGGGTCGAGCCCGGACCAGGCGTCGACGGAGCCGTTCTGGAGTGCGGCCCAGCCGTCGGCGTGCTGGAGGTTCTCGATGGTCACGTCGTTCTGGCTCAGGCCGGCCTCTTCGAGTGCCTGCAGCAGGAAGAAGTACGGGTCGGTGCCCTTAGTCGCGGCGATCTTCTTGCCCTTGAGCTCGGCGACGTCGGTGATGGACGAGTCCGGGCCGACGACGAGTGCCGACCATTCCGGCTGCGAGTACAGGTCGATGACCTGGATCGGCGAGCCGTTGGCGCGCGCGAGCAGAGCCGCGGATCCGGCCGTCGATCCGACGTCGACGGCGTTGGCGCGCAGGGCCTCGTTAGCCTTGTTCGAACCGGCCGACTGGATCCAGTTCACCGTCACGTCCTGATCTGCGACGGCTTCCTCGAGCCAGCCCTTCTCCTTGATGACGAGGGAGAGCGGGTTGTAGGTGGCGAAGTCGATGTTCAGTTCGCCGCCGGTGGTGACGATCTCGCCGGCCGGGTCGGTCGTGGATTCCGACGAACCGGCGGTGTTCTCGCCCGCAACACATCCGGTCAGGAGGAGGGCGGCAGCGCCGGCGACAAGCGCCGCGGCTGAGAGGCGTTTACGAATCATAAGAGAATCCTTTGCTGGGTGCTGGGTGCTGGGTGCTGGGTGCTGGGTGCTGGGTGCTGGGTGCTGGGTGCTGCGTGAAGCGGGTCAGTACGGGAAGTGAGGCATTGCTGTCGTCGACTCGACGCCGCGGGCCTGGCCGTGACGGTCGATGCCGAGCCCGTCGAGGAGCCGGCCGCGAAGCTCGGCGAGCTCCGCCGACCCGCGGTCGCGGGGACGGGTGCCTGGCACGACGAGCTCCTGGGCGATCGTCGAGCCGTCGGCGCCATCCTCGCGGCCGAGCAGGATGATCCGGTCGGCGAGCTGGAGGGCTTCGTCGACGTCGTGGGTGACGAGAAGAACAGTGGTGGGTGCTGCTGCGTGCACGTCGAGCAGGAGGTCCTGCATTTTGAGCCGCGTCAGCGCATCGAGCGCTCCGAACGGTTCGTCGAGGAGCAGAACACCGGGGTTCCGGGCAAGGGCGCGAGCGAGGGATGCCCGCTGCGCCATCCCGCCGGAAATCTCACGCGGCCGGTGACCCGCGAAATCGCCCAGGCCGACGAGCTCGATCAGCCGCGCGACACGGGCGACGCCGTCTGCCTTCGCCGTGCCCCGAGGCAGGCCGAGCGCGACGTTGTCGGTGACGCTGCGCCAGGGCAGCAGGCGCGGCTCCTGGAACCCGACAGCCGTCCGACCGTCGAAGTCGGTGACCGCTGAACCGTCGATGAGCACCCGGCCGGTCGAGGCGGCGTCGAGGCCGCCGGCGATCCGCAGCAGGGTGGATTTGCCGCAGCCGCTCGTGCCGAGGATCGCCACAACCTCACCGGGTTTCACGGTGATGGAGACATCGCGGAGGACGGTGCGGGCACCGTGCTCGCTGGGGAAGGACCGGCCGACCGACGCGAATTCGACCGCGTAGCCGGCATCCGACGCCCCGGGCACAGCGGAGGTGCCGGGAAGTGCCGGTGCGGTGCTGGGGGATGGCATACGGAGCTTCCGAGGGTAGGGAGACGGGTATACCACGGTACCGAGGCGCTTGCGCCGGTCGCCACCGAGCCGAAACACTGTGTAACACTGGCGGGCAGCGGCGAATGCAGCCGGAGGAGGAGTGGCCCATGGTCGTCGTCGACAACGCGGTGTATGTCCGCGGTGAGCGGGTGGCCAGCCCGCCGAGCCTGGACGACACCTACGAGGTACTGCACGAGAAGCACGGTATGGCCTGGATCGGCCTGTACCGCCCCGACGACGCCGAACTGCAGTCGGTCGCCGCCGAATTCGGGCTGCACAAACTCATGATCGAAGACGCCCTCCGCGGCCACCAGCGGCCGAAGATGGAACGGTACGGCGACACTCTCCTTGCCGTGTTCAAGGCCGCCCGCTATCTCGATGCCGAGGAACGCGTCGAGTTCGGCGAGGTGCACGTCATCCTCGGCCCCGACTTCGCCATCACGGTGCGGCACGCGGAGACGCCGAACATCGCCGCCGTCCGCAAGGGGCTCGAGAACAACGCGCCCCTGCTGGCACGGGGGCCCGAAGCGGTGCTCTACGCGGTGATCGACGAGATCGTCGACGGGTACGCGCCCGTGATCGCCGGGCTGCAGAACGACATCGACGAGATCGACGACGCCCTCTTCACCGAGGGCAAGGAGTCGTCGAAGCGCATCTACGCGCTCAGCCGCGAGGTGATCGAATTCCAGCGGGCGACGAAGCCCCTCGTCGGCGTCTTCGATGCGCTCACCGCCGGTTTCGAGAAGTACGACGTCGACGTCGAACTCCGCCGGCACCTCCGTGACGTGCACGACCACGTCCTCCGGGTGATCGAACGGGCGGATGCGTTCCGTTCGCTCCTGCAGAATGCCCTCACGGTGAACAGCGCCCTCGTCGGGCAGAGGCAGAACGAGGAGACCCGCAGGCTGTCGGAAGCGAGCTACGCGCAGAGCGAGCAGGTGAAGAAGATCTCGAGCTGGGCGGCGATCCTCTTCGCTCCGACGCTCATCGGCACGATCTACGGTATGAATTTCCGCCACATGCCCGAGCTGCACTGGCAGCTCGGGTACCCATTCGCGATCCTCCTCATGCTCGGGATGGGTATCGGCCTCTACATCGTCTTCAAGAAGAACAAATGGCTGTGACACCGTCCGTTGTCTGGTTCCGCGACGACCTGCGGCTTGACGACAACCCCGCGCTGCTCGCCGCGATCCGGCGGGGCGGGCCCGTTGTCGCCGTGTACGTCCTCGATGAGGAGTCCGCCGGCATCCGCCCGTTCGGCGGGGCCGCGAAGTGGTGGCTGCACGAGAGCCTCACATCGCTTGCCGGAGGTTTGCAGGGCGTCGGCGCGCAGCTCATGCTGCGCAGCGGAGCGGCCGAGCAGGTGCTTCCCGTGCTCGTGGCTGAGACCGGTGCCGAGGCGGTGTTCTGGAATCGCCGCTACGGCGCAGCGGAACGCGCGGTCGACGCCCGGCTGAAGACGGGACTCCGCGACGACGGCGTCGAGGTGGCGAGTTTTGCGGCCTCGCTGCTGTACGAGCCGTGGACGATCGCGACGGGGCAAGGCACGCCGTACTCGGTGTTCACCCCGTTCTGGCGGGCCTGTCAGAATGCGCCACCGCCCCGGGCGCCGCTGGATGCACCCGCAACGGTCGACGGCTGGAGCGGGCAGGCGGCCAGTGAGAACCTCGACGACTGGGCTCTCCTGCCGACGAAGCCGGACTGGGCAGGGGGCCTCCGCGACGCATGGGAGCCGGGTGAGGCATCCGCCCGCCGCCTGCTCGACGAGTTCCTGGCAGAGAAGCTCGACTCCTACGACGACGAACGCGATATTCCGGCGCAGTCGGCGACGTCGGGCCTGTCGCCGCACCTGCGCTGGGGCGAGATCAGCCCCTACCGGGTGCTGCACGAGACCGAGGCGGCGCGACGCGGCGCGAGCGGCAGGGCGGCAGCCGGCGCCACCCGGTTCCTCACCGAACTCGGCTGGCGAGAGTTCGCCTCCCATGTGCTCTTCGCTGCCCCCGACCTCGCCACCGTCAACTGGCGTCGCGAGTTCGACGCGTTCCCGTGGCCTCCGGTGAACGAGGAAGCGCTCCGGGCGTGGGAGCGCGGGAGGACCGGCATCCCGATCGTCGACGCCGGGATGCGTGAACTCTGGCGCACCGGCGCCATGCACAACCGGGTACGGATGATCGTGGCGTCGTTCCTCACCAAGAACATGCTCATCGACTGGCGACTCGGCGAGCAATGGTTCTGGGACACCCTCGTCGACGCCGACGCGGCCAGCAACGCCTTCAACTGGCAGTGGGTCGCCGGTTCAGGGGCGGATGCCGCCCCGTACTTCCGCATCTTCAACCCGGAACTGCAGGCGAAGAAGTTCGACCCGCACGGCGAATACATCCGGCAGAACGTGCCCGAGTGGGGCACGGACGCCTATCCAGACCCGATCGTGGACCTCGCCGCGACGAGGCGGGCGGCGCTCGCCGCGTACGACGTGGTCACCCGAGCAAAGCGGGAGGCGGGCTAAAGGCCGTTATCCGCCAGCCACGGCGACACGACGGCAAGGAACTGGTCCGGATGCTCGACGCTCGGCAGGTGGGCGGTGTTCGGGAAGACATGCCGGGAAGCCCCGGGAATCGTCGCCGCGAGGTATTCGAACTGCACGAGCGCGGGAGTGATGTCGAATTCGCCGACGGTGACGAGGGCCGGGATATCGAGGTCGACCACCCGGTCGTAAGCCGGCGGTTCGAGGTCGTCGGCGGTCGCTTCCACACCGGGCTGGTGGTGCAGGTTGGCTCGGCCGAGTTCGTAGGCCGTCCGGACGAACTCGGGGTTGAGGTCGTCCTCATTGCGGAGGGGACCGATCGCCCAGAGCCTCGTCTCAAGGTCGATCATCCTGGGAAAGTCGCGCTCTTCCCAGGCCCGGTCGAGGTCGGTGCAGAGTGCTTCTTCCTCGTCGGTGAGTTCCACCTCGGGGAACCCACCCGGGCCGGATCCGATCGTGACGATTCCCGCGACGCGGTCCGGTGTCTCGACCGCGACGTCGAGCGCGATCCGTCCACCGCGCGACGCGCCGATGAGCGTCGCCTGGGACACCCCGAGGTGGTCCAGAATGGCGCGGGCGTCATCGCGGTTGGAGAACCCGGATGCCTCACAGTCGGTCTGCCCGAACCCCCGGCAGTCATAGCGGATCACGTAGTGGTCTGCGGCGAGGGTCTCGACCAGCGGATCCCACATGCGCGACGTCGCGATACCTGCGTGGAGGAGGAGAAGCGGTTCGCCCGAGGCGTGGCCGGCTGTCTCGTAGAAAAGCCGGGATCCCGGCACGTCGACGTGGGGCATTCTTCGAGAGTAGCGACGCAGGGGCGAGACAGCTAGAGCGCAGCGATTTCTGGTCTCTGCCACTCGCGGTGCATGACAGGATTGACGAGTGTCTGGCGTCCTCACGGGTTTCGGCGTCATTGGCGCCATCATTGCGATCGGTTATGTCGTCGGCCGGATCGACCTCCTCGGACCGCACGGCCAACCGGTCATCGCCAGGACCGTCTTCTTCGTCCTGTCGCCGTTTCTGCTTTTCACCGTGCTCGCCGACGCCGAGGTCGAGCGGCTGTTCTCGCCGCTTCTCGTCGTTTCCCTCCTTGCCGCAGTTGCGGCTTTCGGCTTGTTCGTCGTCGTCGCTGCTGTGTTCTGGCGGCGAAAACTGCCGGAAGCCACGGTCGGGGCGATGTGCTCCGGATACGTGAATGCCAACAACATCGGTATTCCGGTGTCGGTATATGTGCTGGGGGACGCCGCGTATTCGGCGCCCGTGGTGCTTCTTCAGCTGCTTGTGTTCGCGCCGGTCGCCCTGACGCTCCTCGACGTCGGAACCGGCGGGAAGGTGTCTGTCCGAAGCGTTCTCACCCAACCTTTCCGCAACCCGATCATCATCGGCTCGGTGCTTGGCCTGCTGGTGTCCGTCACGGGGCTCGAAATTCCCGCGCCGGTGATGGAACCGTTCCGGCTGATCGGGGCGGCCGCCGTGCCGATGATCCTCATCAGTTACGGCATGTCCCTGCACGGAACGAAGATCCTCGAACCGGGGGGAGGCCGGCGGGACGTCTTGCTGGCGACGATCATCAAGCTCGCGTTCATGCCGGTCGCCGCCTGGCTGATCGGACAGTACGGGTTCGGCATCACCGGCATCGAACTCTTCGCCATCGTCGTGCTTGCGGGTCTGCCCACCGCGCAGAATGTCTTCAACTATGCCCAGAGGTACGACCGCGGAGTGCTGCTCGCACGCGACACCATCCTGCTGACCACGGTGGGCTCGGTCGGGGTCCTGGTCGTCGTATCGTTCCTGCTGCACTGACGGCTCCTGTTCACTGACCGCTTCGTCAGAACGGCGGTGGATCGTTCAACGACCGCTTCGGTGTTGGTGGGGCTGGCGGTGGCTGGTCGTTCTGGTCCGGCTGGTCGGGTGGTGGTTCGGGGCTGGTGAGGAGCAGGTCGGGGTGGGTGATGTAGCTGCGGTCTCCGGGTGAGGTCCATTCCAGAACTCCGTTGCCTCGTTGTCGCACCTTCCAGGTGGTTTGGTGTTTCAGCCGGTGGTGTTTTCGGCAGAGGTGGGCGAGGTTCTCGCATTCGGTCAGGCCGCCGTGCTGTCGGTCGTGGGTGTGGTCGAGGTCGCAGTGGCGGGCGGCGCGGTTGCAGCCGGGGAACCGGCAGGTGCCGTCGCGGTAGCGGAGGTAGCGTTTCATCTTCGGGGTGGGCCGGTATTTGGTGCGGTCGAACGCGATCGGTGCACCGGTTTTCGGGTCGGTGAGGATCCGGTACCAGGTGTCCGACTGCCCGGCGAGGGCCCTCGCGGTGTCGGCGTCGATCGGGCCGTAGCCGTCCAGCGTCGCCGGGTCCTCGGACACCCCGAGCAGGGTCAGCGCGGGAACGGTGACGGTGACGGTGGGGCGGATCTTCCGGAACGCGGCCCCGGACCCGAACCGTATCCGCGCTCGCCCCTGCACCGGAGTGTCTGGAGTGTCCGGAGTGTCTGGAGTGTCGCGTTCGGTGAGGTCTCCGCTGAGCGCGGCGGAGAGCGCGTCGGTGAAGACGTCGGCGGTCAGCTGGGTCAGGGTGCGCGGATCATCCGGGCTCTGCGCCGCGACGGCGTAGTCCCGGACCGCGGTGTAGATCGACGTCGCCTCCGGGGCGGTGGTGTACAGGCTGAGCCAGGCCATCCCGTCGTTCGCCGGTTCGAACTCGAGCCGGCGAACCTGCGCCGATTTCGCGACCCGGTCGGCGATCGAGTCCGGGTCGAGGGACTCACGCAGCAGCCGGGTCTTCGCCCGGAACTTCGCCACCGTCAACACCCGCGCGAACGGCAACGCCTGCCCCTCCAGCATGAGGGCGGCCTCCGGCGGGAGGGTGCCGGTCTGGTCGACCATTGCTTTCGCGTGCCGGTAGGAGATCTCCCCGGCCCGCAGCGCGGTCATCGTCGCCGGTAGCCGGTGCATCAACGCGTCGGCGTCGGCGATCATCCCGACCACCGTGCTCTCCGGCAGCCGCAGCGCGCAGGCCAGTTCCGCGACCAGGGACCGCTGCGCCATCTCCCGCTGCTGGTTCGCGGACAGGTCGGAGCCGAGCACCCGCACCCCGTGCAGGGTCGCTTCCGCCGCCCGCCGGGCCTCATCGATCCGTTCGATCTTCCACGCTTGCCGCCGGGCCTCGGCCCGGTCCAAATCCGCGATCTCATCGACGATGCTCGAGCAGCCGTCGGCGAGGGCGCCGCTGTCCGGCATGCCCAAAGCGCCAGCGTTCAACAGCCACAGGTCGAAACGGACGGTGAAGAACTGAAGCCAGCTGATCGCGCCCGCGCGAGCTTCAGCGCCGGTCGGGATGATCCACTCCGGCCGGTCGTCGTCTGACTCCCACGGATCCTTCATGGCACCAGTGTCCCAGCGACCACCGACATTCCCACCCCAGGGAACCCTCGGGAAAGGGCCGGTGTGGACAACTTTCCGAGAAAAACCTGCTGTGGAGGAGTCTGCTGGGCGGCGATCTCGGTACGCCGGCCCCGCATGCTCCGTCGGCTACTCGATCAGCGACGAAGGTGAGGCGCCCGGGGTTTTCCTTGACCTTCGAACTAAACCGGTATAGCTTGTGCCTAAACCGGTTAAGTCCGGATGATTCTCGATGGGGAGGCGACGTGGCTCAACGCAAGCCGACGATCACCGACGTCGCCCGCACAGCCGGAGTCAGTAAGGGCCTCGTGTCGTTCGCCCTCAACGACAAACCCGGCGTCTCGCCCGAAACCCGCAAGCGCATCCTCGAGGTCGCCGGCGACCTCGGCTGGCGTCCCAGCCTGAGCGCGCGGTCCTTGTCGACGAGCACGTCGTTCGCGCTCGGGCTCGTGATCCGACGCAAGGCCGAGGTCATCAGCGCCGACCCGTTCTTTCCGGCATTCATCGCCGGCGTGGAATCCGTCCTCACCGAAGAGGGCCGTGCCCTCGTCCTCAGTGTGGTCCCGGACGCCGAGGCGGAACTGCGGAGCTACCGCACTCTCGCAGGCGACAACCGCGTCGACGGCGTCTTCCTCACCGACCTCCGTACCGACGACGAACGCTTCGAACTGCTCGCCGATCTCGGACTCCCCGCCGTGGCCCTCGGCCGGCCGAACCCCGCCGTGGCTGTCCCCTCCGTGCAGGTCGACGACACCCACGGCATCGCCGAGGCTGTCGCCCACCTCGTGGAGCTCGGCCACACCCGGATAGCGCACGTCGCCGGAGACCCCCACATGATGCACGGCGGTCGCCGCCGCGGATCCTTCGACGACGCCATGCGCGACGCCGGGCTCGACTCTTCGCTGGTGATCGAGACCGACTTCTCCGCCTCCAGCGGGGCGGATGCCACGCGACGGTTTCTCGACGCAGCCCAGCCCCCGACCGCGATCGTCTACGCCAACGACCCGATGGCCATCGCAGGACTGGGGGTCGCCCAGCAGCGCGGCCTCCGGGTTCCGGAGGAGCTGTCGATCACCGGATTCGACGGAACCGACATCTCCGGTTACGTCTTCCCTGCCCTCACGACGATCACGAGCGACCCCGTCGAATGGGGTCGGGTTGCGGCGCGCACCCTGCTCGAACTCGTGGCCACCGGCGCTGCCGACAGCGTCGAGCTTCCCCCTGCCTCGCTCCTCATCCGGGCGTCCACCGGCCCAGCACCATCAGACCGCGGCTGACGCAGCCGCGCACAGTTAAGGAGAAACACCGTGCAACGACGCACACGCATTGCGGCGACCGCCTCAGCGGCAGCCGTTCTTCTCGCGCTCACCGCGTGCGGAGGAGGAGACGCAGCCAATGAGGATGCCTCCACCGCCCGTGGCGACATCACCATCTGGTATTCGAACAACGAATTCGAGATCGAATGGGCCAAGGCGATGGTCGAGGCCTGGAACGCCGAGAACGCCGACGAGCAAATCAAAGGCCAGGAAATCCCTGCGGGAAAGACGAGCGAGGAAGTGATCGGCGCTGCCATCACTGCCGGCACGGCCCCCTGCCTCGTCTTCAACACCGCGCCGTCCGCTGTCGGGCAGTTCCAGAAGCAGGGCGGTCTCGTCGACCTTGCCAGCTTCGAGGACGGGACCTCGTACATCGAAGAGCGCAGCGGCGATTCGGCCGAGCAGTACCAGGCGCCGGAGGGCGGCTACTTCCAGATGCCGTGGAAGGCCAACCCGGTGATGATCTTCTACAACAAGGACATGTTCGCCCAGGCAGGACTCGATCCGGAGAACCCGGCTCTGTCGACCTTCGACGACTTCCTGGCGACCTCGAGAACCCTGTCCGCCGCCGGCGTGGCGCCGTTCGCCATCAACCCGTCGACCGACAGCCAGTTCTTCCAGGTCGGCTTCGACTTCCTCCCGACGTTCGCCGCTGAGAGCGGGGGCATGGGACTCGTCGAGGACGGCAAAGCGGTCTTCGCCGACGAAGAAGGAATCACCGTCGCCAACTTCTGGAAGACCCTCTACGACGAAGGTCTGGCCGGACGCGAGGCGGTCCAGGGCGACGCCTTCGCGGACGGCGTCGCGGCGATGTCGATCGTCGGCCCGTGGGCCGTCTCTGTCTATGGCGACATGAACTGGGGTTCCGTGCCGGTGCCGACGAGCTCCGGCATCGCACCTGAGGAGACCTACACCTTCAGCGACGCCAAGAACGTCGGCCTCTATACTGCGTGCAAGAACCAGGCAACGGCGTGGGACGTCCTCAAGTTCGCGACGAGCGAGGAGCAGGACGGTCAGTTGCTCGAACTCACCGGCCAGATGCCTCTGCGCACGAACCTTCCCGACACCTACCCGGACTACTTCGAAGCGAACCCGGCATACACCCAGTTCGGCGACCAGGCATCCCGCATGGTCGAAGTGCCCCCGGGAAGCAACACCGTCGAGATCATGCAGATCGTGCGTGACACGTACTCCAAGGCCGTGATCTCCGGCGAGGGCGACCTCGAGGAGCAATTCAAGGCGGCCGCCGAGAAGGTCGACGCTCTGGCAGAAGAGGGATAAGTCATGTCCTCTGAAACGGTCGGCCGTTCCACCGGGGTCGTCACCCCCGGTGGGGCGGCCGGGCAGGGATCGCGCAAGCGACCCGTTCTCCAACGCATCTTCGGCAAGAACCCGCTCGGCGTACTCCTGAGCACGCCCTATCTGATCTTCCTCGCCGTGGTCTTCGCGTACCCCCTCATCTTCGCCGTGTACATGTCACTGCACGACTACTTCTTCTCGGCACCCGGCGCGGTGGTCGAACGGCCGTTCGTGGGCCTCGACAACTATGTCGCAGCGCTGACCGACCCCGCTGTGTTGCGGTCTTTCCTCAACGTCGGTGTCTTCCTGATCATCAACGTCCCGCTCACCGTCGTGCTGTCGATCGTCCTCGCAACGGCGCTCGACCGCGTCATCCACTTCAGAACATTCCTCAGGGTGAGCTTCTACGTGCCGTACGTCACGGCAAGTGTCGCCGTCGTCGCCGTCTGGCTGTTCATGTTCAGCGGCAGTGGACTGGTCAACACCGTCCTCGGTCCTCTGGCGCCGGATCCAAGCTGGCTGATCAACCCACTCCTGGCGATGCCGACGATCGCGCTGTTCGTCACCTGGAAGCAACTGGGCTTCTTCATCCTGCTCTACCTTGCTGCCCTCCAGAACGTGCCGAAGGAACTCTACGAGTCGGCGTCGGCGGACGGGGCCGGAGCCATTCGATCGTTCTTCTCGGTCACCGTTCCCGGCGTTCGGCCGGCGACGGTTCTCGTGCTCATCCTGGCGACCATCACCGGAGCGAACCTCTTCACTGAGCCGTACCTTCTCACCGGGGGCGGTGGGCCGAACGGGGCATCGACGTCGCCGGTCTTCATCATGTACCAGCAGGGCATTGAGCAGGGGAAACCTGGCTTCGCGGCCGCGATCGGCGTCGTGCTGGTCATCGTCGTGCTCATCATCGCCCTGCTGCAGAACCGGTTCGCCGGCGGAAAGGAAGACTGATGTCCACGAAACGTCGCGTCCCAGGCGAACTCACCCGCGGGCAGGCCGCCCTTCGCGGCACCGTGCTCGCCCTTGGCGCGCTTCTCTTCCTCTTCCCGTTCTACTACATGGTGATCGGGTCGTTCCAGACGACTCCCGACACCTCGATCGCCGGCATCTTCCCCAACCCTTCCAACATCACCGGAGCGAACTACGTCGCGATCAACGAGCGCATCAACCTGTTCACCGGGCTCGTCAACTCGGGCATCTTCGCCGGCGCGGTCGTCGTCGGCACGATCCTGTTCGGAATGGTCACCGGTTACGCGCTCGCCGTGCTCAAATGGCGCGGGCGGGGCACGACCTTCGCCATCGTGCTGCTGGTACAGGTCGTTCCGTTTCAGCTTCTCATGATCCCGCTCTACGTGATGATCGCGCGGGACTACGGCCTCGGCGACACCCATGCCGGCATGATCCTGCCGTTCCTCATCAACTCGACAGCAGTGGTGATCTTCCGCCAGTACTTCCTGCAGATCCCCAAGGAGATGTTCGACGCCGCCAGGATCGACGGTGCCAGCGAACTGCGGGTGCTTCGACAGGTGGCGATCCCGCTCGTGAAGCCGGCACTGGTCACGGTGATCCTGATCTCCTTCATCGGCCCGTGGAACGAGTTCCTCTGGCCGTTCCTCATCACGAAGGACTCCAGCCTCCAGCCGCTCGCCGTCTCACTCGCCAATTACATGACCACCATCGCCTCGTCGACGACCAACCCGTTCGGCTCCATGCTCGCCGGCGCCGTCGTGCTCGCCGCTCCCATCGTCCTGCTGTTCATCTGGTTCCAGCGCTACTTCGTCTCCACGGACATCGGGTCCGGGGTGAAAGGCTAAACATGTCAGTCCAGTCCACTCGCTTTCCCTACAAACTCACCCGGGTCGGGGTCGTGATGACCCCAGAACCCGGCAACGAGCTCGAGGCCGAAGGGGTGCTCAACCCCGGCTCAGGTCGTGGACCAGACGGAGAGCTGTACCTTCTGCCGCGGATGGTCGAGGCTGGGAACGTCTCCAGGGTCGGCCTTGCCCGGGTCGTCGTCGAAGACGGCGTGCCGGTCTCGGTCGAACGGCAGGGTGTCGTACTCGCACCCGATCGCGGCTGGGAACGCGGGGTCGGCAACGCCGGCGTGGAAGATCCCCGCATCACCTGGATCGACGAGCTCGGCCTTCACGTGATGACGTATGTCGCCTACGGCCCGCTCGGACCCCGCAGCGCGATCGCGATTTCGACAGACCTCCGCGAGTGGACCCGGCTCGGTCCGGTTCTCTTCGAGTACGACGACGCGCTCGACATGGACCTGAACCTGTTCCACAACAAGGACACGGTTTTCTTCCCTGAGGCGGTCACCGGCCCGGACGGGGTGCGGAGCTTCGCCGTGCTGCACCGTCCGATGTGGGACCTCGACGAGGTCAAGCCCGGCCAGGGCGTCCGGGTGCCCGCCGGAGTCGAGGACACCCGGCAGAGCATGTGGATCAGCTTCGTCCACGTCGACGACGTCGCCCGTGACATCCGCACCCTGACCCTCTGGCGCGGCCACCGGTTCCTTGCCGGGCCGGCGTTCCCGTTCGAGGAGGTCAAGGTCGGGGGAGGTCCCGCCCCGCTCCGGGTCCCCGAGGGCTGGTTGCTGCTCCACCACGGCGTCACCGGGGTCCTGGCGCGCGCTTTCGACCAGCAGCAGAACGTGAACTACGCTGCCGGCGGAATGATCCTCGACGCCGATCAGCCGTGGAAGGTCGTCACGCGCACGGAAGAACCGCTGCTTGCCGCCGAAACCGCCGACGAGAAGAGCGGCATCGTGCCGAACGTCGTCTTTCCCACCGCGATCGAGAAGATCGGCGATGCGCATTTCGTGTTCTACGGGATGGCAGACTCGAAGATCGGCGCTGCACGGCTGGAGAGCGTAAGCTGACGATCACTCACAGCGCCGACGCTTGAGAGGAGCGGTACATGTTTCGAGGAGCCCGTCACCGGATCCTGGCCGTCCTCACCGCCGCGCTCCTCGCAACCGGTGCGCTCGCCGCAGCTCCGGCGTCCGCCGCTCCTGAGCCGCTCACCAATGTCGCGCACCTCGACTTCCTCCTGGACGATGTCGCCCCTGCGGCGACCGAGGAACACACGACGTATCGGCTGGCCGAGGAACCGTCGCTCGTCATGCCGTGGACGTACGCAAATGCGAACGACGACGGCACGTTCGAGCTGGTCGGCGGCGGAGACCCGGATCCGGCGACAGGCTACTGGGGACAGGGAGCGTTCAACGCCGACGATGTGACCCGCGCCGCGGTGGTCTATCTCCGCCATTGGCAGCAGTTCGACGACGACGCGTCGCGGCAGAAGGCGTATGAACTGCTCCGGTCTGTCGCCTACTTCCAGACGGCGACAGGGCCGAACGCCGGCAACGTCGTGCTGTGGATGCAGGCAGACGGGACGCTGAACCCCAGCGCCAAACCGGTGGAGCTTCCCGATCCGTCGGACTCCGCAGAGAGCTATTGGCTGGCCCGCACCCTCTGGGCACTCGGCGAGGGCTATGCGGCGTTCCGTGACGTCGATCCCGAGTTCGCCGCCTTCCTGCAGGACCGGCTGCAACTCAGCGTGGCTGCCGTCGACCGCCAGGTCCTCGATGCCTACGGCGACTACCTCGTCGTCGACGGTGTGAAACTGCCGGCCTGGCTGATCACCAACGGTGCCGATGCCAGCGCCGAAGCGGTGCTCGGCCTCGCAGCCTATGTGGAGGCAGCGCCGACGGATGCCGCAGCCCGCGACGCCCTGTCACAACTGGCCGAGGGCATCGCCAAAATGGGGGCGGGAGACGCTCAGGACTGGCCGTACGGCGCGATCCTGCCGTGGGCGGAGTCACGGTCGATCTGGCACGCCTGGGGCACGCAGATGCCTGCTGCCCTCGCCGCGGCATCCGCGACCCTCGACAGGCCGGAGCTGCTGGCACCGGCCATCACCGACTCCGCCGTCTTCGACCCGATCCTGCTCACAGCAGGCGGTCCGGACAATGCCTGGCTGCCCACCCCGATCGACAGGACCCAGATCGCCTACGGGGTGGACTCGCGCCTGCAGTCGCTGCTCGCCGTTGCCGACGTGGCCGGGCTGCCCGGGCTGGAGGAACTGGCGTCACTGTTCGGCAGCTGGTACTTCGGCACGAACGCCTCCGGCGAAGCGATCTACGACCCTGACACCGGGGTCACCTATGACGGGGTCAACCCGGAGGGCGAGATCAACCGGAACAGCGGCGCCGAGAGCACGATCCACGGGCTGCTGTCGATGCTCGCCCTCGACGCCCATCCGGATGTCGCCGAGCGGGCCGTCGGGCTCACCACCGTGGAGTCCCGCTCAGGGTTGACGGTCGTCGAGGCCGAAACGACAAGCACAACGACGGGTTCTGTCGTCAAGCCCGCAGCGACCTGGACGGGCGAATCGCAGTACTCCGGTTCCGGCTATCTCGAACTGAACAAGAGAGAAACCGCCACGTTCCGTCTGCCGGCATCCGAGACGGCCCGGCTGATCGAGCCGGTGGTCTTCTCCGCTGAGAACGGAAAGGCGAAGTCCTTGTGGCGCGGCGGCGTCATTCCGCTGGGCGTGCTCAAACACGGCGTCGGCGACCAGGGCGTCACCGCCGTTCCCGGGGCCCTGCTACCGCAGTCCCTGCGAACCAGCCTGCCGGCATCGCAGTCCGCCGTGTCGGTGACGACGCTGACCGGCACGGTGGCGCTTGACGCGCTGATCGTGCGGCCGGTGATCGGCCGGCTCGTGTTCTCCGGCCCGATCGGCAGCACCGAACTCGCGCACTCGTCAAGCGGGATCCCGCAGCGGGTCGCCATGAACGAGGGCGGCGGGCCCGGCACGCTGCGGAGTTATGACTCCGGCGGGCGGCTTCTCGCCTCGTACACAATCAGTGGCCCTGCCCACGTCACGATCCAGCCAGGAGGGTTCGCCATCGTCACGGCCAGTTGACTCCATCCATGACAAAGGACCAACCCCGAGGGGCTGGTCCTTTGTCATGCAGGCTAGTCGGCGTCGAGGTCGGTTTCGAGCAGCGCCACCAGCTCGGTGAGCGCGGCGTCTGCTCCGTCGCCCTCGGCTGCCAGCGTAACGGTCTCACCGTTCGCCGCGCCGAGGCTCATGATCGACAGGATGCTTGCCGCGTTGAGCGCGCCACTGTCGCCCTTCGCAATGGTGACCTTCACCGGCTGGCGCTTGACCGCGTCGATGAACAGGGATGCGGGACGGGCGTGGAGACCGACGCGGCTGGCGATGACTGCTGTGCGTTCTGACATGGAGTTCCTGACTGGTGTGGATGGATGGGACGGGGTCAGACGGTCGCCGGCACGCCGGAGGCTGTCGTCGCATCCGTCGTCGAGGCGTCTGCGGCGGTCGGGCGACGCCGGGCGAACCGCTTGAGCAGCACGACCAGTGCCGCGGAGACGATCGTCCCGACGAGGATGGCGACGATGAACATGGCCAGGTTGCCGATGGCGAAGAAGACGAAGATCCCGCCGTGGGGGGCCTGCGAGGTGACGCCGGTTCCCATCACGATCGCACCGGTGATCGCGCTTCCGACGATGCCGGCGGGGATGACGCGCAGCGGGTCGGCCGCGGCGAACGGGATCGCTCCCTCGGAGATGAATGCCGCCCCGAGCAGCCAGGCGGCTTTGCCGTTCTCGCGCTCAGCGCCGCTGAACGACTTGCGGTCGACGACGGTCGCCAGCGCGAGGGCGAGCGGCGGCACCATTCCGGCAGCCATGACCGCGGCCATGATCGTCCACGGCACCTGGTTCTCGAGCGATGCCACGCCGAGTCCGGCGACGGCGAACGCGTAAGCGACCTTGTTCACGGGGCCTCCCAGGTCGATGGCCATCATCGTGCCGAGGATGAGACCGAGCAGCACGGCTGAGGCGCCGGTGAGCGAGGACAGCCACGTGGTCAGTCCGCTCGAGAGCGCGGCGATCGGTCCGCCGAGAACCACGATCATGAGCCCGGATGCGAAGATCGAGCCGACGAGCGGGATGATGACGACCGGCATGAGGCCGCGGAGCCAGCGCGGGACCGAGAGGCGCCCGATCGCCCAGGCGATGAAACCGCCGAGGAGGCCACCGACGAGTCCGCCGAGGAAGCCCGCGTTCATGAAGACCGCGACGGCACCCGCCGTGAAACCGACGGCGATGCCCGGGCGGTCGGCGATCGCGTAGGCGATGTAGCCGGCGAGGGCGGGGACGAGGAAGTCCATCGAGGCATCGCCGATGACGTAGGCGACGGCGCCGAGGTACTGGGCGAGTCCGCCGTCCGGCAGGTTCAGCAGGTTGTTGTTGAGCGCGATGTCTGCCGCGTTTTCAGTGATCTGGTAGCCGGCGAGCAGGAAGCCGAGGGCGATGAGAAGACCGCCGCCCGCGACGAAGGGGATCATGTAGCTGACACCGGTGAGCAGGTAACGCTTGAGCTTCTGGCCGAAGTGCTCCGACCGTGCGTCGTCGCCGGCCGTTGCGGCGTCCGCTCCGCTGCCCGAGACGCGGCGGGCGTTCGGGTCGGTGGATGCTGCGAGTGCCTCGGCGATCATTTTGTCGGGTTCGTCGATTCCGCGTTTCACCGGCGCCTGCACGAGCGGCATTCCGGCGAACCGGCCCTTGTCGCGCACGTCGACGTCGACGGCGAAGATGACGGCGGAGGCGCGGTCGATGACGGCGGGGTCGAGCGGTGTGACACTCGACGATCCCTGCGTCTCGACGTGCAGTTCGGCTCCGGCGCGTTCGGCCGCGGCGGCCAGGGAGTCCGCGGCCATGTAGGTATGAGCGATCCCGGTCGGGCAGGCCGTGACCGCAACGAGCACCGGCCTGGCCGTCGTCGATGCGGAAGCAGCGGATGCTTCGGTGTCGGGAGCCGTCGCGGCCGGTTCGGCGGGTGCCGCGGGGGCCAGGGCGTCGTCGACGAGGTCGACGACAGCCTGCGGGGTGGGCGCGCTGCGGAGCGCATCGGTGAAGTCTTCACGGATGAGCGAGCGGGCGAGGGTTGACAACAGCGCCAGGTGCGCCTGGTCTGCGCCCGCCGGAGCCGCGATGAAGAAGATGAGGTCTGCGGGGGCATCCTCTTCGCCGAAGTCGACACCGGGGTTGGGTCGTGCCATGACCAGCGTCGGCACGGTGACCGCGGCGGAGCGGCAGTGCGGGATGGCGAGGCCGCCGGGAATGCCGGTGTCGGTCTTCGACTCGCGCTCCCACGCGTCGGCGAAGAGGGCGTCGACGTCGGTGGCGCGACCTGCATCGACGACCCGCTGAGCGAGTGTGCGGATGACCGCTGCGCGGTCGGTTCCGAGGTTCTGGTCGAGGACGACCAGCTCGGGGGTGATCAGTGATGACATGGGACGAAACTCCTTCGTTGTCGTGAGGTGGAAACGGATGCCGCTACTCGGCGAGAGCGCGGGGACGGCGGGTGACGGCAACGCCGCCGGGGTGAGCCTGTTCGAGGGTGGGTACCTTCGAACCGGGAAGCGACGCGGCAGCCGCTCCGTGGGCGACGGCCTGGGCGAGGCACCCGGCGGCGTCGTCGCCACGTTCGGACGCGAGCAGGAAGCCCGCGAGGGAGCAGTCGCCGGCGCCGACGGTGCTGCGGGCGACGATGCGTGGCGCGGCCGCAGCCAGGACCTCGGTGGCGGTGGCGAGAACGGCCCCGCGGGAGCCGAGCGTGATGAGTGCGGCGCCGAGCCCGCGCTGCAGGATCTGGTCGGCGATCTGGACGACTGCGTCGTCGTCATGACCGAATGATTCAGGGTCGGTGTCGGGGACGGCGATGCCGAGCGCCGCCGCAAGCTCGAAGAGCTCCTCTGCGTTCGGCTTGATCAGGTCGACGGGCTCGCCGGAGGCGAGGAGGGCGGCGAGGGGCTCACCCGAACTGTCGACGGCGATGCGGGGAGCGTCGTACCCGCCGCGGGAGGCCGCGGCACGCACCTCCGAGACGATGCCGGCGTAGAAGTCCGTCGGTAGGCCGGGGGGCATCGATCCGGCGAGAACGAGCCACGTGGCATCCGCCGACCGCGAGACGATGAGGTCGAGCAACGCCGTCGCCGTCTCGCCCGAGACCGGGGCGCCCGGCTCGTTGAGTTTCGTCGTCGTTCCACCCGGCTCCGTGATCGTGGTGTTCGAACGGATCGCGGCGGTCACCGGAACCGTCCGGGCGTCGATGCCATCGGCGCGGAGGGCGAGAACCATGGGGTCGGTCGACGCGCCCGGGAGGATGGCGATGGTGTCGATCCCGGCCGTGTGAAGCGCGCGCGAGACGTTGACCCCTTTGCCGCCCGGCTCCTGGACGGCTCTTGCGGCTCGTTGCACCTGGCCGCGTTCGAGAGGCGCGTCGAGGTCGATCGTGCGGTCGAACGACGGATTGAGTGTGACGGTGACGATCACGCGACGATCACCTCCACCTCGTCGGCGTCGAGGGCGGCCGAGAGGGTGCCGATCGGATCGGCGTCGGTGATGAGGGTGTCGAGGTCGCGGAGTTCGGCGAAGCGGTGGAGCGCTTCGTCACCGAGCTTTGAGGAGTCGACCAGGGCGACGGTGCGACGGGCTGCCCGCACCATGGCGGACTTGACCGCGGACTCGCGCTCCTCCGGAGTGCTGAGGCCGAAATCGGCGGAGATGCCGTTCGCGCCGAGGAACGCAATGTCCGGCCGGAGGTGCGCGAGTTGTTCGATCGTGCTGCCTCCGACGGCGGCGCCCGTGACGCCGCGCACGCTGCCCCCGAGGAGGTGCAGATCGAGCGCAGGATTGCGGTGGAGCAGCGCGGCGATCGGAACAGAGTTCGTGATCACCGTGATGTGCTCGTCGCCGCGCCAGTCGGCGAGGAGTTCGGCCAGTGCGCCGGTCGTCGTGCCCGCGTCGAGCAGAATCGATCCGCGGAAGTTGTCGCCGACGAGGGCGAACCCGGCCCGGGCGATCGCGACTTTCGCTTCGCGTGCCCGCACGGCGCGATCGGCGACCGTCGACTCGACGAGGCTGGTCTTGCCTGAGGCGACGGCGCCGCCGTGCACCCGGCGGAGTGCGCCCTGCCGCTCGAGCACGTCGAGGTCGCGGCGGACGGTTTCGGCGGTCACCGAGAGCGAATCGGCGAGGTCCGTGACGGTGACGCGGCCGCTGGCCTGCAGAAGCTCGGCGATGCGCTCGTGGCGTTCAATGGCATACATGTCGACGCTGACCCTTCGGACAAAGGTGGGGGTTCACGCCGGAGCGTGAATCTTTGTTTCAGTGACTTTATGCCCGATTGTGTGGGAATGCAAGACCAAACACAGAAAAAAACAAAGAACTCCCCGCAACCGGACGTGCCCGGTCGCGGGGAGCCGCGGAACCCGCCCGAAGACGGGCCGACGTCAGAAGATCATGGGCCGATCGTCGTCGTCTTCGACCGGAAGGTCGAGGTCGACGACCACCGGGACGTGGTCGCTCGGCGCTTCGCCCTTGCGCTCGTTGCGGTGGATCGACGCGTCCGTCACGAGCTTCGCGAAGTCGGGAGAGCCGAAGATGAAATCGATCCTCATCCCCTCGTTCCGGGGAAAACGGAGCTGCTTGTAGTCCCAGTAGGTGAAGCCCTCCGGCCGGAACGGCCGGACCACGTCGGTCAGTCCGATCTCGCCGAACGCCGCAAGGGCGTCCCGCTCCGGCTGGGAGATGTGAGTGGAGAGGCCGGGCACGACGCTGGGGTCACCCATGTCGGAGTCGAACGGTGCGATGTTGAAATCGCCCATCAGCGCGAACGGAACGCCCGGGTTCGCGGCCAGCCAGGCGGCGGCATCCGTCTTCAGCCGGCGGAGCCAGTCGAGCTTGTAGATGTAGTGCGGGTCGTCGAGGGACCGGCCGTTGGGAACATACAGGCTCCACAACCGCACGCCGTTGACGGTCGCCCCCATCGCCCGGGCCTCGAGCGGCAGGCCGGGGCCCTCTTCGCCCTTGAGAAAGCCGGGCATGTCGGTGAACGCGGTGACGACATCCGTCATGGGGAGGCGGCTGGCGAAGGCGACGCCGTTCCACTGGTTGAGCCCGTGGACGGCCAGTTCGTAGCCGGCCTCCTCGAAGAGCTCACTCGGGAACTGGTCTGGCTTGCACTTGATCTCCTGCATGGCAAGCACGTCGATGTCTTCGCGCACCATCCAGTCGACGGTGCGGCCGACGCGGGCTCGGATCGAGTTGACGTTCCAGGTGGCAATGCGCATGGACTCCACGCTATCCGACGTGGAGCAGCGCGAAGTGTGCGCCAAGATGGGGTCATGGGTTCTCTCACCGTCGGCTACGCCGCCATGCTGGAGCAGTTCGCTCCGCAGGAAGCGGTCTTGCTCAGCGCCCTGGCCGAGGAGCACGGGTTCACCGGGGTGATGGCGACCGATCATTTCCAGCCGTGGGTTCCGCAGCAGGGGCAGTCGTCGTTCGTCTGGAGCGTGCTCGGTGCCCTCGGCGAACGGACGACAGGGGATTTCGGAACCGGGGTCACCGCGCCCACGTTCCGGATGCATCCCGCCATCGTGGCGCAGGCGTCGGCGACCCTGGCGTCGATGTACCCCGGCCGTCACTGGCTCGGCCTCGGGTCGGGTGAGGCGCTCAACGAGCACGTGGTCGGTCAGTACTGGCCTGAGCCGGCGGAGCGGATCTCGCGCATGTTCGAGGCCGCCGACATCATCAAGAAACTCTTCGCCGCCTCCCTGTCCGGGCGCGACGTCAAGCACAGCGGCCCGTACTTCAAGCTCGAGTCCACCCGGTTGTGGACCATGCCCGAGGTGGCCCCGGAGATCCTCGTCGCGACGGCCGGCCCGGTGACCGCGAAGCGCGCGGGAAAACACGTCGACGGGCTCATCACCGTCGGGGCTCCCCTCGAGAAGATCTCGATGTTGTTCGCGCGGTTCGCGGCGGGCGCACGCGAGTCCGGTCGCGACGCCGCCACGATGCCGAAGGTCCTGCAATTGCACCTGTCCTGGGCGCCGACCGACGAAGAGGCGATGCGGAACGCGCTCGTCGAATGGCCCAACGGGGGAATGCGGTTTCCGAAGGCCGACATCCGCTCGCCGTTCGAGTTCGAACAGATGGCGAAGATGGTGCGGCCGGAGGATTTCGACGGCCGCATGGTGGTCTCGTCGGACCCTGACGTGCACCGGGCTCAGATCCAGCGGTTCGCCGACCTCGGCTTCGACCGGATCTACCTGCACAACGTCGGCCGCAACCAGCGGGAGTGGATCGAGACCTTCGGCCGCGACGTCCTCCCGAAGCTGGTGCGCTGACCATGCTGAGCATCTGGGCCCCCGACGGTATCGGGGAGATCGCGGCGGGCGACGACCTGACCCGGATCGTGGTGGATGCCGTCGGCGCCGACCTCGAGGACGGCGACATCCTCCTCATCACCTCGAAGATCGTGTCGAAGGCCGAGGGCCGCCGGGTTCTCGCCGCGGACCGGGAGCAGGCGATCACCGACGAGACGGTGCGCGTGGTGGCCAGCCGGGAGCATCCGAACGGCGTGACCCGGATCGTCGAGAACCGGCTCGGCCTCGTGATGGCGGCGGCCGGCGTCGACTCGAGCAACACCCCGGACGGCACCGTGCTGCTGCTGCCCGTCGACCCCGACGCGTCAGCCCGGGTTCTGCGGGGCGCGCTGCGTTCGCGCCTCGGGGTCTCGGTCGGCGTCGTGATCACCGACACGGTGGGCCGGCCGTGGCGTGAAGGCCAGACCGACATCGCGATCGGGGCCGCTGGCATCCGCGTCGTCGACGACCTGCGCGGCCAGACGGATGCCTCAGGGCGACCGCTCACCGTCACCATCGCGGCCGTCGCCGACGAACTCGCCGGGGCGGGCGACCTGGTCAAAGGCAAAGCGGCCGGGCGACCGGTCGCCGTAGTGCGCGGGCTGCCGCACCTCCTCACCGAGGAGGACGGCCCTGGCGCACGGGCGCTCGTGCGCACCGCGGAGAAGGACATGTTCCGGCTCGGTTCGGATGAGGCGTACGCCGCCGGATTCCAGGCCGGGCGGCGTGCCGGCGACGACGCGAGCGGTTCATAACTCCGCCTGACTCTTGGTGAGCCGGGTGGGCGGCGCCGGTAGATACGGGGTTCTTCCCTTTCGGTGCCGGGCCCTGGCGGAGTTATGCGCACACGACGGGCCGCGCCGCTCAGGTCGTGTCGAACGCGATCAGCGGTCGGCCCGTGCGGGGGTGCCGCAAAACGTCAGCGCGCACCCCGTAGACGTCGCCGATCAGCTCACCGGTGAGAACGGATGCCGCCGGTCCAGCCGCGACGACCCGGCCCTCACTCAGCACCACCACCGAATCGGCATAGGCGGCGGCGACGTTGAGGTCGTGGAGAGCGGCGATTGCGGTGATACCCGCCGCCGTCTGCGCCCGCACGAGCGACAACAGGCTCAACTGGGCACGCACGTCGAGGTGGTTGGTCGGTTCGTCGAGCAGAAGCAGCCGGGGCTCCTGGGCGAGGGCCCGCGCGAGGTGTACCCGCTGGCGCTCCCCGCCGGAGAGGGTGTCGAACGGGCGCTCCGCGAACGCCGTCATCCCGACCGCGGCGAGGGCGTCGGCGACCACCTGCCGGTCGGCGGGCCCCTCGCTCGACCACCGGCCGATGTGCGGGGTGCGCCCGAGCAGCACGACATCGGTCACGAGCAGGCCCGTGTCGCCGTCGCCGTGCTGCTCGCTGAGCGCGACGAGCCGGGCCCGGTCGCGGCGCCGGAGGGCCAGGAGGTCGGCGCCGTCAAACAGCACGGCCCCGGCGTCCACGGGAAGGGTGCCGACGAGCAGGTGCAGCAGCGTCGACTTTCCGGCGCCGTTCGGCCCGATCACGGCGCCGAACGAGCCGACGGGCAGGTCGATGTCGACCCCGTCGATCACCAGCTGACCGTTCCGGGAGAACGAGAGCCGGCTGGCGGCGAGGGCAGCGGGCGCAGCCGTCGAGACGGCGTCGCCGATGCCGTGTGCCGATCCCGTCGTGGTCATCGGATCCTCCTCGCCCGGAGCAGCAGCAGCGCGAACACGGGGGCGCCGACGACGGCGGTGAGGATGCCGACCGGCAGCTCCCGCGGATCGAACAGGGTCCGCGCACCGGTGTCGATCCAGATCAGGAAGATCGCGCCGGCCAGCGCCGACAGCGGAAGCACGACCCGGTTCCTCTGCCCGGCCACGAGCCGGACCGCGTGCGGCAGGATCAGCCCCACGAAACCGATCGAACCGGAGACCGCGACCATGGCGCCGGTCAGGAGTGCCGTCGCCGTGAGCAGCAGCCAGCGGGTGGAGTTGACGCCGACACCGAGGGCGGATGCCGCGTGATCGCCGAACGCGAACGCGTCCAGTGTGCGCCCGGTCAGCATGAGCGGGATCCCGACGATGAGCAGGGCGCCGAGCGCGATCGCCACGGCCGGCCAGCGGGCGCCGCTGAGCGAACCGAGCAGCCAGCTGAGGATTTCACGGTAGGTGTCCCCGGTCGCCGACCAGAAGATGACCAGGCTGGTGAGCGCCCCGAAGAAACTCGACACGGCCAGTCCGGCAAGGACGGTGCGGGTCGGCGTGAGGGAGCCGGCCGCCCCGGCGAGCACGAGCGTGGCGAGCAGCGCGGCGAGCGCGCCGGCGAAGGCGGCGACCGGGAGGATCAGGCTGACGCCGAGGAGGATCACCGCGACGGCACCGAGGGATGCCCCGGCTGACAACCCGAGGAGGTACGGGTCGGCGAGCGGGTTGCGGGTGATCGCCTGCATCACCGTTCCGGAGAGGGCGAGCCCCGCGCCGACCGCGGCCGCCGTCAGGATCCGTGGCATCCGCAGTTCCCAGACGATCCCGTCGCGGAGCGGGGAAAGCACCTCACCGCCGAACGCCGTCGGGTCGAGCCCGAGGTGGCCGAGGATCGACCCCCACACTTCGGCGGGCCGGATGTCGGCCGGCCCGAAGGTCACGGCGAACACGATCGACAGCAACAGCACCACCGACAGCACGACGACCCAGACGCTGGTCGGCACGCGCCGGAGCGCCCGCCCGGCAGGGGGCGCCGGGCGGGTGCCTCGGGCGATCGTCGCGGTCACAGTCCCAGCGACTCCAGCTGCTCGGCGATGGTCGCGGCGGCTTCGACGTTGCGCACGCCCGCTTCGGTCGCAGCGAACGGCACGGTGATGAACCGTTCGTTCACGACGGCGTCCAGTTTCGCCGTCGCGGGGTTGGACTGGAGCACACCGATCTTCTTCTCGGCGGTACCCCAGTCCGAGACGACGAGGATGATCACGTCAGGGTTCGCGTCGACGACGGACTCCCAGTTGAACGGCGACCACGACTCGTCAACGTCCGCGGCGATGTTCGTGACCCCGACGGCGTCCATGATCATCTGCGGTGCACCGCTGCCGGCGCCGACGAACGGGGTGTCCGACCCGCTTGAGTACCACAGGGCGCTCAGGTCGGAGGCGGGGGTGAGGTCGTCAAGGGCTGTTCGCTGTTCGGCGATGAGTTCGGCTGCCGCATCCGGCACGTCGAAGATCGCGCCGACCTCGGTGATCTGGTCGAAGACGTCGTCGAACCCGAGCTTGTCCGGTTTGCCGGCCGCCTGGCACGCGGCCGGTGACACATAGGTGTTCACGCCCAGGCCGGCGAGGGTGGCGCGGTCGCCGGCGCCGTCAGCGGAGAAGTTCGACTCCCAGCCCGCGAAGATGAAGTCCGGTTCGAGGGCGAGCACGGCCTCCTGCCCAGGCACCTTGTCGCTCACCACCGGCACGTCCGTCCCGCCGAGATCCTCCGGGATCGGCCCGTCGGGGAAGGCGCGCCCGATCAGCCGGTCCTCAAGCCCGAGCGCGAGAAGCATCTCGGTCGACGTGGACTTGATGGTGAGCACCCTCTCGGGTGCTTTCTCGACAGAGACCTCGGCGCCGCAGTTCTCGAGCGTGAGCGGGTACGCGGATGCCGCCGGTGCGGTCGACTCGACGGGGGCGGCCGCCGGTGCCTTCTCCGCTGCGCAGCCGGTGAGCAGGAGCAGAGCGGTGAGGCCGAGCGCGGGAACGGAGCGCCGAAGGAGAGGGCGAGCAGGGGAGGAGAAGGGGTGGGCGGATGCCATGAGACCTCGGATCTGGGCGTTTGTGGGCAGGGTGCAGCACGACGTGCGGTACGACCTGCCACCCAAATCCGGGAAGCTCAACCGGTCAAAGCCAACCAGTGGTCTTTTCCGACGATACACCCGCCCGCGGACCCCGTCACGACAGGATGCGCGCTGACAGGCATCCGTGGTTCGTTTGACCAGGATGCCGGTTTCCGCGCGCGAAAGTCAGCATTCGCGTCAGATAAGTCTTGGGGTAGGTGCGGCGGGGTGCTTCGTTTGGCCCGGATGCCGGTTTGCGTGCCCCGAAGTCGTCATCCGCGTCAGATAAGAAAGCCGGCATCCGCGTCAGACGGGCCGTGGAGTCGTCACGACAGGATGTCCTTGGTGGCGAACCGGCCGTAGGCGAGCGCGCCGAAGACGAGGATGTAGCCGGCCTGGAGGAGGGCGTTGTCGCCGAACGCGCTCGCGTCGAGGGGCTGGCTCAAGAGCCCGGCGAATCCCAGCCAGTGGTGGGTGAACAGCCACGGGTGCAGCCAGGCAAGTTGCGGCAGCACACCGAGGATCTGCGAGATCACCGACACCACCACCGTCGCGGCCATCGCCCCGACAGGCACCGAGGTGAGCGTGGAGATGAACAGGCCGATCGCGCACATGCCGAGCAGCGAGACGCTGACGTAACACGCCACGAGCACCGACCGCCACACCGATTCCGGCACGCTGATGACGTCCCCGGACAGGAGGGTGACCGGCCCGACCGGGAACAGGAGCGCGCCGATGAGGGCACCGGCGACGATGAGGGTCAGCGTCGCCACGAGGCAGAACGCGGCGGCTCCCGCGTACTTCACGAGGAGCAGGCGGATGCGACCGGCCGGCGAGACGAGGAGGTAACGGAGCGTTCCCAGGGAGGCCTCACCGGCGATCGTGTCTCCTGCGACGACGCCGATCGTCAGCGGCAGGAACAGCGGGATCGCCACCACCATGGCGGTGAAGCTGACGAACAGGCCGTTCTGCGTGACCCGGTCGAGGAACGGTGGACCCTCGCCCGGCTCCACCGTCTCGGACGACAGGCGCAGGGCGACGGCCAGGAGGATGGGGATGAGGGCGACAGCGGCGAGCATCGCCCAGGTGCGCCGTCGGCGGAAGAGGACGGACAGCTCTGAACCGAGCAGGTCCAGCCCCGCGCGCTTCGTTCGCGTGTCAACGAACGACATCGAAGCCCTCCCCGGTCAGCGCGACGAACCGTTCCTCGAGGCTGGGTTCCTCGATGACGAAGCCGCGTACGCGCACCCCGGCCCGCACGAGCGCCGGGAGGATGGCGTCGATCTCGATGCCGCCGCTCGCCGACGAAGCATCGGGAAGCAGCGCCGACACCTCGGCGGCGCCCGCGGCCGGTTCGAACAGTGCCGGGGTCAGGCCGAACCCGGTGAGGACGGCTGCCGCCGCACCCGGGTCGAGGGTGGAGACCCGAACGGAACTCTGCCCGGCACCGCGGAGCTGCGCGAGCGATCCCTGGGCGACGAGAGCTCCCGCGCTCATGATGGCGGCGTGGGTGCAGATCTGTTCGACCTCGGCGAGGAGGTGGCTGGAAACGAACACCGTGGTGCCTTCGGCGGCGAAGGACCGCACCAGGCTGCGCACCTCGCGTGTCCCCTGGGGGTCGAGCCCGTTGGTCGGTTCGTCGAGCACGAGCAACTCACGCGGCTGGAGGAGCGCATTGGCGATCCCCAGCCGCTGCTTCATGCCGAGGGAGTACGCGCCCGCCTTCTTGGCAGCGGCCGCGCTGAGCCCGACCCGGTCGAGGGCGGATGCCACGCGGGCGCGTCGGGTCGCCGCCGACGCGTGTCTGTCGGCGCTGTCGAACCGGCGCAGGTTCGCCTCGCCCGACAGGAACGGGTAGAACGCCGGCCCCTCGACGAGGGCGCCGACCCGGGGGAGCACGTCGCGGAGGCGTTCCGGCATCCGTTCGCCGAGGACGCGGACGTCGCCGCTCGTCGCCGACACGAGCCCCAGCATCATCCGGATGCTCGTGGTCTTGCCTGAGCCGTTCGGCCCGAGGAACCCGAACACGGATCCGCGGGGCACGGCGAGGTCGATCGAATCGACTGCTCGCTGCGAGCCGAACACCTTTGTCAGCGCCCGGCTCTCGATGGCGAGCTCGCCGGTGGCGGCCGCCGTCACCGGGCGGGTTTCTCGGGGTCGGCCGTCACGTCAGAACGCCGCGGCCTGGAGCCGGTCGAGGGGGACAGAGCCCGCCAGCACGCGTCCGTCGTCGGTGAAGAAGACGGTCACCAGGGCGCTCGAGAACGCACGGCCACCGTCGGCCTCCGTGGTCAGTTCGGCGAAGAGCGGGTTCGCGCTCAGTTCCTCCAGGGCGGATGCCGCCGGGATCTCGACGATCGCGTCCCAGCCGGTGCCGGTGACGACCGGTTCCTCGATTCCGGGGTCCGGGTGGACGGTGCCCGTCGGAGGCTCGGTCGGAACCGGCAGCTCCTCGACGGTCACTCCGTCGCCCGGGTCGAAGGTGAACAGGTCAGCAGCGGGTTCGCTGACGTCGATGGAACTGAACCCGACCTGCATCGCGGGTTCGGCCTGGCCGCGGGCAGCGACGGACACCTGCAGCGGCAGCCCGGTTTCCGAGTCGACAGCGATCGACATGGACTCGGCGAGTGTTTCCGTTGGCTTCGGGGTGAGCACGAGCTCGTACACGGTGCGTCCGGCGACCCGCGCATCGGTGCCGACGGCGAAGTCGGTGCTGTCGCCGAGTTTGTCGAGGATCCGGTCGGCGACCTGCGCCGGTGTCGCGAGTTCGGCCGCGTTCCCGAGTTCCTCACTCAGCTCCGAACGCGCCTCGGAGGGGATGGCAACGTGGGTGGCCACATTGGTTTCGGAGTCGTAGAACCAGGCATCCGTCCCGTCGCTCACCGCTGTGCGCTCAGCGAGGCGATCCTTCACCTGGATGCGGAGGTTCATCGGGCCGGAGACGAAAACCCGCGCCTCGTGCGATCCGCTCAGCAGCTCCAGGCCTGACGCAAGCGCACCTGCTGCTCCGGCGTCCCCCGTCATGCCGCTCATGCCCCCGGGCGCGGACTCGGACATCCCTGACAGGCCGGCGCTGAGCCCCTCGGGGAGGCCGAGGTTCGCGGTCTTCACCACGGTGCCGGAGAACGAGTCCTCGGTGCTCTCGGCGATCAGCTGCAGGACCTCGTTGGCGGTCTTGTCGGGGAGATCGACAGAGGCTCCCGCCTGCAGCGGGACAGCGACGACGCCGGCAGCGATCAGTGCAGGGGCGAGAACGGCCGGAAGCCATTTGAGCGATTTACGCGACACGATCAACATCCTTCGTTCGGCCACTGCAGTGCCCGGATTCTACGCCGCCGAGCTGGAAGGAGCCAGCACCCGCGGGCTCAGTTCACGCCTGGAGTGCGAGGTTGCAAGCGGGTAACGAGACCCTGCCGTGCTTGCAGGCGGGTCCCGACTCCCGATATCGTTTTCCCCATCCGAATTCCTGACCGAACGGTCAGCAACTCCGGACCCAATGAAGGAGATTTCGATGAAGCAGTCTCGCCTCCGGTACCTCGCGCCCCTCGCCCTCCTCACCGCTGTCGCCCTCGCCGGCTGCAGCAGCGACAACCTGGGAGGCGGAGGAGGCGGAGACGACAGCGGGGAGGAGGAGACCGGACCGATCACGATCGGCGCGGTCCTCGATATCACCGGTGTGGGGGCGAACCTCGGCGTGCCGGAGCAGAAGACGCTGACGATGCTCGCCGACCAGCTCAACGCCGACGGGGGCATCGACGGCCGTGAGGTCGAGCTGATCATCGAAGACAACCAGTCGACGGAGGACGGGGCAGCGAAGGCCACGACGCAACTCATCGAGAGCGACAACGTGCACCTCATCATCGGGGCCTCCCGGACCGGCCCGAGCATCGCGATGCGCCCGATCGTCGAAGCGGCGCAGATCCCGATGATCTCGGTCGCTGCCAACGCGGCGATCGTGGAAGGCTCCGACTGGGTGTTCAAAACCGCCCAGAACGACACCGTCGTGCTCGAGCGCATCCTCGACGACGCCGAAGAGAAGGGGTACACGACGATCGACCTCGTGCGTGACGCCACCGGATTCGGTGAGGGAGTCGCTGAGATCATCACCGAGCTGGGCGCCGAACGCGGTATCACCCTCGGAACGGTCGAGGCGTTCGAACCGAGTGCCACCGATTTCACCCCGCAGATGACGAACATCCGCGCGTCGGGTTCCGACGCTGTGATCATCTGGGGCATCACCCCGTCTGCCGGGCTGGCGCAGAAGGCGTTCGTCGACCTCGGCGTCGGCAAGCCGGTCTACCAGTCACACGGTGTCGCGAACCAGGCCTTCTTCGATGCGGCGGGTGACGCCGCAACCGGGGCGATCGCTCCGATGGGCCGGCTTCTCGTCGTCGACCAGCTTCCTGAAGACGACCCGCAGCTCGAGGTCATCGAGGAGTTCAAGACCGCGTATGAGGAGGAAACCGGCGAAGCGCCGTCGTCGTTCGCCGGGCACGCGTACGACGCCTGGATGGTGGCGATCACCGCGATCACCGAGGTCGGGACCGATCCGGAGGAGCTCCGGGACCAGATCGAGAAGACGACCGACCTGGTCGGCATCTCGGGCATCTTCACCATGACCCCCGAGAACCATTCAGGACTCGACGCCTCGGCCCTCATCCTTGCTGAGGCGAAGGACGGGCGCTGGAACCTGTACAAGGAGTAACGATGACCGATTTCCTGCAGCTCACGCTGGCGGGGCTGTCGCAGGGATCCGTCTACGCTCTCCTGGCCGTCGGCCTCATCGCGGTGTACACCGTCCGACACGTGATCAACATCGCCCAGGGCGATTACGCGATGCTCGCCGGCCTCGGCGCGATCTGGATGACCGCCGCGGGGATGCCGCTGATGGCGGCGATCCTGATCGCGATCCTTTCGGTCGCGCTGGTCTCCGTAGCCGTCGACCGGCTGATCCTCGCACGGGTGAAGAACCTGACCACCCTGGTGTCGATCATCCTGACCCTGGGGGTGTCGACACTGCTGCAGTCGATCATGCTGCTGCTGTGGGGGCCTGAAGCCGAGGGTCTGCCGGCGTTCCCGGGCCAGAATTTCTCGATCGGAGGGGTGAGCATCCGGTCGCAGGACCTGTGGATGCTCGGTGCACTCGTCGTCGTCGGCGGAGCGATCCTCCTCTTCTACGAGAAGACCCGGTGGGGCAAAGCGCTCCGTGCCTGTGCCGAGCAGCCCGACGCCGCCCGGATCGTCGGCATCTCACCGGTGATGGCCGCGGTGATCGCGTTCGCCATCGCGGGTGTCGCCGGCGCCGTCGCGGGCGTCGTGTCGTCGCCGGTGGCCCTGTCGATCTGGTCAGGGGGCCTGCTTCTCGGGCTCAAGGGATTCGTGGCTGCGGTGCTCGGCGGGCTGTCGTCGTTCCGGGCGGCGATCGTCGGTGCCCTGCTTCTCGGCATGCTCGAGGCGTACGTCTCCGCCTACATCGCCAGCGGGTTGCGGGATGCCGTCGCGTTCTTCATCCTGATCCTCGTGCTCATCATCCGTCCGTCCGGATTGCTGATCCGCTCCGTTCCCGTGAGGGTGTGACCCATGGCGCTTCCCACCGAAACGGCTTTCGTCAGCGACGCGCATCTCGCCGGCGGGTACTGGACCAGGAACCGGGGGACGATCCTCGGCGTGGCCGCCCTCGTCGTCGCCATCGTGATCATCCCGTTCGTCGTGTCGTCCTCGCTCATGAACGTGGCGGTGTTCGCCATGATCTTCGCGCTGCCGGCGATCGGCCTGAGCCTGCTGATGGGCCTCGCCGGGCAGGTGAGCCTCGGCCAGGCCGCCTTCTTCGCCATCGGCGCGTACACGCACGCCATCCTACTGACGACGTTCGACCTGCCCGGCCCGGTCGCCGCCGTCATCGGCGTTGCCGGTGCGATGCTCGTCGCCCTCCTCGTGGGCCTTCCGCTGATGCGGCTCAGGGGCCACTTCCTCGCGCTCGCCACCCTGGGGCTCGGTTTCATCGTCGCGATCGCCGTGCGCGAGTGGGATTTCACCGGGCGCACCACGGGCATCTACGGGATTCCGCGTCCGGAGGTGTTCGGCATCCCCATCAGCAACAACGGTTACTTCTTCTGGTTCGTCTCCCCGTTCGTGATCGTCGGGCTGGTGCTCGCCATCAACCTCACCCGCAGCCGGGCGGGGCGCGCGCTGTCGGCCGTGAACGATTCCGAACTCGCCGCCGAGTCCCTGGGCGTCAACACGTACGCCCTCCGGCTCAAGGTGTTCGTTCTCTCGGCCGGGTTCGCCGGGCTCGGCGGAGTCTTCTACGCCTACCAGGTCGGCATCGTGAGCCCGCAGGTGGCCGAGTTCCACCTCTCCGTCGAACTGCTCCTCATGGTGGTGATCGGCGGGCTGGCATCCGTCTGGGGCGCGCTCGCCGGAGCCGTCCTGATCGAGCTGCTCGGCGAAGGGCTCCGCGACCTCATCCCGATCCTCATCCCCGGCGCCACCGGCGAAGTGCAGCTCGTCGGCTTCGGCCTCGTGCTCATCCTCGTGATCCTCCTGCTGCCCGGCGGGCTGCACCAGGTCGTGATCGGCCTCTGGGATGCCGCGCGCAAGCGCCTCAGGCGTGGGCGGGCAGCCGGCGACACCGGCGCAGCGGAGGTGGCCGCTTCCGATGAACCTGTCGCCCAGCTTCCCCGGGTGAGCTCGCCGGTTCCCCGGGGGGAGACGATCCTGGAGGTGTCCGGGCTCACCAAACGCTACGGAGGCGTCGTCGCCCTCGACGCGGTGAACCTCACCGTGCCCGCCGGAGAGATCCTCGGCCTGATCGGACCCAACGGGGCAGGCAAGACCACCTGTTTCAACATCATCTCCGGCGCCCTCAGCCCCAGCTCCGGCACGGTGACGTTCCTCGGGCAGCAGATCGCCGGCAGGAAACCGCACGTCTCAGCGCTCCGCGGCCTCACCCGAACCTTCCAGAACCTGCAGGTGTTCACCTCGACGGATGTCGTCGGCAACGTCTACATGGGGCGGTACCGTCTCGGGAAAGCCGGCATCCTCCGCGGCATGCTCGGGCTGCAGGGGACGGAGCAGCACGCGAACCGGCGCACCGCGTCCGACATCCTCTCGTCGATGCGGTTGACGGATGCCGCGGATGTCGCGGCCGGTTCGCTGCCGTTCGGCCGCCAGCGGATGATGGAAGTCTGCCGCGCCCTCTCCTCCGAGCCGGCGGTGCTGTTGCTCGACGAGCCGATGGCGGGGCTCAGCGGGCAGGAGCGCGACATGCTCGCCGACCTGTTGCGCGCGCTGCGCGACGCCGGGCTGACCATCGTGCTGGTCGAGCATGACGTCGGTCAGGTGATGTCGCTCGCCGACTCGGTCGCCGTCCTCGACGACGGCGTGCTGATCGCCCACGGAAAACCGGAGGCGGTGCGGAACGACCCGGCGGTCATGGTCGCGTACCTCGGCACCGACGTGAAGAAAGCGGAATCCGAACTCGAGGAGCTGGTATGACCCTCTCTGTGGCGAACCTCGACGCCGGCTACGGCCAGCTGGCCGTGCTGCACGACGTCTCGCTGAGTGTGCAGAATGGGGAGATCCTCGCCGTCGTCGGTTCGAACGGCGCGGGAAAGACGACGCTGCTCCGCGCCGTCAGCGGCCTGATCCGGCCGAGCGCCGGCTCGGTCCGGATCGACGACCGGGTGATCACGGGCCGGGCGGCTGAACGGATGGCCGGGTTCGGGCTCACCCACGTGCCCGAGAACCGGCTGTGCTTCCCCACCCTCTCGGTGCGGGACAACCTGATGCTCGGGGCGTGGTCGAAAGGCGGTAAGGGCGACCTCGATGCCGTGCTCGAGCTCTTTCCCCGGCTCATGACCCGGCTGGCGCAGGCCGCAGGGACCCTCTCCGGTGGCGAACAGCAGATGGTCGCGATCGGGCGCGGCCTGATGGCATCCCCGACCGTAATGATGCTCGACGAGCCGTCGATCGGCCTCGCACCGAAGGTGGTGGCCGAGATCATGGAGGTGCTCGCCCGGCTCAAGGTCGAGAAGAAGATGGCGGTGCTCCTGGTCGAGCAGAACGTGCGCGCCTCGTTCGGGATCGCCGACCGGGCGGTCGTGATGCAACGCGGCCGGGTGGTCCTCGAGGGCACCCCGGGCGAGCTCGTCGAACTGCCCGAGGTGCGGAACGCCTACCTCGGCCATGCCGCGGCTTGACCCCCACGCGAATTGCTGAAGTTGGGGTGGTTCCCAGCCGCGCGGACCCCCGCAAAGGTAGCAACTCGCGGAGTGTTCGAGGGCGAACCGTCGTCGACGTGAACGCCTGAGTCGCTCGGTTCCGGCCCTGCTCGGGCTCTGCGCGGGTCGTCTTGTCCGGCGCGGGTGCGGTGACACCGGCGTGCTGCAAAGAGACCGGCGCGGCCTCGCTACCAGCGTCCCCAGACGGCGGAACGGCAAATCGCTGCTGGAGCAAACCCGATGCCACGGACAGCCTGCGCGGACGGCTCGCGCGGGTGCGACGGGCCCACGCGGGCGAAATTGCACCCGCGCGTCGCGAATAGACCCGCGTGAGACGTGCAGCGGCAACCCAAACGCCTGTGACGACGGCGGTGGCATCCGGGCTCAGCGGCCGGTGAAGGTGGGGGCCCGCTTCTCCTGGAACGCGGCGAAGCCCTCCCGGTAGTCGGGGGTGTCGCAGAGGGCCGCCTGGGCGGCGTTCTCGTGCGTCATCGACGCCCACAGCCCGAGGCGCTGGTCGCGCAGCTCGGCGACGAGCGCCTTGCTGGCCAGGAACGCCCGCGTCGCCCCGGTCGAGGCGGCGACCGTGGCCGCCTCCGTGGCCGCACGCACCTCGTCGGCCGGGAACACCCGGCTGAACAGACCGGACTCGACAGCTTCCGTCCCGGACATCAGGCGCCCGGTGTAGATCAGGTCCAGGGTCTTGTGCGCCCCGAGCCGTTCGGTGAAGAGCGCGTGCCCGCCCGAGTCGAGGGTGGCGCCGAGGGCCGCGAACGGCGAGCCGATCTTCGCCGTGTCGGCGACATAGACCACGTCGGTCGCGATCAGCAGGCCGAGGCCCACACCGAGGCAGGCCCCGTGGGCGGCCGCGAAGGTGGGGGCCGGAAAGTCGCTCATCCGCTGCAGCAGCGGCGTGACCAGTCCGTCCAGGTAGCCGGCGACGTCATCGGTCCGCGGGTCGACGCCGGAGATGTCCCGGCCGGCGCAGAACGCCCTGCCCTCCCCGCGCAGCACCAGCGCGCGCACGCCCGCCTTCTCGGCGCGCGCGTACGCGGCATCCAGATCACGGAGCGCGTCGGCATCCAGCGCGTTGAGCTTCGCGGGCGCGTTCAGCGTGACGTAGGCGACGTCGGCGTCGAGGGCGAGGTCGATCATGACGGATCCTTCCGGGTGTCAGACGTCGTAGTCCACCACGACGGTCTCGGTGGTGGGGTGGGACTGGCAGGTGAGGATGTACCCGCGTTCGAGCTCGTCGGGTTCGAGGGCGTAGTTCTCGGTCATCGTGACGTTCCCGGCCACCAGCCGCGCCCGGCAGGTGCCGCACACGCCGCCCGCGCAGGCGAACGGAACATCCGGCCGGACCCGCAGCGCGGCGTTGAGGATGCTCTCGTTCGCGTGGACGGGCGTTGACACCGTCGCCGTCTGCCCGTCGAGGGTGAACTCGATGCTGACGGTGGCGTCGCCGGGGTTCGTGACCACGGGGCGGCCCCGGTCGCCCTGCGCCTGGATCGGGTCGCCGGTGGTGAACAGTTCGAAGTGCACGGCGCCGGGGTCGACTCCGGCGCGCTCCAGAGCCACCCGGCAGAGTTCGACCAGGTCGAACGGGCCGCAGAGGAACCACTCGTCGACGAACTCCGGCCGGAGGAGGGAGTGCAGGATGGTGTCGAGCTTCTCGTCGTCGATCCGGCCGGACAGGAGCGGTGACGAACGCTGCTCCCGGCTCAGCACGTGGTGCAGCGCGAGCCGGGCCGGGTACCGGTCCTTGAGGTCCGCGAGTTCCTCGAGGAACATCACATCGAGCACCGTGCGGTTCGTGTAGACGAGCGTGAACCGGGACGTCTCGCTGGCGGCGAGGACCGTGTGGGCGAGGGACATCAGCGGGGTGATGCCGGAACCGGCCGCGATGCCGGCGAGGTGCCTGTCGTCGAGGTCGTCGAGCGGAACGGTGAAGGTGCCCTGCGGGCTCATCACGTCGATGCGGTCGCCGACGCGGAGGGACTCGTTTGCCCAGCTGGAGAACACCCCGCCGAGGTCCCGTTTGATGGCGACGCTGATGCTGCCGGTCGTCGGTGGCCGGCAGATCGAATAGCTGCGGCGGAGCTCGTGCCCGTCGACGGTCGCCCGCAGCGCGACGTGCTGCCCGGGCAGGTAGTCGAACGATCCGTGCAGCTCGGGGGGCACCGCGAAGGTGACTTCGACGCTGTCGGCGGTGAGCGGTCGGATCGCCGAGACGGTGAGGGGATGGAACCGGCCCCGGTGCTTCGTCGCGCCGAGGTTTTTCGCGGCCATCGTCAGAGGACCTTGAAATAGTCGAAGGGCTCGAGGCAGTCCAGGCACTCGTACAGTGCCTTGCACGAGGTCGACCCGAAGCGGGCCAGCTCACGGGTGCGCAGCGAGGAGCACCGCGGGCACTTCACCGACAGCTGCACGCGCACCGGACCGGCGTCGCGGGCGGGCGCGTGCCCGTTCGGCGCGGCGATCCCGTATGCCCGCAGTTTCGCCTTGCCCTCCTCGGACATCCAGTCGGTAGTCCACGCAGGGGAGAGGGCGAAGTCCACGCTGACCGGGCCCCAGCCGTCCCGGGTCAGGGCGGCGACGACGTCGTCACGCATGGCCTCGATCGCCGGGCAGCCGGAGTAGGTGGGGGTCAGGACGACCGAGACGGCCCGACCGCTCACACGCACCTCCCGGAGCACACCGAGGTCCTCGATGGTGAGCACAGGGATCTCCGGGTCGACGACGGTCGCGGCTGTCGCCCACGCCGCGGCCTGCGCCTCGGGGGAACGTCGCGGCGCCGTTGCCGTTCTGATGGTCACCATGTCGCCCCCGGATGCCTGCGCGCGAGGACCTGCATCTCGGTGAGGAGGTAGCCGAGGTATTCGGAGTGCTGTCCGCGCCTGCCGCCGCCGGTGGCGATGGGCGTGCGCGGCTCGTCGAGCTGCGCCTCAGCGAACAGGTCGGCGAGTACCCGGTCGAAGGCTCCCCGCAGCTCCGACGGCCGGATGGCGATGCCGGGGAGGGCATCGTGGAGCGGTTCGTCCTGGAACAGTTCGTCGATGTACGGCCACAGGTCGTTCAGCGCAACGAGGAGGCGGGCGCGGGATTCCTCGGTGCCGAGCGCGAGCCGGAGGATCCACTGGGAGGCATGGTCGCGGTGGTAATCGACCTCCTTCACCGCCTTGCCGGCGATGGCCGCGAGCGTCGGGTCCGCCGACCCGGCCAGCCGCCGGTAGAGCTCGAACAGGTAGACGCTGATCAGGAGCTGCCTGACGATGGTGTGGGCGAAGTCACCGTTGGGCTGCTCGACGAGGTGGACGCACCGGAACTCGGGTTCGTCGCGGAAGTAGGCCAGGTCGTCCTCGCTCCGCCCGCTCGCCGTCCCGGCGTAGTGCAGCAGCGACCGGGCATGCCCGATCAGGTCCAAGGCGATGTTGCCGAGCGCGATGTCCTCCTCGAGCTCGGGGGCACGCGAGATCCACCAGCCGAGCTGCTGCGCCAGGATCAGCGCGTCGTCGCCGAGCCAGGTCGCGTACTCGGCGACATCGGCGGATGCGACGGAGGCCCGGTCGACGATCTCCTCGCTGAGCGTCACCGTCTCAACGTCGACGTGTCCGTGTTTCTCGTCGTTCACAGGTGCTTCACGCCCTCTGATTTTGTGTAATACGAGGCGTGCCGGTAGTTCTTACCCGCGGGGGACTCGAAGAAGGCGCCCTTGGCATCCGGGTCGCTCGTCGTGATGTCGGCAGCCCGAACGACCCAGACCGAGACACCCTCGTTGCGGCGGGTGTAGAGGTCGCGGGCGTTGCGCACCGCCATCGTCTCGTCAGGCGCGTGCAGCGACCCGACATGCACGTGGGACAAGCCGCGGCTCGGCCGGACGAACACCTCCCAGAGCGGCCAGGTGTCGGTGATGTCGCGTTCCCCCGGGGTGGTCATGACGCCGCCTCGAGGGATGCCATGGCCTGCTTCTCGGCGTAGGCGGCGGCCGCTTCGCGGACCCACCGGCCGTCCTCGTGGGCGGCCCGCCGGCGCTGCATCCGCTGCGCGTTGCACGGGCCGCGGCCGGCGAGCACCTCGTGGAATTCGGTCCAGTCGATCTCGCCCATGTCGTAGTGCCCGCGCTGTTCATTCCACGCCAGCAGGGAATCGGGGAGGGAGAGGCCGAGAACCTCGGCCTGCGGCACGATCATGTCGACGAACCGCTGGCGCAGGTCGTCGTTCGAGAAGCGCTTGATCTTCCACGCCATCGACTGCGCCGAGTTGGGGGAGTCGTTGTCGGGCGGCCCGAACATCATCAGGCTCGGCCAGTACCAGCGGTTCACGGCATCCTGCGCCATCTCCTTCTGCGCTGCGGTGCCGTTCGACAGCTCGAGCAGGATCTCGAAGCCCTGGCGCTGGTGGAACGACTCCTCCTTGCAGATCCTCACCATCGCGCGCCCGTACGGGCCGTACGATGCCCGGCAGAGGGGCACCTGGTTGCAGATCGCGGCGCCGTCGACGAGCCAGCCGATCGCTCCCATGTCGGCCCAGGTGAGGGCGGGGTAGTTGAAGATCGAGGAGTACCTGGCCTTGCCGGCGATCAGCTGCTCGGCCATTTCGTCGCGGCTGATGCCGAGCGTCTGGGCGGCGGAATAGAGGTACAGCCCGTGCCCCGCCTCGTCCTGGACTTTGGCCATCAGGATCGCCTTGCGTTTGAGGCTCGGCGCGCGGGTGATCCAGTTCGCCTCCGGCTGCATGCCGATGATCTCCGAATGGCCGTGCTGGGAGATCTGCCGGATGAGCGATTTGCGGTACGCCTCCGGCATCCAGTCGCGTGGCTCGATCCGCGAGTCCCGGTCGAGGAGCTCCTGGAAGTAGCGTTCCTGTGCCTCGTCCGTTTCGGGCAGCGTCAACTCGGCCTGGCTCATTCCCGGACTCCTTCGCACCCCGCATTACTGAACGATCGTTCACTTAGTATATACTGGTCGACGTTGCGGCGGCAATGTCGATCGCTGCAGCAGCTGAGCGCTCACAGTCGAGATTGCCGAGGTTCCAGATGACAGGGTCCCCCGAACTCGGAGTGCGCGCCATGATGGCGCGGGATCGGGCATCCGCCGCCCTCGGGATGGTCGTCCACCGCGACGATCCGGGGCATGCGGTCGTCTCGATGACGATCCGCGAAGACATGCTGAACGGGTTCGACGTCACCCACGGCGGGATGGTGTTCGCGCTCGCCGACACGGCGTTCGCCATCGCCTGTAACGAGGACGAACGGGTCACCCTCGCTGCGGGTGCCGACATCGTGTTCCTCCGCGCGACCACGCTCGGCCAGACGCTGACCGCCACCGCGGTCACCCGCACCCGAAGCGGCCGCAGCGGCATCTACGACGTGCAGGTCTCGGATGGCGAGCACATCGTCGCCGAGTTCCGCGGCAGGAGCCTCACCACCAATCGCGCCGTCCCCGACCGCCCGACCGCCTGACACCCGGGAGCAACCATGGCCACTGGAACGAAAGCACACTTCTCGGCTCCCTCCGAGACCGAGCTCGACGCCGAGGAGCGGATGTCGCGCGACGAGCTTCAGGCGCTGCAGCTGTCCCGGCTCCAGTGGACCGTTCGCCACGCCTGGGAGAACGTGCCCGCTTACCGCAGAAAGTTCGAGGAGCTCGGGGTGCAGCCGGGCGACATCCGTGAGTTGAGTGACATCCGGCTGTTGCCGTTCACCACCAAGGACGACCTCCGCGCCAGTTACCCCTTCGGCATGTTCGCCGTGCCGATGGACCGGGTCGCGCGCGTCCACGCGTCGTCGGGCACGACCGGCCGTCCCACCGTCGTCGGCTACACGACGGAGGACCTCCGGAACTGGGCGAAACTGGTCGCACGCTCCCTGAGGGCATCCGGAGTCCGCCCCGGGATGAAAGTGCACAACGCCTACGGGTACGGGCTGTTCACGGGCGGGCTCGGCGCGCACGCCGGGATCGAAGAGCTCGGTGCGACCGTCATTCCGATGTCCGGCGGGCAGACGGCCCGCCAGGTTCAGCTGATCGTCGACTTCGAACCGGACGTCATCCTGTGCACGCCCACCTACCTGCTGACGATCGTCGACTGCATGATCGAGCAGGGCATCGACCCGCGCACGACGTCGCTCAAGGCCGGCGTGCTCGGAGCGGAGCCGTGGACGAACCAGATGCGCGAGGAACTCGAGGAGCGGCTCGACATCGACGCCCTCGACATCTACGGGCTCAGTGAGGTGATGGGGCCGGGTGTCGGCAACGAGTGCATCGAAACCAAGGACGGGCCGCACCTCTGGGAGGACCACTTCCTGCCCGAGGTGATCGACTCCGAATCCGGGGCGGCGCTGCCCGACGGGCAGGCCGGTGAGCTGGTCTTCACCTCGCTCACCAAGCAGGCGTTCCCGGTGATCCGGTACCGCACCCGCGACCTGACCACCCTCCGCCCCGGTTCGGCGCGTCCCGGGATGCGGCGGATGGAGAAGATCACCGGGCGGAACGACGACATGATCATCCTCCGCGGGGTGAACCTGTTCCCGACGCAGATCGAGGAGATCGCGCTCGGGATCGACGCCCTCTCGCCCCACTTCCTCCTCGAACTGTCCCGGCGCGGCCGGATGGACGACCTCCTCGTCCGCATCGAACCGCGCCCGGATGCGGATGCCGCGGCGCGGGATCGCGCGGCTCCGTTGCTGGCGGAGCGGATCAAGGTGCAGATCGGCACCACCGTCCGGGTGCAGCTCGAGGAACCCGGCTCCCTCGAACGCAGCGCCGGCAAGCTCAAGCGACTGTACGACCTGCGGTGACCAGCCTTCCGCCCGTGGCAGACTTGTCCGACATGCCATCTTCCCCCGAACCCGCTGCCGCGCCGGCATCCGTTTCGTCGTCTCTGCCGGACGAGCCGAAGCGTGGCCGTCCGGGATACGACCAGCGCCAGGTGCTCGACATCGCGGTGGCCGCGTTCATCGAGCACGGCTACGACGCGACCTCGATGGGTGTGCTTGCCGCGCGGCTCGGGCTGAGCAAGTCCGCGATCTACCACCACTTCCCGTCGAAGGGCGATTTGCTCCGGCTCGCCCTGGACGAGGCGCTCACCGCGCTGGAGGGTGTGCTCACCGCTCCGGAAGCCCTGCACGGGCGGGCGGCCGACCGGCTCGCCTTCGTGCTGCGCGGCGCCGTGGTCGTGCTCGTGAACAACCTGTCGTACGTGACGCTCCTTCTGCGCGTCCACGGCAACACCGACGTGGAGCGCGACGCCCTCGCCCGCCGGCGGGCCTTCGACCGGTTCGTCACCGCGCTCGTCGTTGAGGCCCGCGATGAGGGCTCGCTGCGCAGCGACATCGACCCGCGGATCGTCACCCGGCTGCTGTTCGGCATGATCAACTCGATCGTCGAATGGTACCGGCCGGGAGGCCCGGAGAGCACCGAACAACTGGCGGACGACGTGCTCGCCGTCGCCCTCGACGGGCTGCGGATGCCTCCGTCCCGTCCCGCGGGCGACCTCGTCGGCTGACCCGCTGGCCGCTCGGGTGCCCGGGGCTTCCGGCGATCGCGCGTTCACGGGGACTGGCTTCACGTCGCGCGGGTGTTTTCGCCGCGCGCGGGTGCGGTTTCACGCGCGCAGCGCAAACGGACCCGCGCGAGCGCGGGTGAGGAGGCCGAGCGTGCGTGATCCGCTACCCGCTACCCGCTACACGCACCCCTCAGCGCTCCGGTCGCCGGCGGCGTTGGCCACCGGCGCGGGTGTTTTCGGCGCGCGCGGGTGCGGTTTCACGCGCGCAGCGCAACTGGACCCGCGCCGCCCGAGTTCGGCCGGCGTTGCCGGCGTCAGCGCTGCGTTTGCGCGATCCACTGCCGGAGCACCGAACGGAGCGCATCGGCCCGGTCGTGCACGTCCTCCTCCGACGTGAAGGTGAGCACGGCGCGGTCGGTGCCCTTCCACGCGAACGGCAGCCCGGCATCCTCGATGTCGAGCACGAGAGGAACCGCCCGCTTCGCCGCACCGGTGTGGAGCACGAGCCGGAGCGCGCCGGCCGGAGAGAAGCCGGTCGTCGCGAAGTGGTCGTCGATCGAGAAGCTCGGCGCGTTCCACTTGATGCTCTCGTCGATGCGCGGGTCGACGGCGCGGATGAGGTCGCACAGGTCCCGCAGCGCACCCTTCAGTGGCTGGCTGCTCCGGGCGAGGTAGGTGTCGGTCTCTTCCCGGCTCATCGTCAGAGGCCCATCGGGAGTGCGACCATCTCTCTCGAATACGGAGCCCTGGTCCGGGCGGCGTTGTCAGTCATGGTCCGAAGCTAGTGGCCGGGAGGCTCCCTGTCCATGACCGTCCGGGCAGCCCCCTGGCTCGGGGCCAGGAGCACGCGCGGGTCCGTTGGCCGTGGGCGGGTGCATTTTCACCCGCGCACCGCTGCAACACCCGCGCGGGGCGCCCCCAGCAGGCAGCCGACCCCGCCCGCTACTCCTTCGCCACGAGGGTGAGCACGTCGTAGCTGGCGACCAGCTCGTCCCTCTGGTTCGAGATCACGGCATCCCAGCGCACCTCGCCGTACTCGTCGGTCTCCCGCGGGGTGATCTGCTTCGCCGTGAGAGCCACCCGGATGCTGTCGCCCGGCGACACCGGCGTCACGAACCGCAGGTTCTCCAGCCCGTAGTTCGCAAGCACGGGCCCCGGGTCGGGGTCGACGAACAGGCCGGCCGCCCACGACACCAGGAGGTACCCGTGCGCCACCCGGCCGGGGAAGAACGGGTTCGCCGCCGCCGCTTCCTCGTCGGTGTGGGCGTAGAACGTGTCGCCGGTGAACTCGGCGAAGTGGCTGATGTCCTCTATCGTGATCGTGCGTTCGGCCGAGAGCACCTGGTCCCCGATCCGGAGCTCGGCGAGGCTCTTGCGGAACGGATGCCCGCCGGTCGGGTTCGCGGCCGCGCCCGCGTGCCAGATCCCGGTGATCGCCGTCAGCATGTCGGGTGAGCCCTGGATCGCGGTTCGCTGCATGTGGTGCAGGACGGCGCGGATCCCGCCGAGCTCCTCGCCGCCGCCGGCCCGGCCCGGGCCGCCGTGCACGAGGTGGGGAACGGGGGAGCCGTGCCCCGTCGAGGAGCGGGCGTCATCCCGGTCGAGGAGCAGCACGCGGCCGTTCATCGCCGCGATCCCCGTCATCACTTCGGTGGCGACCGCGGGGTCGTGGGTGGCCAGGCTCGTGACGAGGGAGCCGCCGCCGAGGGTGACGAGCCGGACGGCGTCGGGGATGCCGTCGTACCCGATCACGCTCGAGACCGGACCGAACGCCTCGACGGTGTGCGCGGCATCCGCGTTGCCGTCCTCGAAGTGGAGAAGCAGCGGTTCGACGAACGCGCCTTCCTCGGCGACCCGGTCGCTGCCGTCGGCGAGACGGACGCTCGGGGCGTCCGTCGACCCGACGACGATGCGGCCGCCGGCGTCGACGAGTTTGGCGACCTGGCTGAGCACCTCATCGCGCTGGCCGAGGGACACGAGCGGACCCATCGTCACGCCGTCCGCCCGCGGATCGCCGAGCACGACCCGTTCTCCGATGCGTGCCCGGACGGCGGAGATCACCGGGTCCACGAGGCCCATCGGCACGAGGGCACGGCGGATGCTCGTGCATTTCTGCCCGCTCTTGCTCGTCATCTCGGTGACGAGTTGCTTGACGTAGGCATCGAATTCGGGGGTGCCTTCCGTCGCATCCGTTCCCAGGATGGACGCGTTGATCGAGTCGGTCTCGGTCGTGAAGCGAACCCCGCCGACCCGGACGTTCTCATGGGAGCGCAGGGTCTCGGCCGTCGAGGCCGACCCGGTGAACGCGACGAGGTCGCCGAGCCGCAGCGCGTCGAGCAGGTTCGGCACACTGCCCGAGACGAGCGACAGCGCCCCGTCGGGCACCAGCCCCGAGTCGATCAGGATGCGGACGAGGGCCTCGGTCAGGTACCCGGTCGGGGTGGCCGGTTTGATGAGGGTGGGCATGCCGGCGAGGAATGCGGGTGCGAACTTCTCGAGCGCACCCCAGACCGGGAAGTTGAAGGCGTTGACCTGCACGGCGACGCCTGGCAGCCGGGTGTATATGTGCCTGCCGAGGAAAGAGCCGTCCTTCGAGAGCGACTCCACCGGGCCGTCAGGGTAGACGACGGTGTTCGGCAGCTCACGCCTGCCCTTCGACGAATAGGTGAAGAGAACGCCGATGCCGCCGTCGATGTCGACCCACGAGTCCGCCTTCGTCGCGCCGGTCCGGCTGGAGATCTCGTACAGCTCCGCCTTCCGCTCGGTCAGCGCCTGGGCCATCTGTTTCAGCAGGACGGCTCGCTGGTGGAAGGTCAGAGTGCCGAGGGATGCCTGCCCCACCGTCCGCGCGTACTCGAGGGCTGAGGAGAGGTCGAGTCCGGCGGTGGACACCCGGGCCAGGACCTTGCCGGTCGACGCGTCGGTGACTTCGACGGCATCCGTTGTGTCCTCGGGGGTCCACCAGCTCCCGGAGATGTAGCTGGGCAGGATGTCGGTCATGGTGCCTCCAGGAGGAAACGAGGGTGGAAACGGGGCAGGGGCATCAGACGCGTTCCACGATCAGCGCGGCGCCCTGCCCGACCCCGACGCACATGGTGGCCAGGCCGAGGCGTGAGTTCTCGCGTTCCATCCGGCCGAGCAGGGTGACGACGAGCCGGGCGCCGCTGGAGCCGAGGGGGTGCCCGAGGGCGATGGCGCCGCCGTCGCGGTTGACCCGCTCGTCGTCGAGTCCGAGCCGGCGGATGCACGCGATCGCCTGGGTGGCGAACGCCTCGTTGAGTTCGATCGAGCCGATCGCATCGAGGCGGATGCCTGAGCGCGCCAGCGCCCGCTCGGTCGCGGGAACCGGGCCGAGCCCCATGATCTCCGGCGCCAGGCCTACGCTCGTGCCGACCACGATGCGCGCTCGGGGAATCAGGCCGTGCCGGGCGACGGCATCCGCACTGGCCACGACGATGGCCGAGGCGCCGTCGTTGAGCGGACTGGAGTTGCCCGCGGTGACGACGCGTCCGCCTGCAACGACCGGGCGGAGCGCGGCGAGGCCTTCCAGCGTCGTGTCGCGGCGCGGCGTCTCGTCGACTGAGACCGTTCCCTCCCGGGTGGGCACCGCGACGATCTCGTCGTCGAAGCGCCCGGCGTCGAGTGCGTCGCCGGCGCGCTGCTGGCTTCGCACCGCGAAGGCGTCGGCGTCCTCGCGGGTGACCCCGTCGACGCGTGCGACCTCCTCCGCCGTCTCCGGCATGGAATAGGTCGCCTTGTCGCGCGCGGCGAGGACCGGGTTCGGGAACCTCCAGCCGATCGACGTGTCGTACTGGGCGCCGGGTTTCGCGAAGGCCTTCTCCGGTTTCGCCTGCACCCACGGCGCCCGCGTCATCGACTCGACGCCGCCGGCGATGAGGATGTCGGCGTCGCCCGCCCGCACCGCCTGGGCGGCCATCGTGATGGCCGACATTCCCGACGCGCACAACCGGTTCACCGTGATGCCGGGGATCGAGTCGGGGAGGCCGGCAAGCAGCACGCTCATGCGGGCGACGTTCCGGTTGTCTTCGCCGGCCTGATTCGCGGCCCCGAGGATGACGTCGTCGATGAGGGCCGGATCGATCCCGGCGCGCGACACCGCTTCACGGACCACGAGGGCGGCGAGGTCGTCCGGTCGAACGCCGGACAGGGCACCACCGAAACGACCGGTCGGCGTGCGAACTCCGCCGATCAGGTAGGCCTCGGCCATCGAAACTCCAGACTGCATCGTCGGTGCATCACGTCGGCCGGATAATAACCGACCGGACGGACAGTAAGTCTGTCAGATGCTGATGTCGCGGTCAATCGACAGCCGGTCGGTGCCCAGAATGGCCCGCACGGTGTGCAGTCTCACCGCGTCCAGAGTGGCCGGGTTCCAGCGCGGCGACCGGTCCTTGTCGATCACCTGCGCCCGGATGCCCTCGGCCAGGTCGGGCCTGGCGAAGAGCGCGGTCGAGACCCGCAGGTCCTGCTCGAGCACGAGGTCGAGGGAGTCGAGGGTGCCCGCACGGCGGATCGCAGCCAGAGTCACCAGCACCGAGGTCGGGCTCATCGCGAGGATCTCCTCCCGGGCGGATGCCGCAGCGTCGGCACCGGCAGAGGCCAGCCGGTCGAGAATGGCGGGAACCGAATCGCCGGAATAGCACGCGTCGATCCACTCGCGATGCTCCGCGAGCGGTGCCGCCGGGGGTCGTTCGGCGAACTCCCGCACCACGGCCTCCGGGTCCTCTCCACTCGAGGCGAGGGCAGCCTGCAGCGCACCCAGCTTCGCCGAGGTCACGTAATGGTCGGCGAAACCGCAGAGGATGGCATCCGGCCCGGTCATCGTCCCCGCGGTGAGGCCGAGGTGGACACCGAGCTCGCCGGGCGCGCGCGCCAGCAGCAGGCTGCCGCCGACGTCGGGAGCGAGCCCGATCCGCACCTCAGGCATGGCCACCCGCGACCGTTCGGTGACGATCCGCACCGAGCCGTGGGCAGAGATCCCCACCCCGCCGCCCATCGTGATGCCGTCCATGACCGCGATATAGGGCTTGGGGAACCGGCTCGTCTGCAGGTCGGTGGCGTACTCGTCACGCCAGAACCGGGCGGCCTCCGGGGCGGTCATCGAGGCGATCAGGCGGATGTCGCCGCCGGCACAGAGTCCGCGCCCGCCGGCCCCGTCGATCATGACGGCGTCGATCCGGTCGTCGTCGGCCCACTCGGTCAGGGCGACCGACAGGTCGCGGAGCATGGCCGGGGTGAGGGCGTTGAGCGCGTCGGGGCGGTTGAGGGTGATCCGGCCGATCCGCCCGTCGACGCGCCGGAGGAGGGAATCGCTGTCGGAGGGGGCGCTGGGCTCGTCGTCGTTGACCTGGTGCACGCCCCGAGCCTATTGCGCGCGATGCGACGAGCGCGAGCGGTCAGCGGCCGGGTGCGACGGAAGCGAGCGCGTCGCTGACCTCGCGAAAATCGTCGCGCAGCATCCCCACCGTGACCCGCACGAACTGGCGGTCACCCGGTGCAGAGATGTACGGGGAGCCGGCGGTGACGCGGATGCCCGACGCGGCCAGCTGCACGAGCGCGTGGCGTTCGTCGCCGACCTCGATCCAGGTGTTCAGCCCGTCGGTCTGCGGCGCTGAGAAACCGGTGGCGAGCCGGGCCTGCGCGAATTGCCGTTGCCGGGAGTGGTACACGCTGCGCGCGGCGGCCACCGTGCTGATGGCATCCGGGCTGGTGAGGAGTTCGTACAGGATGGTCTGCACCATCCTGCTGGTCCAGCCTGGCCCGAGCATCCTCCGGGCGACGACCTGGTTCACGAGCCGCTCCGGCCCACCGAGTGCGGCGATCCGGAGGTCCGGCCCGTGCGATTTGGAGTAGCTGCGCACGTGCATCACCCGCTCCGGCAACCAGCGGCCCAGGCTGACCTCGGTGAACGCGCTGATTCCGGCCGAATGGTCGTCCTCGATCACGACCGTTTCGGATGCCTGCCGGCTGGCCCGCAGAATCCGCGCGAGTTCCTCGGCGCGCTCCACCGTCATCGAAATGCCGGTCGGGTTCTGCGCCCGCGGCTGCAGGATCAGTGCTGCCGGCCCGAGCGCCAGCGCGCGTCGGAGCGCGGCCGGTTCGAGGCCCTCGGCGTCGACCGGCACCGGGATGCGCACGGCGCCGAGCTGGTCGAGCAGGTCGAAGAACGGCGGGAACGTCGGGTCCTCGACGATCACGCGGTCGCCGAAGCGGATCACCTGCTCGAGCGAGCGTGAGATCCCGTCGAGGGCACCGTCGACGACCGTGATCGCCTCGACGTCATACGGCCAGGCGGCGCGCAGGTGCTCCAGGAGCGGTGGGATCACCGGAAGCTCCTGGTAGCTGAAGGTGCCGGCGGACTCGGAGACCCGGGTGAGCGCATGCGTGAGATCGGGCAGCAGGAGGGGGTCTGGGGCGCCCCGGGAGAGGTCGAGCCGTGACTGGCCCAGGTGCCCGGCCATCGACTGCACGCGCGGGGTGAGCCAGGGCACCGGGCTGGCCCGAACGAAGCTGCCGCTCCGGCCCCGCGAAACGATGAGGCCGACGCTCCCCATGGCCTGCCAGGCCTGGCTGACGGTCGCCGGGCTGACCCCCAGCTCGGCGCCGAGCTGGCGCACCGTAGGCAGCCGATCACCCGGAGCGAGGATTCCCGCTGTGATCAGGCGCGAGATCGCCTCGGCGATTCCCCGGGGGGAACGGTCGTCGATCAGCTCGCCGTACGCCGGGATCATGGTCGGCCTTCCCTGAAAAACCCAAATTGGGTATTTACGAATGCGTCACAGAAGGAAACAATGGAGAAATGTTCAGCTCGAATAATAACAAATGAGCGGAACAGCAGAACAGCTTGCGACCTGAGATCCGGAAAACCCCCCATCGGGAGCCGGAGACCAGGCTGAAGCGCCCACCGCTCAATGACGATACGGAGGCTCAACATGACGGTAGTCCGCGCCGCAATCACCCAGACCACCTGGACCGGCGACAAAGAATCCATGCTCGCGAAACATGAACAGTTCGCCCGGGATGCCGCCGCCGAGGGCGCGCAGGTCATCTGCTTCCAGGAGCTGTTCTACGGTCCGTACTTCGGGATCACCGAGGACAAGAAGTACTACGACTACGCCGAGCCGGCGGACGGACCGATCGTGCAGCGCTTCGCGGCCCTGGCCAAGGAACTCGGCATGGTGATGATCCTCCCCATCTACGAGGAAGACATGCCGGGCGTGTACTACAACACCGCCGTCGTCGTGGACTCCGACGGAACGATCCTCGGCAAGTACCGCAAGCACCACATCCCGCACCTCGAGAAGTTCTACGAGAAGTTCTACTTTCGCCCCGGCAACCTCGGGTACCCGGTGTTCGACACGGCCGTCGGGCCGGTCGGTGTGTACATCTGCTACGACAGGCACTTCCCCGAGGGCTGGCGCGAACTCGGCCTGAACGGCGCCCAGATCGTCTTCAACCCGAACGCGACGAAGCCCGGCCTGTCGAACCGGCTCTGGGATCTCGAGCAGGCCACCGCCGCCGCGGCGAACGGCTACTTCGTCGCCGCCCCGAACCGCGTCGGCACCGAGGACAACGAGTACGGCGACCTCGCCGTCACCTTCTACGGCACCAGCCAGTTCGCCGACCCGCAGGGCAACTTCGTCGGTGAGCGCGGCAGTTCCGAGCACGAGGATCTCGTCATCCGCGACCTGGACCTCGACATGATCAGGAAAGTCCGCGACGACTGGCAGTTCTACCGCGACCGTCGTCCCGAGTCCTACACGTCCATCCCGAAGCCGTAGCGCGAAGGAGGAACCATGAAAACCCTCATCAAGAACGGCACCGTGGTGAACTCGACGGGGACCGCCCAGGCCGATGTGCTCGTCGACGGCGAAACGATCGCCGCCGTGCTCGCCCCAGGCTCGACCCTGCTCGGCTTCGACGTCGAGCGCAACGTCGACGCCGTGATCGACGCATCCGGGAAATACGTGATCCCCGGCGGCATCGACGCCCACACCCACATGCAGATGCCGTTCGGCGGCACGGAGGCCAGCGACACGTTCGAAACCGGCACGCGGGCGGCCGCGCACGGCGGCACGACGAGCATCGTCGACTTCGTCGTGCAATACGCCGGCGAGAACGTGCTCGACCAGTACCACCTCTGGCACGAGAAGGCCCGCGACAACTGCGCCATCGACTACGGCTTCCATCAGATCCTCAGCGACGTGCAGGACTCATCGCTGACCGCCATGGATGAGCTCGTGCGAGAAGGTGTCACCAGCTTCAAGCTCTTCATGGCCTACAAGGGAGTCCTCCTCTCCGACGACGGCCAGATCGTCAAGGCGATGCAGCGCGCGAGCGACAACGGCTCGATGATCATGATGCACGCCGAGAACGGCAGCGTCATCGACCTCCTCGTGCAGCAGTCCCTCGCCGCAGGCAACACCACGCCGTACTACCACGGGATCACCCGCCCCTGGCAGGCGGAGGAGGAGGCGACCCACCGCGCGATCATGCTCGCGAACCTCACCGGGGCTCCGCTCTACGTCGTGCATGTGAGCGCCAAGCAGGCGGTCGAGCAGATCGCGATGGCCCGCGACAACGGACAGAACGTGTTCGGGGAGACCTGCCCGCAGTACCTCTACCTGTCGCTCGAAGACCAGCTCGGCGCCACCAGCGAGGAGTGGGGCGACTTCGAGGGCGCCAAATGGGTGTGCTCGACACCGCTCCGGTCGAAGGCTGAAGGCCACCAGCACCACATGTGGCAGAGCCTGCGCACGAACGACATCCAGATGGTCTCCACCGACCACTGCCCGTTCTGCATGAAGGGGCAGAAGGACATGGGGCTCGGCAACTTCTCGAAGATCCCGAACGGCATCGGCGGCGTCGAGCACCGGATGGACCTGCTCTACCAGGGCGTCGTCGACAAGAAGATCTCGCTCGAGCGCTGGGTCGAGGTGACCTCGACCACTCCGGCGCGCATGTTCGGCATGTACGGCAAGAAGGGGGTTCTCCAGCCCGGCGCGGACGCCGACGTCGTCATCTACGACCCGAACGGCCACACCTCGATCGGCGTGGGCAAGACGCACCACATGAACATGGACTACTCCGCGTACGAGGGCTACGAGATCGACGGCCACGTCGACACCGTGCTCTCCCGCGGCAAGGTGATCGTCGACGACAACTCCTACCTGGGAACCAAGGGTGACGGCAAATACGTTCCCCGCGGACTCAGCCAGTACCTGATCTAAGGGCAGCCATGGACTTCGGAGCAGTAATCCAAACCAACCCGCCCGCCTCGAGAACCGTCCACCTCGCCAAACTCGCCGAGCAGTACGGCTTCAGTCACGTCTGGACCTTCGACTCGCACCTGCTCTGGCAGGAGCCGTACGTCATCTACAGCCAGATCCTCAACGAAACCAAGAGGATCACCGTCGGCCCGATGGTCACCAACCCGGCCACGCGGGACTGGACGGTGACGGCATCCACGTACGCCACGCTCAACGAGATGTACGGCAACCGCACGATCTGCGGGATCGGCCGCGGCGACTCGGCGGTGCGCGCCACCAACGGTGCGCCGTCGAATCTCAAGACGCTGCGCGAGTCGATCCACGTCATCCGTGAGCTCGCGAACTCGCGTCCGGTCGAGTATCACGGCGCGACAGTGCAGTTCCCGTGGAGTGTCGGCTCGAAGCTCGACATCTGGGTGGCGGCGTACGGCCCGCTCGCCCTCAAGCTCACCGGCGAGGTGGGCGACGGTTTCATCCTGCAGCTCGCCGACCTCGACATCGCCGAATGGATGATCACCACGGTTCGGGATGCCGCCGAGAAGGCCGGCCGCGATCCGATGTCGATCAAATTCTGTGTCGCTGCACCGATGTACATCGGCGACGACTGGGAGCACATGCGCGACCAGTGCCGCTGGTTCGGCGGCATGGTTGGGAACCACGTGGCCGACATCGTCGCCAAGTATGGAACGGGCAGCGGAGTTCCTCAGGCGCTCACCGACTACATCAAGGGCCGCGAGTCCTACGACTACAACGAGCATGGCAAGGCGGGCAACACGCACACTTCCTTCGTGCCGGACGACATCGTCGACCGCTTCTGCATCCTCGGCACCGCGGACCAGCACATCGAAAAACTCGAAGCGCTCAAGGCTCTCGGTGTCGACCAGTTCGCCGGGTACCTCCAGCACGACAACAAGGAAGAGACGCTGCGGGTGTACGGCGAGACCGTCATCCCGGCGCTGAAGGAAAAGATCGTGGCGACCGCATGACGAGAGGCACGAGCTGGTGGCGGCGCTTCGTCTTCGGCCTGCTCGGCGTCGCGCTCCTCGCCGGGGCCTGGGAACTGTACAAGTTCCTCGGGCCGGCCGAGGGCGTGGTCATCAACGGCGTCACCGTGCTTCCCCGCACCAGCGACCTCGCCATGCCGCACATCTGGGTGATGTTCGAGCGCCTGTTCGAGCCGGTCACCTCTGCGGCCGGTTCGCCGCCGATGTGGCTCGCCGTGCTGCAGGCGTCGGCGTTCACCCTCGGGGTCGCTGCGGTGGGGTGGCTGGTGGCCGTCGTCGTCGGGATGCTCCTCGCGCTGCTGATGCAGCGATTCCGCACAGCGGAGCAGGCGGTCCTGCCCTGGATCATCCTCAGCCAGACCGTGCCGCTCATCGCCATCGCCCCGCTCGTCCGGCGCTGGGGGTCTGCCCTCGAGGTCGGGGAGTTCTCCTGGGAGAACTGGATGTCCGTGGCCCTGATCGCCTCCTACCTCGCGTTCTTCCCCATCTCGATCGGCGCGCTCCGCGGCCTGGAATCCCCGGACACGAACCATGTCGAACTGATGCACAGCTACGCGGCCGGCTGGTGGAGGACACTCGTCCGGCTGCGCCTTCCGGCCAGCGTCCCGTACCTGCTTCCTGCGCTCCGTCTCGCGGCGGCCAGCGCCGTGATCGGTACGGTGGTCGCCGAGGTGTCGATCGGCCTGCGCGGCGGCCTCGGACGGATGATCGTCGAATTCGCGGCAGCGGCCGGCGGCGACCCGGGCAAACCCTGGGCCCCGATCTTCGGCGCCGTCCTCGTCGGCCTCCTGGCCGCAGGCCTGGTCTCCCTGATCGGCCTCACCCTCCGCCGCTACCGCAGAGCAGAGGTTCCCGCATGACCCGGAAGGACTCCCTGACCGTGACCGATGCCCACGCAGTGAACGTGACCGGGGTCAGCCGGATCTTCTCGATGAAGAAAAAACCGGCGGTGACGGCACTCGAATCGGTCGACCTCAGTGTTGCACCCGGCGAATTCGTGTCACTGATCGGCCCGTCCGGGTGCGGCAAGTCGACGCTGCTGCGGCTCATCGCCGACCTCGACCAGCCCACAGCAGGGACCATCGAGGTGTTCGGCAAGACCGCTCGGCAGGCGCGGATCGACCAGGAATACGGCATCGCCTTCCAGCAGGCCGGGCTCCTGCCGTGGCGGACGGTGCGGGCGAACATCGAGTTGCCGCTCGAGCTGCACAAGGTCGGGGCGACCGCCCGCAAGGCTCGGTCGACCGAGCTGCTCGAACTCGTCGGGCTCGGTGACTTCGGTGACAGCTACCCCGACCAGCTCTCCGGCGGCATGCAGCAGCGGGTGGCCATCGCCCGTGCGCTCGCCGAAAGCCCGAACCTCCTGCTCATGGACGAACCGTTCGGCGCGCTCGACGAGATGACCCGGGAGAGAATGCAGAACGAGCTCATCCGGATCTGCGCCGAGACCCGGGCCGCCGTCGTCTTCGTCACCCACTCGATCCCTGAAGCGGTGTTCCTCTCCGACCGTGTGGTGGTGATGTCGCCGCGACCGGGTCGCATCCGTTCGGTGCTGCCGATCCGGCTGGGCGGGCCCGATGACCGCAGCGAGCACATCCGCGAGGACGCCGCGTTCTTCGAGGGCGTCAGCGCCGTGCGTGAGAGCCTGCACGGCGTCCCGGATGCCGGGAATGCTCGAGGGGTGGACTCCCGATGAGGCTGCACTTCACGTCGGCGAGGACAGTGATCGCGCCGGTCCTGCTCGGCCTCGCGGTCCTCGTCCTGTGGCAGCTCGCGGTCGTCGCCCTGGAGATCAAACCGTTCGTGCTGCCGGGCCCTGTGGCGATCGCCGACCAGTTCTTCGGCAACTTCGACAACGTCTGGACGGCGAGCGCGGTGACCGGCTGGAACGCCCTCGTCGGACTCGTGCTCGGTGCTGTGGCCGGGGTGCTCTTCGCCACCCTGGCCGTGTTGTGGCCGGTGCTCGACGAGCTGAGCGCCCCGATCGTCGCCGCGCTCGCGGTCATCCCGATCGTGGCGCTTGCCCCCGTGCTGTACACGATGTACGGGGCGGGCGCCGAGACCGCACGGCAGATCGTCGCGGCCATCGCCGTCTTCATCCCCGTGTACCTCAACTCGCTGCGCGGCTTCCGGCAGGTCCGCCCGGTGCACCGCGAACTCATGCACGCGTATGCGGCATCCGGCATCCAGACGGCGCGCAACGTCACCATCCCGAGCGCGCTGCCGTTCATCTTCACGGGGCTGCGAATCGCGTCGAGCCTCGCCGTCATCTCCGCGCTCATCGCCGAATACTTCGGTGGCCCGGTCGGCGGTCTCGGCAAGTCGATCACCTCGGCGGCGTCGAGCAGCAACTATTCGCTCGCCTGGGCCTACGTGCTCGGTTCGATCCTGCTCGGCCTCGTGTTCTACTCGATCACCCTCGGCCTCGAGAAACTCGTTTCGCGGCACCGGCCGACCCCCTGAAACGTCCGCATCGCGGTCGAAGCACCACCACAGCACCACAGACTTCAGAAGCTAGAAGGAGGAAGAATGAAACACAGCAAACGGTTTGGCCTGGCGATCGGCGCGATCGCAGCGGCAAGCGCACTCGTTCTGACCGGTTGTTCGGGATCAGGTTCACCGAGCGACGGCGACGCTGACTCGGGCGAGCTGACCCCGGTCAAACTCCAGCTCCAGTGGGTCGCGCAGGCCCAGTTCGCCGGGTACTACGCGGCCGTCGACCAGGGCTACTACGAGGAGGAGGGCCTCGACGTCGAAATCCTCGAGGGCGGCGCCGACATCGTGCCGCAGGACGTCCTGGCCGCAGGAGATGCCGACTACGCGATCTCCTGGGTCCCCAAGGTGCTCGGTTCCATCGAACAGGGCGCGAACATCACGAACGTCGCCCAGATCTTCGAACGCTCCGCCACGACGCAGATCTCGTTCAAGGACAAGAACATCACCTCGCCGGCGGACCTCGCAGGCAAGAACGTGGGCAGCTGGGGTTACGGCAACGAGTGGGAGCTCTTCGCCGGCATGCAGAAGGAGGGCGTCGGGCTCGACGACATCAGCCTCGTCCAGCAGGCGTTCGACATGAACGGATTCCTCGCCGGAGACATCGACGCCGCGCAGGCCATGACGTACAACGAGTACGCGCAGGTGCTGGAGAGCGTCAATCCGGACACCGGTGAGCTGTACCAGCCCGAGGACCTCAACGTCATCAACTGGAACGACGTCGGAACGGCGATGCTCCAGGACGCCATCTGGGCCGACACCGAGAAGCTCGACGACGAGGACTACGCCGACACGACGGTGAAGTTCATCAAGGCGTCCATCAAGGGCTGGGTCTACGCGAAGGACAACCCGGAGGAAGCCGCGGCGATCGTCACGGCAGCCGGTTCGACCCTCGGCGAGAGCCACCAGCTCTGGATGACCAACGAGATCAACAAGCTGATCTGGCCGTCGACGAACGGGATCGGCCTGATCGACGAAGCGGCCTGGGAGCAGACCGTCGAGATCGCGCTCGGCACCGAGAACGAAACCGGCGCGACGATCATCACCACCGAACCGCCCGAGACGGCGTACTCCAACGAGTACGTCCAGCAGGCGCTCGATGAGCTGGCAGAAGACGACGTCGACACCTCAGGCGCCGACTTCGAGCCCATCGAGGTCACCCTCAACGAGGGCGGCAACTAGCACCACCGGCCCAGGGCGGCTTCCGCCGTCCTGGGCCTCCACCAGCAACACACTCACGCACAAAGGAGATGTCGTGGCACTCACGCTTACATCCGAGACCAACCAGCAGACGCTCGACCTCGATCGCGCCCACGTCTTTCATTCCTGGTCGGCACAGGGTTCGCTCAAGCCGCTCGTCCTGGCCGGGGGGCTGGGGAGCCGCGTCTGGGATTTCGAAGGCACCGAGTACCTCGACTTCTCCAGCCAGCTCGTCAACGTGAACATCGGCCACCAGCATCCGGCCGTTCTGGCCGCCATCAAAGCCCAGCTCGATCAGCTCACCACGGTCGCGCCGTCGACAGCGAACCTCACCCGCGGGGAGGCGGCGAGACGCATCACCGACCTCGCCCCAGACGGCTTCAACAAGGTCTTCTTCACCAACGGCGGGGCGGATGCCAACGAGAACGCCATCCGGATGGCCCGCCTGCACACGGGCAGGGACAAGGTGCTGTCGACCTACCGGTCGTACCACGGCAACACCGGCGCTGCGATCGTCGCGACGGGCGACTGGCGGCGGATGCCCAACGAATACGCGCGCGGGCACGTGCACTTCTTCGGGCCGTATCTGTACCGTTCCGAGTTCTGGGCGACGACGCCCGAACAGGAAGCGGAACGCGCCCTGCACCACCTCGAGCGGGTGATCCAGGCGGAGGGCGCCTCGACCATCGCCGCCATTCTGCTGGAGTCGGTCCCAGGAACCGCAGGCATCCTCGTGCCGCCGCCCGGCTACCTGGCCGGAGTGCGTGCGCTCTGCGACCGCTACGGCATCCAGCTCATCCTCGACGAGGTGATGGCCGGTTTCGGCCGCACCGGTCGCTGGTTCGCCTTCGAGGGGTACGACGTCGTGCCCGACCTCATCACTTTCGCGAAGGGAGTGAACTCCGGCTACGTGCCCGCCGGGGGCGTGATCATCTCCGACCCCATCGCAGCCGACTTCGACGAGACCGTGTTCCCCGGCGGGCTGACTTACTCCGGGCATCCGCTCGCCATGGCGTCGATCGTGGGGGCGCTCGACGCGATGGCCGACGAGGGCATCGTCGAGAACGCCGCCCGCATCGGGCGGGAGGCGATCGGGCCTGCGCTCGCCGGGTTGGCCGAGAAACACGAGCTCATCGGCGAGGTGAGGGGAGAGGGTGTGTTCTGGGCGATGGAACTCGTCGCCGACCGCACCACCCGCGAACCGCTTCCCGCGGCAACGATGGCGCAGCTCAAGGCCGCGCTCGTCGGACGCGGCCTCCTGCCGTTCGTGCAGGACAACAGGATCCACGTGGTGCCCCCGTGCACCGTCACCGACGACGACGTCGCCGAGGCCATCGCTGCCTACGACGCCGTCTTCACCACTGTCCAGGGAGGACACGCATGACCGTTTACATCAACCACTTCATCGCGGGCACGACCGCTGAGGGCGAGTCCACGCGCACCGCACCCGTCTTCAACCCGGCGACCGGTGCCGTCGCGAAAGAGGTCCGGCTCGGCAGCACCGCCGACGTCGACACAGCCGTCCAGGCCGCTGCGGCGGCGTTCCCGGCGTGGAGCGAGACGTCCCTGTCGAAACGGCAGGCCGTGCTGTTCACGTTCCGGGAACTGCTCAGCGCACGCAAGGGTGAGCTCGCCGAGATCCTCACCTCCGAACACGGCAAGGTGCTGTCGGATGCCGGCGGAGAGATCGCCCGCGGCCTCGAAGTCGTGGACTTCGCCACCGGCATCCCTCACCTGCTGAAAGGCGAGCACTCGGAGAACGTGTCGACCGGTGTCGACGTGTACACCGTGAAGCAACCGCTCGGCGTCGTGGGGATCATCAGCCCGTTCAACTTCCCGGCCATGGTTCCGCTCTGGTTCTTCCCGCTGGCGATCGCCGCCGGGAACACCGTCGTTCTGAAGCCCAGCGAGAAGGACCCGTCAGCCGCGGTGTGGCTCGGCGAACTGCTCAAGGAAGCCGGCCTCCCGGACGGTGTCTTCAACGTCGTCCACGGTGACAAGGAAGCCGTCGACGCGATCCTCGAGCACCCGGTGATCCAGTCGGTGTCGTTCGTCGGGTCAACCCCGATCGCCCGCTACATCTACGAGACGGCGGCGAAGCACGGCAAGCGGGTCCAGGCACTCGGCGGCGCGAAGAACCACATGCTCGTCCTGCCCGACGCTGACCTCGACCTCGCCGCCGACGCCGCGGTCAACGCCGGTTTCGGCTCGGCGGGCGAACGCTGCATGGCGATCAGCGTGCTCCTGGCCGTCGACACGATCGCGGACGACCTCGTCGCCCGCATCGCCGAGCGGATGTCCGCGCTCACCACGGGCGACGGGCGTCGCGGCTGCGACATGGGGCCGCTGATCACCGAGGTCCACCGCGACAAGGTCGCCGCGTATGTCGACGTGGCCACGACGGACGGAGCAACCGTCGTCGTCGACGGCCGGAACCCCGAGGTCAACGGTGAGGACGGCGGATTCTGGTTCGGGCCCACCCTGATCGATCACGTGCCGACGTCGTCGACGGTCTACAGCGACGAGATCTTCGGGCCGATCCTCTCGGTCGTGCGGGTGTCGAGCTACGCCGAAGGGCTCGGAATCATCAACGACAGCCCGTACGGCAACGGAACGGCGATTTTCACCAACGACGGCGGCGCTGCACGACGGTTCCAGCGGGAGGTGACCGTGGGCATGGTCGGCATCAACGTGCCGATCCCCGTGCCGGTGGCGTACCACTCCTTCGGCGGCTGGAAGCACTCGATGTTCGGCGATGCCAAGGCGTACGGGCCGCAGGCCGTGGAGTTCTTCACCCGCGAGAAGGCGATCACCAGCCGCTGGCTCGACCCGAGCCACGGCGGAATCAACCTCGGCTTCCCCGAGCACGACTGACCCGGCCGCGAGTTGCTGGGGTTGAGGGGGTCTGATCCCGACTAGACCCCCTCAACCTCGGCAGCTCGCGGGATGTGGGTCCGTTGCAGCGCTGCCGCCTCCCGTTGCAGCGCGTCGGCCACGGTGCGCACGGCGAGGCGTTCTGCCTTGTCCGGGCGCATCAGCGCGACGATGTGGCGCGACATGTCGACGCCGATGAGGGGGCGAGTGACGATGCCGCTGTCCGGGCCGGATGCCGTGAACCGGGGGATCAGGCTGATCCCGATGCCGGCGGCGACGAGCGCCTCGGTGATTCCGCTGTCGGTGACGCGCTGCACCACGGTCAACGACGCGCCAGTGACAGCTTCGATCTCGTGCAGGAGGCGGTCGAACGGATAACCCTCCGGGACGCCGATCCACGGCTCATTCACGAGGTGGTCCGGCGTCAGCTCGTCCACCTCCGCCAGCGGGTGCCCGATGGGAAGCGCGATGTCGAGCGGTTCGCTGAGGAGGTACAGGTTGCGCAGTCCGCGGCCGCTCCAGGATCGTCCGCCGGGAACCGAGTGCGCGAGCACGATGTCGAAGTCGGCGGTCAGCGCAGGAAAGTCCTCGGTCTCCGGGTCGCGGTCGACCATGGTGACGTCGAGCCCCGGCTGAAGCGACGCGAGCACCTTCGGCAGGAGCATCTGCCCGGCGGTCGGAAAAGTGGTGACCGTGACGGTGCCTGTCGCGTCGTTACGGTACTCGTCCCACACCGCGGCGGCACGCTCGAGGGCGACAGCGATGTCTGAGGCGCTCGAGGCGAGCGCCCGGCCGGCATCCGTCAGGGTCACGCCGCGTCCGCTCCGCTCGGTCAGCGGCACGCCCGCCTCCCGTTCGAGGACCTTGAGCTGCTGCGAGACCGCGGAGGGCGTGCGGTGGGTGGCGGCCGCGACGGCCGCAATGCTGCCCCGCTCAGCCAGCTCGCGGAGAAGATCCAGTCGCCGAACATCCATGAAGCAATGCTACTGAATAGGCCAATAGTTCTTCGCTTGTGCTGAATAGTTGAAGGAGACACTATTGAGGAGTAGCCAGCGGCACCCACCGCGCGCTCTCACCCACGGAAAGGGCTGGAATCCTCATGTTCGTCTTCTTTGCAGGAATCATCGCCCTCAGCGTCGCCGCCATCGCCGGCAGTGTTGTCGTCGTCAAGCGTGACGGCTACCGTCGGGTGCCGACCCGCACGTACGTCCTTCTGCCGTAAGGCAGGCTCTTGCGAACTCGCCGGGACGTTCTGGTCGCGGCATTCGGCGCTCGGAACCGCACATCGCTAAACTGGCGGGTGTGACCGACGCGCGCCAGCAACTTATCGAGTACATCACGGCAGATGCCGTCTTCCATGGGGACTTCACCCTGACCAGCGGCAAGAAGGCGACATACTACGTCGACCTCCGCCGGGTCAGCCTCGACCATCGTGTCGCGCCGCTGATCGGACAGGTCATGATCGACCTGATCGAGGACATCCCCGACGTCGTCGCGGTGGGTGGCATGACCATGGGCGCCGACCCGGTCGCCGCCGCCGTCCTTCACCAGGGCGCCGCCCGTGGCCTCGCCTACGATGCGTTCGTCGTGCGCAAGGAGCCCAAGGACCACGGCCGGGGCAAGCAGGTCGAGGGTCCCGACCTCGCAGGCAAACGCGTTGTCGTGCTCGAGGACACGTCGACCACCGGAGGATCCCCGCTGGCCGCGATCGAGGCGCTCAAGAAGGTCGGCGCCGAGATCGCCGGCGTGGCCGTCGTCGTCGACCGCAACACCGGGGCCCGCGAGATCATCGAGGCCGCCGGCTACCCGTATTACGCTGCGATCGGCCTGTCCGACCTGGGGCTTGAGTGATGTCTGACGATACCCGCCGACCGGACGAGGACAAGACGCCGGTTGACCCGCCCACCGGAGAGAACGAGGTCGGCGGCGCTGACTGGCTGCTCTCCCAGCTTGACGCGGCGCCGACAGGTCAATTCGACACCACCCCGCCGAAGGACGCCGACGGTACCTCCGCCCCGGGCCGAGCAGGGGATAACCCGGTGCTGGCGTGGTGGCGCGACAAGCTCATCGCCGCCGACGGCCTGGTCAATCCCGAATCACGCCCGGATGGGGGCGACACCGACGACAGCGAGCCTCCCCGCCCTGAGCCGGCGCCCCAGCCGCGCCCGGCCAAAAAGAAACCAAAGGCGCCCGTCGACGATGAGGCCGCGTTCGTTCCCGAGGCGGCCTTCCTTCCCGAGCCCGCCTGGATTCCCTTGCCGTCGAACCGTGACGCTCCGACCCCGGATGCCGCACACACCGACACGGCAGGATCGGACGTTCACGACGACGCTGACCGGAGCTGGAGCCTCGGCGCTGACGACACGTTCGAACCCGAACTCGAGGACGAAGCCGAAACCGGTCTGATTCCGTCGGTCGAGCCCCCGCTGTTCAAGCCGCGGTCAGCGCGCGACCCCCTCGTTCCGGACGTCGAGCCGACCGACGCCGACCTTGCTGCCGGGCCTGCCGGGCGCGACGATGAACCCGATGTTGTGCCCGTGCCCGCGCCTGCTTCGGCGTTCCGTCCGGAGCCGACCGAGCCCGCGGCGCCCGCGAGGCCCGACACCGACACCGACACCGACACCGAGAACGACACCGACGACCTCGACAACTTCAGCTGGAAGCTCTCCCGGAACGAACAGCTCGACCCGCTGATCCACCGCGATACCGCTGGTGCCACCGAGGTGCCGGACGAGAAGTGGAACGACGGAATGACATCCGTTCTCCCCGTCGTCGACGCGGATTCCGACGACACGGATTCGGACGACACGGATACCGAAGACACCGTCCCGAGCCGTCGCGAGGACGCAACACCTGCAGAGCCCGTGATCATCCCGGGCCGGGCCGATTCCGGTGCACCGGGGCCGCGCCGCCAGACCTACACCGGCCCCGCGACCGAGCCGGCGTCACCGGGAACCCTGGGCCTGCCGCCCGGCCCCGCACGGCGACCTCTCCGCCCGGCGCGTCCCGCTGGTCCCGCTCGCGCAGGGGGAGCGCGGGCATCCCGTCCCGTCGTCCTCGGGGCGATCGCCGTCGTCGCGCTCCTCGTTCTCGGCGGGTTGTTCTTCCTCGGCTCCCAGCTCCCCGCCCTGCTGGCCGGCCCCGCGGCGACACCGACTGCAACGCCCACCCCGACCCCGGCCCCAACGGAAGAGCCGACGGCTCCCGCGGCGCCCGCCGGTCCCGCCGCGCTCGGCGAGCAGGACTGGGCCGTCCTCGCCGGCGGGGAATGCATCGACCCGTACTCGACGCCGTGGGCTGAAACGTTCACCATCGTCGATTGCGGCGCCCCCCACGCGGCGCAGATGATCGCCACCGGCCCGGTGAACGAGGACCCGGCAGCCGCCTACCCCGGCGAAGACGCCATCCTCCAGCAGATCTACCTGTGGTGCAGTGCCCCGGGCGTCCTCGACGCTGCGGCAGCGAGTGAGTACTCAGACTTGCAGGTTCAGGGCACCTACCCGGTCTCGGAGGAGCAGTGGGCTGATGGAGAACGCAACTACTTCTGCTTCGTCAATCGCTCGAGCGGTGAACCGCTGACCGGGTCCGTCGCCGCACAAGGCTGACGGGCGGTCAGACGACCTCTGACTCGACCGGATGGGGTTCGAGCAGGTCGACCACGCCGCCGAGGATCTCCGACGGGCGGAACGGGTACTTGTTGATCTCCGTCTGGTCGCTGATGCCGGTGAGCACGAGGATCGTGTGAAGCCCCGCTTCGATTCCAGCGACGACATCGGTGTCCATCCGGTCGCCGATCATTCCGGTGTTCTCGGAGTGGGCGCCGATCTTGTTGAGCGCCGAGCGGAACATCATCGGGTTGGGCTTGCCCACGATGTAGGGCTCTTTGCCTGTGGCCTTCGTGATGAGGGCGGCGATCGCACCGGTCGCCGGCATCGGGCCGTCCGCACTCGGCCCCGTGGCATCCGGGTTCGTGGCGATGAATCGCGCACCGTGATTGATCAGGCGGATCGCCTTGGTGATCGCCTCGAACGAGTAATTGCGGGTCTCGCCGACGACGACATAGTCCGGCGCCGTCTCGGTCATGATGAAACCGGCTTCGTGCAACGCGGTCGTGATGCCCGCTTCGCCGATGACGAAGGCGGAGCCACCGGGCATCTGGTCCTTGAGGAACGCAGCGGTCGCGAGCGCTGACGTCCAGATGAACTCCTCGGGCACCTCGAGGCCCGACGCGCGCAACCGGGCGCTGAGGTCGCGGGGGGTGAAGATCGAGTTGTTCGTCAGCACCAGGTACGGCTTTCCCTGGTCTCGCCACTGCTGCAGGAGCTCAGCGGCTCCGGGCAGCGGACGGTTCTCGTGCACCAGGACGCCGTCCATGTCGGTCAGCCAGCACTCAACTTCATCGCGTCTCGTCATGCAAGAAACTCCTTCGCTCACAGCCAGTTTAGGGTGGCGGGCCACGGGTCAGGCGCTCAGCCAGATCGCCGAGTGCGCCGATGCCGTGAGCCTGACGCGCGTCGATCCGACGAGCAGGGCGCCGTTTCGAACCGAGACCGTCGTGCCGACATCGATGCCGGATGCCTCCAGCTCGCGCAGCAGGGACGGGTCGCGGTCGCTGATCCGCAACACGCAGCCGGTATGCCCGTCGCTGGCGTCCTCCAGCAGCACGGCGCGCTCACGACGCACTGTTCCGTCCGCAGCGGGGATGGGGTCGCCGTGCGGATCCCGGTCGGGGTGCCCGAGCCGTTCGTCGATGCTCGACAGCAGGCGGTCGCTGATCGCGTGTTCGAGTACCTCGGCTTCGTCGTGGACCGCGTCCCAGCCGTATCCCATCTCCTTCACCAGCCAGGTCTCGACCAGCCGGTGTCGCCGCACGACGGCGACAGCCTGGGCGGTTCCGGCCGGGGTGAGCGAGATCGCGCCGTAGCGGACGTGGGTGACGAGGCCCTGCGCGGCGAGCTTCTTCACCATCTCGGTGACGGTCGACGGCGCCAGTCCGAGGCGGGTGGCGAGGGCCGACGGGGTGATGGCATCCGCCTGCCATTCGGTGTGGGAGTAGATGGTCTTGAGGTAGTCCTCGACGACCGGCTTCGACGGTTTCATGAGCTGACCAGACTGCCCGCGCGTGAGCGGAGGCGCACCGTCACGACCCCGCCACGCGGGCCGAAGAGGAAGGCAAGGCAGAACAGCACAGCCTGCGCGAGAACGACCGAGCCGCCGGTCGACCAATCCGCGTAGAAGCTCACATAGACGCCGGCCAGGGCGGCGACGCAGGTGGCCGCGGTGGCGACGGCGAGCATGCCGCCCATGCTCCTGGCGACGAGGTACGCCGTCGCGCCCGGGATGATGAGCATCGCGACGACGAGCACGATGCCGACGGCCTGGAGGGTGACGACGACGGTGAGCGCGAGAAGGCCGAGGAGCATCACGCGGAGCAGGCGGGTGTTGATGCCGATCGCGTGCGCATGGAGGGGGTCGAACGCGAAGAGGGTGAAATCCCGTCGCTTCACGAGGAGCACGGAGCAGGTGAAGAGCCCGATCACCGCTACCTGGAGGAGGTCCTCGGGGCCGACGCCGAGCACGTTGCCGAAGAGGATGTGCGCCAGGTCGATCTGGCTCGGCGTCACCGAGATGAGGACGATGCCCAGGGCGAACAGGCTGGTGAAGACCACGCCGATCGCGGCATCCGCCTTGATTTTCGTGTTGGACTGGATGCCGCCGATGAGGGCGACCGCCCCCACCCCGAAGAGGAAGGCGCCTACCGCGAACGGCCAGCCGATCGCATAGGCGAGAACCACGCCGGGCAGGACCGAGTGCGACACGGCGTCACCCATCAGAGACCAGCCGATCTGTACGAGCCAGCACGACAGCAGCCCGCAGGTCACGGCGGCGATGAGCGTCGAGGCGAGGGCCCGCGCCATGAAGCCGTACTGGAGCGGGTCGGTGATCCAGGCGAGGAGGGCGTCGATCATGACCGGACCCCGAACGCCAGGGCGAGCCGGTCGGGGGTGAGCGCCTCATGCGGCGGGCCCTGGAACAGCACGTGGCGGTGGAGCAGGATGACGTCGTCGCAGAGCTCGGGAACGCCGCCGAGATCGTGGGTGGAGAGGAGGATGGTGCGTCCTTCCGCCCGCAGCTCCCGCAGAAGCACGGTGATGGTGGCCTCGCTGCCGGTGTCCACGCCCGCGAACGGTTCGTCGAGGAGGAGCAGCCGGGCGTCCTGGGCGATGCCGCGGGCGACGAAGGCTCGTTTGCGCTGCCCGCCGGACAGGGCGCCGATGCTGCGGGAGGCCAGGTCGGTGAGGCCGACTCGCTCGAGCGCCGCATCGACGGCATCGTGGTCTGCCCGTCGCGGGCGCCTGGAGAAGCCCATCCGGCCGTACCGGCCCATCAGCACCACGTCACGGACGGAGACCGGGAAGTTCCAGTCGACGGACTCCGATTGGGGAACGTACGCGACGGCATTCGATCCCCGCGCCGCGCCGTTCGAGGTGCCGAAGATCCTCACGCGACCGGCCGCCGGTTTCACGAGTCCCATCACGCTGGCGTAGAGCGTCGACTTGCCCGATCCGTTCATGCCGAGAAGCCCGGTGATCGTGGCCGGCGTGACCTTGAAACTCACGTCGGACAGGGCGGTGACCTCGCCGTACCGGACCGTGAGGTTCTCGACCGAGATCGCCGCGGTCATGCGGGGCCCAATCCGCGGGTGATGAGCTCGATGTCGTAGCGCAGGAGGTCGAGGTAGGTGGGAACGGGTTCGCCGGCCGAGAGGGAGTCGACGTAGAGCGTGCCGCCGAACCGCGTTCCCGAGTCCGTGACGACCTGCTGCTGGGCGGCGTCGCTGACCGTCGATTCGCAGAATACGGCCGGAACGTCACGCTCGCGCACCGTGTCGATCAGCCGTGCCGCCTGTTGCGGGGTGCCCTGCCCCTCCTGGTTGACCGCCCACAGGTAGCCCTCGTCGAGGCCGGCATCCCTCGCGAGGTAACTGAAAGCGCCTTCGCAACTCACGAGCATGCGCTTCTCCGGCGGAAGCGACGCGACAGCGGCGTCAAGCTCATCGGCGGCGGCACGGAGCTTCGCCGTGTAGGCGGCCCCATTCGCCTCGAACGTCGCCGCCGCGGACGGCACGAGGTTGGAGAACGCCGTCACGAGGTTGCGAACATACGTCTCGGCGGCAACGGGCGACATCCAGGCGTGCGGGTTCGGCCGGCCCTCGTAGTCGCCGACGGCGATCGGGATCGGCTCGACCCCCTCGCTGAGGACGACGGTCGGCGCCTCGACATCGGCCGTGAACTGCTCGAACCAGCTCTCCAGGCCCAGGCCGTTCGCCAGGAGGAGGTCCGCCCCTTCGGCGCGGGTGAGATCCGAGGGCGTCGGCTCGTACCCGTGGATTTCGGCCCCGGCGCGGGTGATCGATTCCACCCGGATGACGTCGCCGGCGACGTTCTCGGCGAGATCCTGCAGCACGGTGAAGGTCGTCAGGGCGAGCGGGCGGGGGTCTGCCGCCGCGGGGGCGTCGGCAGACGACGAGCATCCGGTGCACACAGCGAGAACGGACAGCGCGAACGCAGCCCAACGGATCCCCACAGGTTTCGGCATGCCGAAACCTTAGCAAGATTTCGGCGTACCGAAAAGAGCAATCGGGGCTCTCCGTCGTGTAGGACTGGACAGGAAGCAGTTGCTCGCCGAAGGAGGTGTCCCCGTGACGGCTCCGTCGCCCGTGCTTGCCCTCGACGCCCTCGGCAGGGGCGACGTCGCGCTCGCCGGTGGCAAGGGCGCCAACCTGGGGGAACTCGTCCGAGCCGGCTTTCCGGTGCCGCCGGGCTTCGTGGTCACGACTGACGCCTATGCCCGCGTGGCGGAAGAGCTCGACATCGCCGGCTGGTACCACGCCGGCGACGCCGCAGCGATCCGCGCCGCGCTGGCCTCGGTGGTCGTCCCCGCCGACCTGCGTACCCGGATCACGGAGGCGTATGACGCCTTGGGCAGCGGACAGGTCGCCGTACGCTCCAGCGCAACCGCCGAAGACCTCCCCGGCGCCGCTTTCGCCGGCCAGCAGGACACCTACCTCGGCATCGCGGGCGCGGATGCCGTGGTCGACGCGGTCCGGCGCTGCTGGGCGTCGCTCTGGACCGACCGGGCCATCGCCTACCGGAAGCGGCTCGGGATCGCTCCCGACGAGGTCGCGATCGCCGTCGTGGTCCAGTCGCTCATCGACGCGGATGCCGCGGGGGTGCTGTTCACCGCGGACCCGGTCACCGGGCATCGCGGTCGTCTCATTCTCGACGCGAGCGCCGGTCTGGGGGAGTCCGTCGTCTCCGGGCTCGTGACCCCGGATCACCTCGTCCTCGACGAGCACGGGTCGCTCCTGAGCTGGACACCGGGGCGTCGTGAGGTGGTGATCCGGCCGACCGCCGACGGCGTCCGGCACGAGGCCGGCACAGCAACGGCAGAGCCGCTCCTCGAGCCCACAGAGATCGCGGCGCTGGCCAGACTCGGAGCAGCTGTGCAGGCGCACTTCGGGCGCCCGCAGGACCTCGAATGGGCGCTCGCCGACGGCAGCGTGTTCCTCCTCCAGGCCCGGCCGATGACCGCGCTTCCTCCGCCGCCGATCCGGCTGAATCCGATCCAGAAGCGGGTGGCGTCTGTCCTCCTCGACTACCTTCCGGTGCGCCCGTACCCGCTCGACGTCACCACCTGGTGGCGGTTCGGCCCGGCCGGGCTCATGCTCGCCATCGCGCGCGGGCTCGGCATCCACATCGACGAGGCCAGGGTGCTCCCCGAAATCGACGATGTCGTCTACCGGTTCGCGCCGCCGATGCCGCAGCTCACGCCGAAGGCTCTCACCGCCCCGTTCCGCATCCTCTGGCGCGCCGCCCGGCACGACCCGGCCCGCTGGCACGATGACCCCCACTACGTGCGATTCGAAGCCGCGGTGAACAAGCTGCGCGCGGCGAGGCCGGAACGGATGCGATGGGGCACACTCCTCCGCGTCCCGGCAGCGGTCGCCGCGGCCATCACGCCGATCACCAAACTCCGTGCCGATTACCTTCCCGGCTCGGCCTTGGCGATCGGCCGGCTGCTGGCCATCCTGACCCTGCTCGGCAAGCGACGGCTGCTGGGGAACCTCCTCGTCGGAGCGCGCACCCGCACCACCGACGGGAACGACGCCCTCCTGCGCCTCGCTGCCGAGATTCGGAGTACGCCGTCACTCCAGGCGGTCTTCGCCCACGATCCCGCCGACATCGAGGGCGCCCTCGCCTCGCTTGCCGGTGCCGACCACTTCCGGGCGGGCTTCGCGTCGTTCCTCCACGAGTACGGCCACCGTGAGACCGTGAGCCCGGTGCTCGCGTCCTCGCCGACCTGGTCGGAGCAGCCCGTCGTCGCCCTCGGCCTTCTCGCCGTGCTCGCCACCGCCGAGGACCCGAACCGCACGTCACCCGCGGGCGACGCAGAATCGGAGCTCTTGCGGCATCCGCTGCTGGCGCGGGCCGCCTCGAGGCGCCGCGTCCTGCGCATCCTCGAGCGGGCGAGGGAAGGCATCCGGTTTCGGGAGGATTCCCACTTCGAGTTCCTGCGACTGCTGCCACCGTTGCGGTCGGCCCTGCTCGAGATGGGTCGGCGGCTGGTCGCTTCCGGGTTGATCGCCATCCCGGAGGACGTCTTCCACCTGCGCCTCGAGGAGCTCCAGACGATCGCCGATCCGCAACGGATGCCGTCGGCGCAGGCGGCGAGGCTACGGTCAGCCATCCGCCGGCGTGCGGCGCGGAGGGACGAACTCGCGTCGGTGAAACTTCTCGACCTCTCACAGGTCTTCCCGGCACCGACCGGCGGAGTGCTCGTGCAGGGCAGCCCGGCCAGCGGCGGGGTGGCTACCGGACGGGTGCGCATCATCCGGGACGCCACCGATTTCGGCACGCTGCAGAGCGGTGAGATCCTCGTCTGCCCGTACACGAACCCGTCGTGGACGCCGCTGTTCTCGCGCGCTGCCGCCGTGGTCGTCGACAGCGGCGGTGTCGGATCGCACGCCGCCATCGTCGCGCGGGAGTACGGGCTGCCCGCGGTGATGGGCACGGGGGCCGCCACGACGGTGCTCACTCCCGGTCAGCTGGTCACCGTCGACGGGAATACCGGCCGGGTGACGGCCACGGACGCGGGCGGGACCCGGCCGCGCGGTTAGGCTGGGAGGGTGCCCGAGAATACCGAGAATCCCAGCCACGAGCTGTCGACGAACGGCGTCGGCCCGTGGCAGGGGGACTGGCCGGAGGAGACCTGGTTCGACCCCGACCTGCTGATCCACGGCGACACCCGCAACGTCATCGACCGGTACCGCTACTGGAAGCTCGACGCGATCGTCGCCGACCTCGACGAGCACCGGCATCCGTTCCACGTCGCCATCGAGAACTGGCAGCACGACATGAACATCGGATCGATCGTGCGCACCGCGAACGCGTTCGGCGCCGACACCGTGCACATCGTCGGCCGCCGTCGCTGGAACAAACGCGGTGCGATGGTCACCGACCGGTACCAGCACGTTCTGCACCACCCGGATGTCGCGGGGCTGGTCGAGTGGGCACGCGCGGAGAACCTGCCGATCCTCGGCATCGACAACGTGCCCGGGTCGGTGCTGATCGAAACGTTCAGTCTTCCCAAGCGCTGTCTGATGCTGTTCGGGCAGGAGGGCCCGGGGTTGTCTCCCGAGGCCATCGCCGCCTCGGACGCTGTTCTGGAGATCAGCCAGTTCGGGTCCACCCGCTCGATCAACGCGTCAGCAGCGGCGGCCGTCGCCATGCACGCCTGGGTGATGCAGCACGTCAGCTTCGCGGCGCTCGAGAACTGATCGTCGGTGGAACGCCCCGAGGGGGTAGCGTGAGGCCATGACTGAGATCACCGATGATCTGCCCGCCATCCTCCTCCGTGAGGAACACGCCGGCTGGAAAGCCATTCTCGAGGGCCGTGGCGGTGAGCACTACGCGCGGGCGATGACCCGTGACGGCCTGATGATCGTCGAGGGAGCCTCGATCGGTCGCGCCGACGTCGCCGGTTCCTTCGCGGGAACCGTGCCGTGGGACGCCTACGAGATCCACGAGCCCGCCATTATCCGGCTCGGTGATCACGCCGGGATCGTCGCCTATCGCGCGGTCGCGAAACGTGGCGACGAAAGGGTTGAACTCCGCATGGCGACGACCTACGTGTATGGCGGTGGTAGCTGGCGCGTCGCTTTACACCAGCAGAGTCCCGCCTAGCAACGCTGGCGCGGTCGGCGTCTCGTTGTCTACGCTGAAGCAATGCACAGCCACCCGACCGGCTTCGCTCGAGGGGCACGCCCATGATCAGGTTCGACGCGGTATCGAAGAAGTTCCCGGATGGGACGCTCGCCGTCGAGAACTTCAGCCTGACCATTCCATCGCGGACGACCACAGTCCTGGTCGGGTCGAGCGGCTCAGGCAAGACGACCCTGCTGCGGATGATCAACCGCATGGTCGACCCGACCGCCGGGAGTATCCACATCGACGACGACGACATCTCCACCCTGGAGCCGGTGAAGCTCCGGCGCAGCATCGGTTACGTCATGCAGAACTCGGGCCTGCTTCCGCATCGCACTGTGGCAGACAACATCGCCACGGTGCCCCTGCTTTCCGGTGTGAAACGGGGGGAAGCGCGAGAGGGTGCGCTCACGCTGATGGACACGGTCGGCCTCGACCGCTCGCTGGCCGCGCGTTACCCGTCGCAGCTGTCGGGCGGCCAGCAGCAGCGGGTCGGCGTGGCCCGGGGACTGGCCATCGACCCGAACATCCTGCTGATGGACGAGCCGTTCGGGGCTGTCGACCCGCTCGTCCGCAGTGAATTGCAGCAGGAACTCCTCCGGATCCAGAAGGATCTCGCCAAGACGATCGTCTTCGTCACCCACGACATCGATGAGGCGTTCCTGCTCGGCGACCAGGTCGTGCTGCTGAGAACCGGCGGACAGGTCGCCCAGGTCGGCACTCCGGCTGAGATCCTCGCCAACCCGGCGGACGACTTCGTCAACAACTTCATCGGCGCCGACCGGGGCCGGCGGGCGCTCCGGATCGAAGAGGTGTCCGGGCGCCAGGTGGTGATCGACGGAACCGGCCGCCTTGCCGGCATCCTGAACGACGGCACACCGACATGACCTGGGTGTTGGCGAATCTCGAGCAGATCTGGGCGCTCACCCTTGACCACATCCTGCTCAGCATTCCGCCGATCCTTCTCGGGTTTGTGATCGCCGTGCCGATCGGCTGGCTCGCTCACCGCTACCGCGTGTCACGCGGGGTGCTGCTCACCGTGTGCGGGCTTCTCTACACGATCCCGTCGCTCGCCCTCATCGTGGCCATGCCGACCGTGCTCGGCACCCAGATCCTCAACCCGGTCAACCTCATCGTCACGCTGACGATCTATGCTGTCGCCCTCATGGTGCGCACGGCGACGGATGCCTTCGACGCGGTCTCGGGGGATGTCACCCAGTCGGCCACCGCCGTCGGGTTCGGTGGCTGGCGCCGGTTCTGGCAGGTCCAGGTGCCGCTCGCGGGCCCGGTGCTCCTCGCCGGACTTCGCGTCGTCTCCACCAGCACCGTCAGCCTCGTCACGCTCGGCGCCCTCGTAGGGATGTCGGGGCTCGGGTATTTCTTCACGAACGGATACCAGCGCCAGTTCCCCACCGAGGTGCTGACGGGGATCGTCGGAACGGTGCTCATCGCTGTGCTGTTCGACGCGCTCCTCGTCCTCGCGGGTCGTCTGCTGCTGCCATGGGCGCGCGTCGACGCGGCTGCCAGGCGCAACGCCCGTACCGCCCAGACCAAGGCGGTCGCCGCATGAACGCCTTCGCCGACGCGTTCGCCTGGATCGGCGATCCGGCCCACTGGACGGGGCCAGACGGCATCCCGACGCGCGTCATCGAGCACCTCGGCTACTCGGGACTCACCGTGTTCATCGCAGTTCTGCTCGCGGTGCCCCTCGGACTCTACATCGGGCACACCGGGAGGTTCCGTGGCGTCTCGATCGGTGCGACGAGCGCGCTGCGGGCGCTACCCACCCTGGGTCTGCTGACGTTTCTGGCCATCGCGTTCCCCTTCGGCATCCGGCTGGCCCTCATCCCGACCGTCATCGTGCTCGTCCTGCTCGCGATCCCGCCGCTGCTCGCCGGCGCGTACTCGGGGATCGAGTCGGTGGACCCCCGAACGGTGGATGCCGCGCGGTCTATGGGCATGACCGAGTGGCAGATTCTGAGGAAGGTCGAGATCCCGCTGGCGCTGCCGCTCATCATCGGGGGAATACGGTCGGCCGTGCTGCAGGTTGTCGCTACAGCAACCGTTGCCGCGTACATCTCACTGGGAGGTCTTGGCCGATACATCATCGACGCACTTCCGGTGCGTGACTACACCAAGGTGCTCGTCGGGGCGCTGCTGGTCACTCTCCTCGCGCTCGTACTCGAGGCGATTCTCATCCTGATCCAACGACTGACCGTTCCGGCCGGGGTTCGGGCAATCCGAGCGAAGGCACCACTCCGAACACCTCGGAAGTCTCCGCACATCGCAACAGCCTCCTCACAGACCGGCTGAACGACGAACCCCCACACAGTAAGGAAATTCGATGTTCTTTTCACGACGCGGCCGTCTGGCCGCCGCAGTTCTTGCCGCGGGCACCGCGCTCGTCCTGACCGGGTGCGGTGCCGGTGGCGACCCTCTCGCTACAGGGGACACCCCGTCGGGCGACGCCGAAACCATCCTCGTCGGTTCAGCGGGTTTCGCCGAGTCGGAGATTATCGCGCAGATTTTCGCGCAGGCGCTCGAGGCCAACGGTGTGACCGTCGACTTCCAGGGGCAGATCGGTCAGCGCGATGTCTACATCGCGGCGCTGGAGGACGGCTCGATCGACCTCATCCCTGATTACAGCGGCAACCTGCTGCAGTTCTTCGACGAGGACTCCGAGGCGAAGTCAAGCGACGAAGTCTACGCCGCGCTCCCCGATGCACTGCCGGAGGGCTTCGAGGTGCTCGACCAGTCCGAGGCAGAAGACAAGGACAGCTACAACGTCACCAAGGAGTTCAGCGCAGACAACGGGGTCACCAGCCTTGCCGACCTCGCCGGGCTCGACGTTCCCCTCATCGTCGGCGGCAACCCGGAACTGGCCGAGCGCCCGTACGGCCCGAAGGGGCTGACTGACGTTTACGGTGTCGACGCCGCAAAGATCAGCTTCGTTCCGATCAGCGACTCGGGCGGACCGCTCACCACGGCGGCGTTGCTCGACGGCACCGTCAACATTGCTGACATCTTCTCGACCACCCCGTCGATCAAGGAGAACGGCTTCGTCACGCTGGAGGACCCGGAGAACATGATTCTTCCGCAGAACGTGCTGCCGCTCATCAACTCCGAGAAGGCATCCGACACCGTCAAAGACGTCCTGAACGCGGTTTCGGCCGAACTCACGACCGAGGATCTCATCGAGCTCAACACCCGTAATCAGGGCGATGAGAAGGCTTCTCCTGAGGTGCTTGCCAAGGACTGGCTCGCCGAAAAGGACCTCTTCTAGGCTGGCGTCGACCCGAAGCGGGTGCCGGGGGGCACCCGCTTTGGGTTGGTGCGACTCACCCTTACCCGCCAGACATATCCGACTTTTTCTGTCACGATGAGACAATGCGTTTGCCTTTCCGATCTCTCATAGCGGCTGTCTCCCTCGCGGTCGTCGTTGGAGCGGTCGGGATCTCTGTGCCCGCGTCGGCTGCTACCAGCTACCCCAGCTGGGAAGACGTCCAGAACGCCCGGGCGAACGAATCCGCCAAGCAGGGGCAGATCGACACCGTCAAGAACCTGATCGAATCGCTCCGCACGGCGTCGGCCGAAGCGCAGCAGACCGCGGCGGCCGCTGCCGCCGAATATCAGGAAGCGCTGTTCGTCGCCCAGCAGGCAGAGCAGAAGTCCGCCGACCTGAAGACGCAGCTCGAAGCAGCCCAGGCGACGGCCTCGGTGTCGGCCCAGCAGGCCGGGTCGATGTTCGCCCGGATGGGGCGAACCAATACCTTCGACGTGACCGCCAGCCTGCTCGTCGATTCCGACAACGCCGGCGACACGCTGTACAAGCTCGGGGCCATCGATAAACTCGCCGGCCTGTCCTCTCAGCTCCTCGATGAGGCGAAGCAGGATGCCAACCAGGTCACGTCCCTGAGCGAGCAGGCGGTGGTCGCCGCAACGGTGCTCGAAGAAGCGCGGGCCGACTCCGAACTGAAACTGAAGGCAGCCGAAGACGCCGCTGCCATTGCCGCGGCCGCTGTAGCTGAGCAGGAAAAGCACGAACAGACCCTGCTGGGTCAGCTCTCGTTCCTCCAGGGCGAAACGGCGACCATCGAGGCCGGCTATGCCGCGGGCGTCGAAGCGGCGCGGAAGGCCGCTGAAGAGCGTGCTGCGCGTGAGCGGGCGGCGGCAGCGGCGGCGGCGGCAGAAGCAGCCAAGAGAAACAACAGCAGCAGCAGCAGCAGCGGCGGCGGTGGTGGCGGTGGTGGCGGCAACGGCTCGAACGCCGGGGCCACCGGAACCTACTTCCAACCGTCGGCCCAGGGTTGGTGGCGTCCACTGCCCGGTTACATCAGCTCGTGGTACGGCAACCGCCCGATCCTCTGCGGCGGTTACGGCTGCTCGGTCTCGTTCCACGCAGGGATCGACTTCGCCAACGCCTGCGGCACGCCGATGAAGGCTGTGGCCCCGGGTGTCGTGACCTCCGCGAGGAACGACGGAGCCTTCGGGTACCGCGTGATCATCGACCACGGTGGCGGAGTGCAGACCTACTACGGACACATGCAGGCTGGCTCGTTCAGAGTCAGCCCGGGCACTCAAGTCAACGGCGGTACCTTCATCGGTAACGTCGGAGAAACCGGCGTCGCGACCGGCTGCCACCTCGACCTGAAGGTCTACGTCAACGGCAGCCACGTCAACCCGGCTCCGTTCCTCCGCGCTCGCGGCGTCTCGCTCTAGCGATAGCGGGTGCCTGCCCACGCCGGTCTCAAGGGACGCGGTAGGCTGGTCGGGTGACTGGAGAAAACCTGCTTGGAGTACCGGAGACCCGCCTGCCAGCGGAACCGGAGGTTGTGGACGCCCTCGACCGCTCCACGACGGTCGAAGACCTCGCCGCCGTCGCCGCAGCACACCCCACATCGTCACTGGCCTGGGCCCGTCTCGCCGAGGCTTCCTTCGATTCGGCTCACCCGATCGCCGCGTATGCCTACGCCCGGGTCGGCTACCATCGCGGTCTCGACGCGCTGCGCAAAGCGGGTTGGCGCGGCCAGGGGCCGGTGCCGTGGTCGCATGAACCCAACCAGGGCTTCCTTCGGGCACTGTATGCCTTGCGCAACGCGGCGGATGCCATTGGCGAGGTCGACGAAGTGACCAGACTCACCGAGTTCCTGCGTGACGCAGATGAGACAGCACCCGCGCGGATCGAAACCGAGGGCTTGCCCCTGGGGCCGCCGCCCTCGACCGAAGTGTTCTTCGTTCGCGGGCAGGACTAGGTCGACGTCGTCGTCGACCGCGGCGTAACCCAATTTTTTCAGGCTAAGAAGGAGCATCCGCCATGCCAGCAATCGTGATCGTCGGCGCCCAGTGGGGCGACGAGGGCAAGGGAAAGGCAACCGACCTTCTCGGCAGCCGGATCGACTACGTCGTGAAATTCAACGGCGGTAACAACGCGGGCCACACGGTCGTCGTCGGGAACGAGAAGTACGCGCTGCACCTGCTGCCGTCAGGCATTCTCACGCCGGGTGTGACCCCGGTCATCTCAAACGGTGTCGTCATCGACCTCGAGGTGCTGTTCCATGAGCTCGAGGCGCTGACTGCGCGCGGTGTCGACGTGTCGCGGCTGAAGGTGTCGGCCAATGCCCACGTCATCACGCAGTACCACCGCACGCTCGACAAGGTCACGGAGCGGTTCCTGGGCAAGCGTCAGATCGGAACCACCGGGCGGGGAATCGGGCCGGCGTACGCCGACAAGATCAACCGGGTCGGGATCCGGATCCAGGACCTGTTCGACGAGAACATCCTGCGGCAGAAGGTCGAGGGCGCGCTCGACGTCAAGAACCACATGCTGCTCAAGATTTACAACCGCCGCGCCATCTCGGCTGACGAGATCGTCGACGACCTGCTGTCGTACACCGACCGGCTGCGCCCGATGGTGGCTGACACCGCCCTGGAGCTGCACCAGGCGCTCGAGCGCGACGAGATCGTGCTGTTCGAGGGCGGCCAGGCGACGATGCTCGATGTCGACCACGGAACCTACCCCTTCGTCACGTCGTCCAACGCGACATCCGGTGGGGCGGCGACCGGTTCGGGTATTGCCCCTAACCGCATCGACCGGGTCATCGCGATCGTGAAGGCCTACACGACCCGGGTCGGTGCCGGTCCGTTCCCGACCGAGCTGTTCGACGCGTCCGGCGAGCACCTGCGTTCGCGTGGTTTCGAATTCGGGACGACGACCGGGCGGCCACGTCGAGTCGGTTGGTACGACGCCCCGATCGCGCGCTACTCGGCGCGGATCAACGGCGTCACCGACTTCGTTCTGACGAAGCTCGACATCCTCGATGAGCTCGAGACCATCCCGGTGTGCGTCGCCTACGAGGTCGACGGCGTCCGCCACGACGAGATCCCCGTGTCGCAGTCGGACTTCCACCATGCCACCCCGATCTACGAGGAGTTCCCGGGCTGGCAGCAGGACATCTCCGGATGCCGCCGCTTCGAAGAACTGCCCAAGAACGCCCAGGACTACGTGCTCGCCCTCGAGGCGATGAGCGGGTCACGCATCTCGGCGATCGGCGTCGGCCCCGGCCGTGAAGCGATCGTTGTGCGTCACGACCTGATCGACTAGAACGGCGCGGGGTCTCCTGCGGAGTCGCCTGAGGCATCCGCTTCGGGAATCTGGACCGCGGCACCGGCCTCGGGCTCCCGCCGCGCCTCGTCCGTGACCGCCGACTCTGCGGCCGCAGTGTCTTCGGTTTTGGTGTTCCGCGGCTGGAACGGCCGGACCTCGTTCTCTGGAAGGGTGAGGTACTCGCGCCCGCTTGGGGACGTCCAGCGGAGGTTGCCTCCGCCAATCTGTTCCACCTTCCAGGTGGTGTCGTGTTTCAGGCGATGGTGTTTGGGGCACAGCATCGCCAGGTTGTCGAGTTCGGTGGCGCCGCCGAAGTAACGATCGAACGTATGGTCGACGTCGCAGAACACGGCGGCGCAGTTGCAGCCCGGGAAGCGACATCGTTGGTCACGGTAGCCGAGGAACTGTCTCATCCTCTTGGTCGGTTTGTAGCGTTTGGTGCCCCACGACACGGCGGCGCCCGTTTCTGGATCGGTCAGAACCCGGGTGAACGATGTCGCCTGGCCGACCAGCCGGCGGGCGGTCTCGATGTCGACCGGCCCGTAGCCGTCGAGGGTGGCCGGCTCGTCGCTCCGGCCTAGCAGGGACAGGATCGGGACCGTGATCGTGACATTCGGCTTGACCCGCCGGAACGCTGCGCCCGGTTCAGCGCCGGCGGTGCCGGTCGTTCCTGCCTGACTCGGGGCGCCTGGAGCGGGCGTCGTCGACGGCACGTCACCATGCAGGCCAGCGAACAGTGCGTCAGCGCACACGTCGGCATCGAGCTGACTCACGGTACGGGACTCGGCGGGACCCTGCAGACTCACCGATTGTGTCCGGATCGAGGTGAAGAGCGCCCCGGCAACGGGTGCCGTCGTGTAGAGGTTGAGCCAGGCCATGCCGTCTCGGGCGGGAACGTACTCAATTCTGCGGTCGGTGGCGGACTTCTCACGCCGGGCGACAGCCGACTCGGGGCGTAGGCGCTCACGAAGAGTTCGCGCCTTGTGGCTGAATCGGGCGGGCGTGAGGTTGCGCGCGAAGGGGAGGGCGGCTTGTTCGAGTTGCGCCGTGGCATCCGGGTCAAGGGTGGCGATCTGATCGATCAGAAGCTGGGCGTGGCGGTACGAGATCTCACCCTCTCGGAGCGCCGCAAGGGTGAGCGGCAGACGGTTCATCAGCGCTTCGCTCTCATCGATCAGCGTGATCGCCGTGCGCTCTGGAATGCGGAGTTCGCACGCGACCTCGGCCACGAAGGCGCGGCGGGCGAGATCCTGTCGCTGTGCTGGGGAGAGATTCTTGCCGACCGTGATCACGGCTGCTTCGGTCATGAGCGCGACGCGCCGGGCCTGATCGATAAACTCGGCCTTCCAGGCGGACTGCCGGGCGCTGAGGCGATCAATCTGCGAAACACACGCGAGTAGCGAGCCAGACGCGTCGGCGATGAGCGCGGCGGTTGTGGGTTCAGTCGACTCTTCGTCGTCTGGTGTTTCGTCGGGGACAGCGCCTGTGCTTTCCATACCCCAAGTCAACACCAGACCACCGACATTAGTTCGAGTCTCGCATCCCCTCAGCGACGCGCGACTCGAACGTCAGTTTGCGGATGATCCGCTATCGATTACCAGAAATGTGCGACGTCGACGACGAGACGGCTTCCGGTGCCCGGTCCGTCCAGAATGAATGTCCGGAACGGCAGGCGTGCACGCACGCCGAGCGCGAATCTTGTCTGGGCTTCATGGGTGCCGGCGTAGGCGACCTGACGGAAGGTCGAGTACCCCGTCACATTGACGAGCTCACTCTCGTTGCGCGGGAAGTACGTCTGCGGCATGTCAGGGCCGCCATTCCATGCCGTCGCGACAACTTGCAGGTCGCCCGAGCCGCGCACGGGAACCGGGATACCGGATGCGTCCTCAAGAACAACGGGGACATATCGAACGTCATATCCCTGCAGGTCGCCATACACATCGATAACGAGCCGGTCGAAGCACGGATGCTGTCCGCTGCGGACGTTCGCGATCGATGCATTCGCGGATCCCGTGAGATCGCTCTTGGCGAGTGATCCCCAGTAGATACCGCAGTACGGCGCTGCGGTTGCGGCAGGACCGGTCGACACAAGGAACACTGCGCCGAGCAGCATGCTGATCAATAGTGCTAAGGAACGCTTCATTGCGATCCACTTCTCCCTTTAGTTGGTTCTGAGCCCCCTCAGCGCAGATGATACGCCGGAGATTCCACCGTGGGGAGATGCGAATTATTACGGTTCGGGTGTCAGTGCGCAAGGCCCGCAGGACGTCAGCGAACCGTGACGTCGTACGCCAGGTGGACCGTTGCTTCCTTGCAGGCGTCCTGGTTGACGGACTTGTTGCTGAAGCCGATCGAGGCGCCCGCGAAGGTGGTCGCCTGGCCGCTGGTGAGACCGCGGTCGACCGGCATGTCCGGCGCCGGGAGGACGTAATCGGTGGCGTCGCAGCTGCCTTCGACGGCGCTGGCGGCTTTCGAGACGTCGACGATCCGGACCGTTACCGACTCAATGTGAAGAGCCACCCCGCCCGTGTTCGTCACGATTCCCTCGATTGCCACAGGGGCGATCCCAGGAGCCATCCCGACCATGGTCGACGTCTGTTCGACGGCGACCGACATTCCCGTTGCCGGGTTCGCGGCGCACTGGGATGTCGCAGCCTGCGCGGGGGGAGCGGCGACGGTCCCGATGCCGAGGAAGGCGATGACGATAAGGGCTCCGGCAGCGCCCGTGCCGTGTCGGCCGCGCTTGCTACCCCCGCGGCGACGCCTTCCGAGAAGAAGAAACAGCAGACCCAGGACGACGAGGGCTACGGCGCTGAGGATCAGCACGGGCGAAATGGATCCGCCCGTCGTGGCGAGTACGGTGCAGGGCACCAGCGACGCATCCGCTGTCGAGTGCATCAGGAACCTGTGCTTTCAGGGGAGGGATCGATGGCGACCAGGGGTTCGTTCGCGACCACCGGTTCAGTGACGGGCGGGGCCGCCTGGGGTTCGATGGGGGACAGCACGGGCGTCGGCTCCGTCGCCGGTGTCGGCTCCGTTCCGAGAGCAGGTGCAGGTGCAGGTGCAGGTGCAGGTGTGGGTGTGGGTTCGACTGTGGGGACCAGTGCCGCCACCGGTGCTTCGGTGGGCGACGGCGCGGGTGCGGAACGCGCTGTGGACGTGGTGGAGGTTGTCGTCGTCGTCACAAAGTTCGCAGAGTTCGGCGCGCTGAAGCTGACCTTCTGCTTCGCGATCAGGGTTCCGCTGATGGTGGCGGCGGTGATCTCGGGTGCTCCGGCTTTGGTGTCGCCGTGGAAGAAAGCGACAGATGAAGAGTTGGCGAGTATCGTCACCGTCGTTGTTGCGGTGCCAGCATATGTCGCAGCGAAGACCGGGACATTCTTTGAGTCAGAGGAAAGATTGATAACGATGTCGCTCGTTGCGATGACCGCGTTGCCGAATCTGTCCTGGAACTGCAAAGTGATGGGCCCGACCGTCGCGCGGCTCGGGTTCGTCGCCGCACCGTTGGCCTGTGCTGAGATGAATGCGAGTGTCGAGCCGGCTGCGGCGGTCACGGTGGCAGTCTGCGAAGCGGACAGGAGCCCCGTTCGTGCGGTGATCGTTGGCGTGCCCGCTGTCCGGTCGCCGTAGTAGAACGTTGCGGCAAACGATCCGGCCGGAATCGTCACGCTTGTGACGGCAGGCCCTCCCAGGGCCGCGGAGAAGATTTTTGTTCCCAGGGAACTTGACGTGAGCGTCACAACTGCGCCCCCTGATGGAGCGGCCATTGGAACGCCGGAGTCGTCCTGCAACTCGACGGTGATCGGGCCCAGGTTGGCGACGTCGGACGCCTGCCCGGACACCGCAGGGGTGAGGAAGACGAGCTTCGTGGCGACGGGGCTGGTCACTGTGACTGATCCGCTTGAGATGCGACTCGCGGTCCAGGAACGGAACCCCGCGGTGACCGTGTACGTGTATGTTCCGTCGGGCACGCTGACGTCGGTGCAGGATGCAGTGGTGAGCAACACGGTTCGGCTCGAACCACACGCGGCCGTTGTTACTCCACCGGTCGTTCGGGTTACGAAGTATCCCGAGGGCGTTGGGGATCCGGCGGATGGGGTCCAACTGACATCCACGTCCCCGGAACTCGCAATGGGCACTGTGACGCTCGCTGGTGCGAGGAGTGTCCCAGTTGCGGCTCTGGTGCTGGCGGTGCCGGCAGACTTCCAATAGGCCGACGCCGGCGCGACGTTCCCGAATATCGTGACCAAAAGGAAGACACTCAGGGTGGCTGCCAGGGTTCCAGCTCTCAGCGCGCGGCGAAGCATGGGAGTGCGATGGGGGCCATGCGACGAGTGGCTGCTGAGTACGGAAGACATTGAACCTTCTTGGTCAGATTCGTGTGCGATGAGGTGAAGAGCGCCCCCGGTGGGCAGCCAACCAAGATGGTGGCGGCTCACCGGGAGCATCAGCGGAGGAGATCGACTAGCTGGCGGTGATGACCAGGGGAACGGTCACACCCTTGCAGGCGTCCTGGACTTCGGAAAGGTTGTTCATTGCAACAGTGAAGGAACCGGTGACCTTGCCACCGGCAGCGATTTCACCCTTTGCGATCGTGGCGGCACTGACGGTGTAGTCACCGGCATCGCAAGTGTCGCTGCTCGTCGTGCTGGTAACGCCAACCCACTTGGGGTCGACCGACACGACAACCGAGGTGAGCTGCTGGAGGCCGGTACCCGGGTTGGTGACGGTGAAGTTGTGGGTCTGCGCGGCGCCGCCCGGCGTGAGCGGGTTCCCAACCGTCGTGGTTGCGGCAACAACGAATGCTTCGGTTGTTCCCGTCGCGGCGCTTCCCGTGCCCTCGCCAGCGGCGGTCCAGTAGGCGAATGCTGCGCTTCCGCCGCCGGCCACGAGGAGGGCTGCGGTGGTGATCGCGATGAGCTTCTTGCGGGACTTGATCTTGGCCATGAGAGATTCCTTTTTGGGTAATGCGCTGATGCGCGCTCTTGGCACCTTTCGGCGCCTTCTTGGTGATAAGCATCCGGTCGTGGCCTCAGGATTGACCCCCGTTCACCCTCAAACGTTGCTCAGGATCAGTCCGATCCCCTCGTACAACATCTGGAAGCCCGGAAACTCGCGGATCTCGACTATTACGAGTCACCCACAATGGGGATACGCCGATGCTGCCGGAGGTTCTCGAACTGCTCGGGCGGGGCCCGCCTCTTGCGAGGATCTTGAGCTTTTCCTGCGACGACGCCTGAGTCATGACGCAGCGAGACACCGGGCATGTCGAATGCCGCGAGCGCCGCTAGAGTGGCATCAGTTCGATTCGATCGAAACTTGAGGGCGCTCACTGGAGTGCACAGCACGTCCGGGGGGAAACCGCACCACATGGCAGAAGACATACGCCGCACCGCCGTGGTCATCGAAGATGACTCCGACATCCGCGGACTGGTCGAAACCGTCCTGCGCCAGGCTGGTTTCGAAGTCACATCCACCGCGAGCGGCACCGAAGGCGTCGAACTCGTTCGCGACAAGAAGCCGACCATCGTCACCCTCGACATCGGCCTCATCGACATCGACGGTCTCGAAGTCGCCCGCCGCATCCGCCTCTTCACCGACTGCTACATCGTCATGCTCACCGCGCAGTCCGACGAAGCAGACCTGCTCTTCGGTCTCGAGTCCGGCGCAGACGATTACGTCATCAAACCGTTCCGGCCCCGCGAACTTCGCGCCCGCATCGAGGCGATGCTCCGTCGCCCACGCATCACCAACACGTTCGACACGGATGCTGCGCCAGCCGCCCCGGCGACGACACCGATCCCCGTGACCCAGCCGGCACCAGCACCCGAGGCACCGGCAACCGACGAACTCGTCTACGCCCACAACGGCCTCGTGCTCAACGCAGACACCCGAACCGTCGAACTCGAGCGCGTCGAGTTGGAGCTGACCCGAACCGAGTTCGACCTGCTCCGCTCGCTCCTGCACAGCAGGCGCCGGGTGCGTTCGAAAGCCGATCTCGTACGCGAACTGCGGGATGAGGCGTACATCGCCAACGATTTCGTCAGCGAATCGGAGGAGCGCTCGATCGAGGTGCACTTCGCGAACTTGCGCCGCAAGCTGTCAGACGACCCCAAGCATCCGCGCTGGGTCGAAACGGTGCGTGGCGTCGGTTACCGGCTTCCGCCCGAACGGGACTGACTCAGGCGGCCAGTCCGCGGTTGCGAGCCGCTGCGAGCGCGACGCGGGTCTCGTTCCCGACCGCCCGTACTGTTTCGAGCAGTACCGCTGCCTGGTCGAGCCGGCCCGAGCGGGCCATCGATTCCAGTTCGCCGCCGCAGTGGGACAGCCACGCGGCGCCGACCATCTCACTCGCTACCTTGATGCTCAACGCACAATCGAGGACGGCGTCGCTGTCTCCGGCGGAGATGCTCGCCTCGGCGCGAAGCAACCGCTCCGGCCAGTGCTGGAGGAACGCGTCGACGAAGCCGTCGAGCGCTGTCTCATCCTGGTCGAGTTCCGCAAGTAGGTCGTCGAGCGCAGTCAGGTCGAGAAGGGGCGGATGCCCGGTGACCTCAGGAGCGGGCGTGGTGTTGAGGGGGGAGTTCACCACGGTCCTACTCCTGAAGTTAATCACCGGGCATCGGCCCGAAAGCGGTATTCGGGTTGCCGCTTGTGAAAAGCATCGCCCCCGATCATCAGGATTTCGGGTCGCCCAAGCTCAAGGTTTGCCTAAGGTGTGACACCAGTTCGGGGGGTCCGAAGCTGCGCAATCAACGCGACGTCACTTCCGAGAACCGGCGGATGGCCAGCGGCACGAAGATCATCAGGATCACGACGACACCGATCATCACAGCAAGAGCCGGGTTCTGCTGCACCCACCTGTCACCGACCGGTGTTCCCGGCGGCACATTGCCGAAGAGTTCACGAGCGGCCTGCACCAGCCAGGTGACTGGGTTCCACTCGGCGATGAGCCGCAACGGCGGCGGAAGGGTCTCGGCCGGAACGAACGCGTTCGAGATGAACGTGAGGGGGAACAGCACGAGGAACGACACGTTGTTGATGACTTCGGGGCTGCGCACCATCATTCCGAGGAACGCCATGACCCACGACAACGCGTAGGCGAACAAGAGAAGGATGGCGACGCCCGCCACCGCTTCGATAAAGCTGGATCGGATCCGCCAGCCGACGACGAACCCGGTCGCCATCATCACACCCATCGAGATGCTGTTCACGAGGAGGTCGCCGTTCGTCCTGCCGATGAGGACAGCCGATTTGGTCATCGGCAGCGTGCGGAACCGGTCGATGATGCCGTCCTTGAGGTCCTGGGCCATCGCCGACCCGGAATAGGTCGAGCCGAACACAACGGTCTGCGCGAAGATCCCCGCCATGATGAACTCGGTGTAGGTGCTGCCGGGAATATCGATGACACCGGCATAGACGTACGTGAACAGCAGCACGAACATGATCGGCTGCAGGGTGGTGAACACGAGGATGTCCGGCACCCGCTTGATCTTGATGAGGTTCCTGCGGGTGGTGATCCAGCCGTCGTTGAACCAGCGCGTGACAGGGCCAGGCCCCGCTGCGGCATCCGTCCGAATCGCCGTCGACGCGGTCACTGTGCCTTCTCCTTCACGGTTTCGTCCTCGACAGCTGCGGTGGTGTGCCCGGTCAGCCGCAGGAACACGTCGTCGAGGGTCGGTCGCCGCATACCCGCGTCGAAGAGGGCGACGTTCTGCTGCTCGAGGTCGCGCAGAACGAGCTGCAGTGCCTCCGGGCCGCTCGCCACGCTGACGGTGACCGTGCGCGAGTCGTTCGACACGGCAGGTTCGGCAGTGCCATAGCGGCGCAGGACCTCGACGGTGGCATCGGTGTCATCGGAGGTGACGAGGTTCAGTTCCACCCTCTGGCCGCCGACGGATGCCTTCAACTCGTCGGCGGACCCCCTTGCGATCACCTTGCCCTCGTCGATGACGTTGATATCGTCGGCGAGCTGGTCGGCTTCCTCGAGGTACTGGGTCGTGAGCAGCACCGTCGAGCCCTCGTTCACCAGTGAGCGGATGATGTCCCACATGCCCAGCCGGCTCCGCGGGTCGAGCCCCGTGGTCGGTTCGTCGAGAAAGAGCACCTCCGGCTGCGTGACGAGGGCGCCGGCCAGGTCGATGCGCCGCCGCATGCCGCCGGAGAAGCCCTTCACCGGCCGGTTCTGCGCCTCGGACAAGTCGAAGAGGTCGATGAGTTCCTTCGCCCGCGCCCGCGATGCGCGCGCACCGAGGTGGTAGAGCCGGCCGACCATGTCGAGGTTTTCGAAACCGGTGAGGTTCTCATCCACGGCGGCGTACTGGCCCGACACACCGATGATCGGCCGGATCGCCTCCGGCCGGCGCAGCACGTCGATACCGCCGATCGTCGCCGTGCCACTGTCTGGAATGATGAGGGTCGTCAGCACCTTCACCGCCGTCGTCTTGCCCGCACCGTTCGGCCCGAGAATGGCGGTGATGGTGCCGCGCGGCACGGAGAGGTCCAGGCCGTCCAGTGCGTGCACCGGCTGAGCGCCCTTGGGTGTGTATGTCTTTGTGAGGCCCGTGGCCTCGACGAAATTCATCCTCCGACGGTACTTACCCGACCCGCACCGGTCAACAGGGCTCAGGCGAGAAAATCAGACGACGCTGAAACCCTCGGGCAGCGGCTCGCGGCCCGTCAGAGCCATCAGCACCTGCTCGCCGTCGCCTTTGCGGGCGGCGATGCCGGCGGCCAGCGCGGCGGCCTCTTCGATCAGGTCCGGGTCGAAACGGGCTACCTGCCCGGTGGCGCGGGCGATGTCGATCGAATGCACGACGAGTTCGAACACCCGCGTCCGAAGGTATTCCGCGATCGGGATTCCCATCCCGCCGAGCGACACCAGGCGTGACGGCTCCTGCGCCAGGATCAGGCCGAGCGCTTTCTCCTTGAGCTCCTCGATGCGGGCGACCTGGTCGTCGCCGAGCGCGATCCCTGCGTCGACCCCGCGCTGGGCGATGGCTTCCGGGTTCGTGTACACGAGGTAGATCTGTCCGTAGTAGTCACCGGCGGTCTCCATGTCGACCTGGTTCGCCGGGTCGAGTTCGAGGTAGTCGCAGACGGTAATCAGTGCGCGGGCGGTGTGGCCGACCAGCGAACGCACAGTCCACACTCCGAGCCCGTGAGTCTCCCACTGGTCGGTTCGGATGCCACGGACGAGGCCGACGAAGACGTCGGCGGCGCGGGAAAAACTCGAGGCTGTGCCCATGGTCCCCATGCTTGCACGAACTGCTGCCAGACTGAAAGGCATGGCACAACTCGAGGTATCCAATCCTTTTTTCTGGCTCGGGTCGTACACCGAGGACGCCGGCCGGTCCGGTGCTGGGATCACCGCACTCCGACAGGAAGACCGGGGCACGCTGCATCCGCTGTCGTCGTCGGCGCTCGACTCGCCGTCGTTCGTCGCCACCCATCCCACTTTGCCGGTCGTGTACGCCGCACTCGAGTACTCGGGTACGGTCGCGGCCCTCGCCCGCCGCGGCGAATACGGCCTCGTGCCGCTCGGCAAACCGATCGAAGCCGGCAAAGCGGTCTGCCAGCTCACGGTGACCCCCGATGGCTCGGCCCTCATCGCGAGTTGTTACGGCGACGGACGGATCGTCGTCTACGCGCTCGCGGCCAACGGCTCGTTCGCCGCCGACGGTGTCGTCGCGGACGCCTCGAACGATCCGTACGGCAATCCGCTCGCCGCGCAGGCGGCGTCTGAGGAGCCCGTGGACTTCGGCGACGACCCGTTCGCCGAGCTTGCTCTCCGCAAGGCGGTGACGGATGCCGCCCTCGACCGTCAGTCGCGCGCCCACGCCTCCCTCGTGCTGCCGGAGGGCCGCATCGCCACGACCGACCTCGGCCACGACACCGTGCGGATCTGGGGCCGCAGCGGCACGCGACTGTCGCTGAGCCAGGAGATCGTCCTGCCGTTCGGCGTCGGACCGCGCCACCTCGTCCTGCATCCGTCAGGCCACGTGCACCTCATCACCGAATACTCGAACGAAGTCTTCACGCTGGGGCGGGGCGATGACGGGAGATGGCGGGTCGTGGCATCCGTCCTCGCGACGGCGGATTCGATCGAGGAGGGCGACAACGCCTCGGAGATCAGCCTCGCAGCGTCGCGCGACCAGCTGCACGTGTCGATCCGCGGCACGAACCGGGTGGCGACCCTCGCGATCACGGGTGACGGATCGACCTTGCGCGCGGTCGCCGATGTGGACAGCGGCGGCAACTGGCCGCGGCACCACGTCGAGTCGGGTGAGCTGCTTCACGTCGCCAACCAGCGGTCGGGCGAGGTGTCGAGTTTTCGGCTCGACGCCCGCGGTGTGCCGTCGAAACGGATCGGGTCGATCGAGGTCGGGTCGCCGACCTGCCTTGTCCGGGCGCGTCTGTAGGCGGTGTCGGTGCCTGCTGCGATTCCCGAACCGGCGCCGCTGGTCGGCAGGTTCATCCGGCTCGACCCGATGACGCGCGACGACATCCCCGGGCTGTTCGACGCGATCGCGGTGCCCGAGGTCTTCGCCGGCGGCTACGGGGGAGGGCTCGCCAGGTTGCCTCGCGACCTCGAGGCATTCGCGGGTTTTGTCGCCGGGTACTACAACAGGGGAAGCAACCAGTCGTTCACCATCCGCATCGTCGGTGGCGACGCCGACGGCCGTATCGTCGGCACCTCCACCCTCGGCGACTTCGACGAAGTGAACGAGCACGCCCACCTCGGCTGGACCGCCTACAGTCCACGGGTGTGGGGGTCGGCAGTCAATGCCGAAGCGAAGCTGCTGCTGCTCGGCCGTGTCTTCGGCGCGGGATTCGGGCGGGTGAAGATCCAGGCCGATGAGCGCAACGAACGGTCACGCGCCGCGATTTCCGGGATCGGCGCCACCTTCGAGGGCCTGATCCGCCGGGACATGAGGCGCGCCGACGGCAGCTGGCGCACCACCGCCCAGTTTTCGGTGATCATCGACGACTGGCCTGCCGTCCGTGCCGGGCTCGAAGCCCGGCTTGCCCGGCAGCACGGACCTGTCGTGCCGCGCCTGACCTGAACCGGCAGGAACTCGCGGTGTCGTGACCGAAATCCGCCAGTGGCTTCGCGGCAGAGTCGCTAGATTGGCGGGGTGACCACCTCCAGCACCACCGGGCGCGCCGCTGCGTCGACGCCGACCGCGGGCGCCCAGCCGCGCATCGTGCTCCAGTTTCTCGCGATGGGGCTGATCTGGGGTGCCAGCTTCCTCTTCATGAAGGTCGCGCTCGAGGGCGTCTCATTCGGTCAGGTGGCCTGGACCCGCATCATGCTTGGCGCCCTCACCCTCGGCATCATCGCCGTGGTGACCCGGGCCCGCCTGCCCCGCCAGCCGATCGTCTGGCTGCACTTCACGGTCATCGCGGTCACCTTCTGCGTCGTGCCGTACCTCCTGTTCGCGTGGGCAGAGCAGTACATCTCATCCAGCCTGGCCTCGATCCTCAACGCCGTGACTCCGATCACGACGGCGATCATGGCGACGCTCGTCTTTCGGGTGGAGAAGCTCAACTGGGGCCAGGTCCTCGGCGTGATCGTCGGCATGGTCGGTGTCGTCGTGATCGTGGCCCCGTGGCAGGTCGGCGCGCTCCTCGGCGACTGGCGCGGCCAGCTCGCCTGCCTGGGAGCGGTGACCTGTTACGGCTTCGCGCTCGGCTACCTCCGCAAGTTCCTGGCGCCGTATCGCGTGCCGTCGATCACCTCCGCGTTCATGTACATCGGCCTCGCCGCCGTGATCATGCTGGTCCTCACCCCGGTGGTGGCGTGGCATCCGGTTCAGCTGGATGTCTGGGTCGTGCTCAGCCTTGTCGGGCTCGGAGCTCTCGGCACCGGGGTCGTCTACATCTTCAACATGAATGTGCTGACGGCGTGGGGCCCGACGGCGACGAGCGGCGTCACGTACGTCACGCCGGTCGTCGGTGTGATCCTCGGCGTACTGCTCCTGCACGAATCGCTGGGCTGGCATGAGCCGATCGGCGCCGTGCTCGTGTTCCTCGGCATCCTGCTCACTCAGCAGCGCATCCGGCTGCCCCGCCGGGCGGCAGCCGGGTAGCACGGCTTGAGAGTGCGCAAATCGACCTGAAATCGGACTACGGCTCGATTTGCGCAGATCGAACCGAGGTCGCGACGCCACGCACGCTCGCCGCCGGGCAACGGGGGCAAGGCGGCGGAGCGGTACATTGGAGGCATGGCCGAGAACGACGTATCAGCAGAGCTCAGCAGTCTTCGACGCAGCATCGACAACATCGATGCCGCGCTCATCCACATGCTCGCCGAGCGGTTCAAGGCGACGCAACAGGTGGGGACCCTCAAAGCGGAACACGGTTTGCCCCCGGCCGACCCTGAGCGGGAGAAACGCCAGATCGCCCGGCTCCGCGGCCTCGCCGAGGAGGCACACCTCGACCCGGCGTTTGCCGAGAAATGGTTCAACTTCGTCGTCGCCGAAGTGATCCACCACCACGAGCAGATCGCCAACGGCCACCGGTGACCTGGGACCCGGCGCGGCTCCCGTCCCAGCACGGGCGCGTCGTCGCCGTGACCGGTGCCAACGCCGGGATCGGGTTCTGGACCTCGTTCGCGCTCGCCGGCGCCGGGGCATCCGTGATCCTGGCCTGTCGGAACCTGGAGAGAGCGGATGCCGCGGTGCGCGCCATCCGTGCCCGCGTACCCGATGCGGATCTCTCGGTGCTGCACCTCGACACGGCCGACCTCACGTCGGTGCGCGCAGCCGGGGAGCACCTGGCCGGGCTCCCGCGGCTCGATGCGCTCGTGAACAACGCGGGAATCGTGCACCCGCCGTCGCGTCGCGTCGAGACCGCAGACGGGCTCGAACTCGTCGCCGCCACCAACTTCTTCGGTGCCTTCGCGCTCACCGCGTTTGCGTTCCGCGCGCTCGAACGGACAGCGGGTTCGCGCGTCGTCTCGCTGGGCAGCATTGCCAGCAGGCTCGTGTCCCTGAGGGCCGACGACCTGCAGCTGAACCGCCGCTACTCCGGCTGGCAGGCCTACGCCCAGTCGAAGATCCTGCTGTCGTCGTTCGGGTTCGAACTCGAGCGGCGCCTGCAGGAGCGGGAGAGTGGCATCCGTTCTCTCGTCGCCCACCCGGGCTATTCGATCTCGGGTCGCACCCCGCCGGTGCCGGGCGTCAACGAGCCGGGTCGGGCGAAGCGCTTCGTCGACACGCTGCAGGCCCCGTACACGCAGGGCAAGAACCGCGGTGCTGAGCCGGTCCTGCGCGCGGTCACCGACCCGGATGCCGCGGGCGGCTCGTTTTTCGGCCCGCGCTTTCTGGTGAAGGGCTCGCCCGTCGAGGCCCGGCCGGCGCGAGTCACGACCGACGAACGCGTCGCCCGGGTGATCTGGGCTGAGGCCGAGGTCGCGACGAGGGTGCCGTTCCTGTAGCGGCGGGACGCCCGGCGTGATGCTCCGTCGCGATCCGCTCGCGCGATCCGCTCGCGCGGGTCTTTCGGTGCTGCGCGGGTGCAGTAACACCCGCGCAGGCCCATTCGACCCGCGCGCCACGGTGGGAGGGCCCTTCGGGCCGCATCGGGTCGTGCAGATCCGGTTCACGCGGGTCGGACCCGCGGATCCGGCCCGCGGGTCTGGCCCACGGGTCTGGCTTGGGGATGCCGCGCGGGTCTTTCGGTGCTGCGCGAGTGCAGTAACACCCGCGCGCGCCCATTCGACCCGCGCGCCACGGTGGGAGGGCCCTGGGGCCGCATCGGGTCGTGCAGATCCGGTTCATGCGGATCCGGCCCGCGGGTCTGACCCGCGGATCCGGCCCGCGGGTCGGGCCCACGGACCGGGCCCGCGGGTCTGGCCCACGGGTCTGGCTTGGGGATGCCGCGCGGGTCTTTCGGTGCTGCGCGGGTGCAGTAACACCCGCGCGGGCCCAGGCGACCCGCGCGAGCCTGAGCCGGCGCCGGGTCCAGCAGCAGCCGAGCTACGCCGTGCGCGGCACCAGCTGCCGCACCGACACCGTCCGCGACCTTTCGATGGCCAGGGTGGTCGCCGCCAGCGAACCCGCAGTCCAGAGCAGCAGCCCGACGATCGCGGCGCCGAGCCCGCCACCCGAGATCACGACGGTGTGGAAGGCGTTGACGGCCGGCTGTACGGGCAGGAAGGTGAGCGTCGCATCGAGAGCGGCGGGTGCCGTTGCGATGATGCTCGTGCCGATGAGCACCAGGGCGACGATCATCGCGAGGAACCGGCCCGCGCCCCCGAACACGGCGTTGAGTGCCTGGTTCACGGCGGCGAAGGCGACCCCGGTGAGGGCGGCGACGGCGGCGAACCCGACCCAGCCCCCGGCATCCAGGTCGAGGAGCGGCTGGAGGATCGCGGCGACGAGGACGCCCTGCAAGGCCCCGACCCCGGCGGCCGGCGCCCAGGCCCTGATCGCCAGCAGTGCCGACGGGCGTGTCGACCCGAGCGCACCGAGCGGCCTGGCCCTGAGCACGATGAGGCTGGCGAACGCCCCGAGCCACAGGGCCAGCGCCGCATAGAACGGGACCCCCGCCGTGCCGAACGAGAGGGCGTCGCCGCCGTTGGTGACAACGGGCTGGGCGACCACCTCGGCGAGTGTCGTCCGCTCTGATTCGCTGTAGCTGGGCACGGCGTCGACGGCTTCGGAGAGACCCGAGGTGAGGCTGTTCACACCCTCCGCGACGCCGGCGGCGCCTTCTGAGAGGCCGGCTGTGCCGGCGCTCAACTCGGAGACTCCGTCGGCAAGCTGTGATGCGCCCGAGTTGAGCACCAGTCCACCGTCGGCGAGCGACGAGGCACCGGATGCCGTGTCGCCGATTCCCGCGGTCAGGGGGGTGAGGCCGGCGGCAAGTGCGCCGATCCCGCCGGACACGGCGTCAGCCCCCGCTGCGAGTTCGCCGGGGGTGGCGATGGCACCGATCGTCCCAGCCGAGACGGCCGCGTTGGTCGCAGCGGTGGTCAGCGACGAGCACAGGGAGCTTGCCGGGTCGGTGGTGCACGCCTCCGTCGCCAGAGCCGTCAGATCGGCGGTCTGGGTGTTCAGCGCCGTCGCCTGCCCGGCGAGCGCGAGTTGCAGCTGGTCGATGCCGTCGGCGATGCCTGCAGCGCCCGTCGCGAGCGACTGCGCTTGCGCCGGCAGCGCGGCGGTCTGCTCCTCGAGGGTGGTGAGCCCGGATGCCAGCGAGGACAGCCCCGCGGTCAGCTCCGAGACGCCCGTGGCGAGCCCGGAGGCACCGGTGGAGAGTCCGGTCGTTCCTGCGGCGAGGCTCGAGGCACCCTCGGCGAGGGTCGTCGCCCCGGTGCCGAGTTCGGCGGCGCCGCCAGCAGCCGTGCCCAGCTGGTCGCCGAGCGTGTTGAATCCGACGTAGATGTTCTCGAGGTATGAGGTGGTGAGTTCGTTGCCGACGAGTCCCGCGGCTGTCGTGGTGATCACCTGGCTGACGGCATCGTCGACGAGGCGGCTCTTGTCGCTCGTCGTGACGTCGATGGTCGCCTTCTCGGCGTCGGACGCCTCGCCCGAGAACGAGGTCGCTGCCGCCGAGAAGTTCTCGGGAATCGTGACGACCGCAGCGAACTCGCCGGTGCTGAGGCCATCGACGGCGTCGTCCTCGTCAGTGAGCACCCAGGTGTAATTGGTGTCGGATGCTCCGCCGACGAGTCCGGCGGCGAGCTGGCGCCCGAGCGGCACCGTCTGGCCCTCGAGTTCCACAGGAACGTCCTGGTTGACGATGGCCGCCTTCACCGAGTCGAGGCGTTCAGCCGGATTCCAGAACGCCCACACCAGCACGCCGGCGACGACGAGCGGCACAAGGAGGATGCCGACGATCGACAGCCAGGTGACCCGTCCGGAGGCGCGGGCGGATTCGAATCGTGACAGGGGCGTGCTCATGCGGGTACCTCTGCTTCGTGCGACAGGTCGGAGGGGAGAAGGGCGACGCGCTCAGCGCCGGCGGTGCCGGGAACGGCGTCGGAGAGCGTGTCGGGGGATGCGGTGCCCACGATGAGGGCAAGCGGGCGATCGCTTGCGAGCGCTCCGGCCTGCGCGTGCGAGAGCGCGTCGTGCAGGTTGCGGCGCGTGACGGCATCCGTCACGGTGTCGATGCCGTCGAGGGTCAGGATCCGCGGCGACTCACGCACCGCGTCGGTGATGGCGCGCACCGGGTCCATCGCCTCGCTGAGCGAGACGAACGCGACGCGGGAGCGAACGGATGCCGCCCGCACCGGCAACACGAAACCGGCGACTTTCAACCTGCCGGCGTCGGCGTGCATGCGGCCGGACAACGTCAGGAGCAGCGCCGTGACGCTCGCCTCACGGTCGCCGGAGACGACGAGGGTGCCGCCTTCCGGCAGAGCGGCGGAGACACCCTCGAAGAGCGGGGCCCGGGTTCCGGACAGGGTGAGTCCTTCGGCGCTGAGGATCTCGGCGGATGCCGCGGACGGCCAGTCGCGGAGTTCGATCTCGCGGTGCAGGCCCTCGCCTTCGACGTCGAACGACGGGAGCGCCCGGTCGAGCCACCGGGGGATCCACCAGGCCTTGTCGCCGAGCAGGTAGAGCACAGCGGGCACGAGGGTCATCCGCACGATGAAGGCGTCGATGAAGACACCGACGGCGAGGCCGAGCGCAATCGGCTTGATGTTCACGTCGCCCTCGGGAACGAAGGCGGCGAACACGGCGAACATGATGATCGCGGCGGCGGTGACGACCTTTGCCGAGCCGAGGAAGCCGGTCTCGATCGACGCGCGCGCTTTGCCGGAGTGGACGTAGTCCTCACGCATGCGCGCGACGAGGAAGACCTCGTAGTCCATGGCCAGGCCGAAGAGCACGCCCATGAGGATGATCGGCATGAAGCTGATCACGGGGCCTTCCTTGGCGACGTGGAGCGCGTCGGCGAACCAGCCGTACTCGAACACGAGCGCGACGATGCCGAACGACGCGGCGACGCTGAGCAGGTATCCCAGGGTGGCCTTGATCGGCACCCAGATCGACCGGAACACCATGGTCAGCAGAACGAGCGACAGGCCCACAACGATGAGCCCGAACGGAAGCAGGGCGTTGCCGAGTTTGTCCGACACGTCGATGCCGACAGCGGTGAAGCCGGTGACGGAGAGGTCGACGTCGTACTCGTCGACGAAGTAGTCGTGCATCGAACGGATCTCAGCCACGAGGGCCTTGGTCTCTTCGGAGTTCGGAGCGCTCTCCGGGATCACCTGGACGATGCCGGTGTCTGCTGTCGCGTTCGGCGTGGCCAGCGGAACCGCGGCGACGCCGTCGAGGGCTTCGATCTCACTCTTGAGGTCGGCCATGAGCCCGAGCGGGTCCGTCGAGGTGACGATCGAGCCCGTGACGATAAGGGGACCGTTGAACCCTTCGCCGAAGTTGTCGGAGACGAGGTCGTAGGTCACGCGGGCCGGGTCGTCCGACGGGAGTCCACCGGCATCAGGGAGGGCGAGGCGGAGCCCGAGGGCAGGGAGGGCCGCGAGGCCGAGCACGGTGACGACGGCGAGGATCGTGACGATGGGGAACCGGGTGACCGCCCGCACCCAGCCCAGGAAGAAGCGGTTGGGACGGTGGGCCGGCGGGGGAGTTTCGCCCTCGGCAGCCGGGGCTGCGTCGGCGTGTGCCTTGCGCGTCCGGCGCGTCGCCTTCGACGGCTTCGGACGCAGGCGATCGCCGGCGAAGCCGAGCAGGGCAGGGATGAGGGTGATCGAGATGAGCACGGCCACGCCGACGCCGACGGCAGCGGCGACACCCATGACGGTGAGGAACGGGATGCCCGCCACGCCGAGGCCCAGCAAGGCGATGATCACGGTCAGCCCGGCGAAGATCACCGCGGAACCGGCCGTTGCCGTGGCCCGCGCCGCGGATTCCTCGGCAGGGAGGTCGCCGCGGAGCTGCTCCTGGTGTCGCGAAATGATGAACAGCGCGTAGTCGATGCCGACCGCGAGCCCGAGCATCAGGGCGAGCATCGGCGTGGTCGAGTTGATCGAGGTGAACGCCGTCGCCAGGAAGATCAGGGCCATCGAGATGCCGACGCCGAGCAGGGCGGTGAGCAGTGGCATCCCGGCGGCGAGGAACGACCCGAAAGTGAGCAGGAGCACGAGGAGGGCGACGCCGACGCCGACGAGTTCCACGAGGCTGAGGGTGGGCAGGTTGGTGCTGAACAGCTGACCGCCGAGCGATGCGACCGCGCCGCTTGGGAGGGCCTCCTGCAGGTGGGCGACCTCGTCGCCGAGGGCCACCTTCGTCGCCTTGGTGATGTCGGCGGTTTCCCCGTCGAGCTGGATGCTGATGAGCCCGGCCGACGCGTCGTCGTTCACGGCACCGGTGACGTTCTCATCGAACGGCGACACGGCCTGCGCGACCTGGTCGAACTCATTGAGTGCGTCGACGGATGCCGCGATCGCGGCGGCCGTGTCGGCATCCGTCACGCGGTCCCCCTCGGGGGCGACGACGATGACCTGTGCCGTCGTGCCGCTCACCTGCGGGAATGTCGTCGAGAGTGAGTCGAGGGCGGCCTGCGATTCGGTCCCGGGGATGGAGATGGCGTTGTCCATGCCCTGGTTGAAGAGGAGCGCGCCTCCGCCGACGAGGGCCAGGATCAGGATCCAGGCGCCGACCACGATGCCGCGTGCGCGGAATGCCCATCGACCGAGGGAGTACAGCAATGACGACACGGGGGCTCCTGGGAGAAAGGGGAGGGCGGATACGCGACTGTATCCGATTCACAACTGTATCCGATTCACAACTGTATCGGATACACTGATGTATCCAAACGTTCCCAGTAAGGTGTCAGGATGCCCACCGAAATCCCCCTCGCCGAGTCGGCGCAGGTCGACAGCGCCCGTCGGCGAAAAACCCGGGACCGGCTGATGGACGCCGCCTATGAGGTCTTCGCCGACACCGGTGTGCACGCGGCATCCGTCGAGATGATCACCGAGCGTGCCGGTTTCACGCGTGGCGCCTTCTACTCGAACTTCGACACGAAGGAAGAGCTCTTTTTCGCCCTCGCCGAGCGGGAGAACCGGATCCGGTTCGAGCGACTGCAGGAGGGGGTCGACGCCATCCTGCCCGAACTCGACTCGACACCGCTGACCGGGGCGACGCTCGGCGAGGTCGTCATCCGGTTCCTCGAACTCCAGTCGGACGACCGGCGCTGGTGCGTCGTCCAGTCCGAGTTCAAGCTCCTGGCGATGAGGGACCCCGCCGTCGCGGCGAGCTACCTTGCCTACCAGCGGGACTTTCTCGAGCAGCTGGCGGAGCGCATCGATGGCGCCGTGCGCTCGGTGGGGCTCCGCTTCACGATGGACCCGATCGCGGCCATCGGCATCATCGTGAACGTGTACGAATCAGCGCTCCAGGAGGCCATCCTCGAAGGCGGCGACACCGACACGATTTCGGCCCCGCCCCTCGCGCGGTCCACACTGCCTGCCCTCGTCCACGCGCTCACCGAACCGCTCGACTGACGCCGCGGTCAGATCAGGCCGCGGAGAAGCTCCTCGGCGCTGACGCCTTCCTGCCGTGCCCGTTCGTGCAGCCGGATGTGCTCGTCGTCGGTGAGCCAGAGCGTGACCTCGTGCAGGTCGGGATCGTCGAGGGAGAACAGGGCGAGTTCGCTGTCCGGAGCGAGGGTGTCGTCTGGTGCTCCTGCGATCTCCGCGTCGGGGATCTCCGGTTCAGGAATCTCCGCGAGCGGTCGAGAAGCGGATGCCGCTTGCGAGACGCCGGCGACGGCATCCGTCTCGACGTCCTCCCGTGGCCAGCCCGGACCGTGCGGGATCGGCCGGCCCGCCTGGAACGCCTCGGAGACGGCGCGGGCGCGGGCATCGGCCGCCTCGTTCATGGGGTGGCCGGCGTGGCCGCGCACCCATTCGAATCGATAGCGGCGCCCGGCCATGACCTCGTCGAGTTCCTGGATGATCTCGAGGTTCATCACCGGTTTGCCGTCGCCCTTGCGCCAGCCCTTGGCCTTCCAACCGCGCATCCACTTGGTGACGGTGTTGATCACGTACTGGCTGTCGCAGAGCACGAGCAGGTCGTCGTCGAGGTGCGCGGTGGCGCGGAACAGCTCGAGCACGGCCTTGAGCTCGCCCATGTTGTTGGTGGCGTGCTTCCAGCCGCCGGCCTGCCAGTGCGCGTCGTCGACGTACCAGGCCCAGCCTGCGGGGCCGGGGTTGCCGAGGGCTGAGCCGTCTGCGGCAGCGGTGATCGTCATGATCTCAATCGTATCGATCCCCTCTGCTCGACAGGAGGATGTGACCGTTCTGCACGCTCAACAGGACGAAACGCCGGGTCCGACGCGGAGTTTCCTGCTGAGCGTCGTCGCCTTTTCGGTATCTCGCAGGGGATTTACGCGAACGCGGCCGGGAGGGTCGCCTGGTGCGTCGCGCGCAACTCGTCGACCGTTGCGGTGAACAGGTCCTGGATCTCCAGCGCCGGGGTCGCCTTGTCGGTCACGCCGATGCGAAGAACGGGGTAGTTGCGGCCCTCGCAGAGTCCGCGGAACTTGACGTCGTCCTCACGCGGCACCGAGACGAGCACGCGCCCGGTCGACTCCGAGAACAGGGCCGTCGCGATGTCGATGCCGTCCCGCTCGAGGATCTCGCCGAGCCACACCCGGGCACCGACGCCGAAGCGCATCACGCTCTCGGCGAGGGCCTGTGCGAGACCGCCGTCGGAGAGGTCGTGCGCCGACGCGATGATCGACGACTGGGAGCCGGCGTGCAGCAGGGCGGCGAGGTCCTTCTCACGGTCGAAGTCGACAGCGGGCGGGAGTCCGCCGAGGTGGTCGTGGATGGTGCCCGCCCAGGCCGACCCCGAGAGCTCCTCGCTCGTCACGCCGAGGAGGTAGATGTTGTCGCCCTCGTCCTGCCAGCCGCTCGGCACCCGGCGCGCGACGTCATCGATCACGCCGAGCACACCGACGACAGGGGTCGGGAAGATCGGGGTGTCGCCGGTCTGGTTGTAGAACGAGACGTTTCCGCCGGTGACGGGCACCTCGAGTGCGAGGCAGCCGTCGGACAGGCCCTCGACGGCCTGCGAGAACTGCCACATCACCTCGGGGTTCTCGGGCGAGCCGAAGTTGAGGCAGTCGGTGACAGCGGCGGGGACCGCGCCGGTGCAGGCGACGTTGCGGTACGCCTCGGCGAGGGCGAGCTTCGCGCCGAGCGACGGGTCGAGCTGGCAGTAGCGGCCGTTGGCGTCGGTCGCGATCGCGAACCCGAGCCCGGACTCCTCGTCGACCCGGATCATGCCGCCGTCGTCGGGGAAGGCCAGCGCCGTGTTGCCCATGACGTAGTAGTCGTACTGGTCGGTGATCCAGCTCTTGTCGGAGAGGTTCGCCGAGCCCAGCAGCGAGAGGAACTGCGAGCGGAGCGTCGCGGCATCCGTCGGTCGTTCCAGAGCGGATGCCGTGTCGGCCTGCAGCGCGTCGAGCCAGGCCGGGTAGGCCACGGGGCGTTCGTAGACCGGGCCGTCGACCGCAACGGTGGAGGGATCGACGTTCACGATCTCCTCACCGTGCCAGTTGATGATGAGGCGGCCGGTGTCGGTCACCTCGCCCATCACGCTGGTCTCGACATCCCACTTGGCAGTCACAGCGAGGAAGCCCTCGAGCTTGCCCGGTTCGACGACGGCCATCATGCGTTCCTGGGACTCGGACATGAGGATTTCCTCAGGCGTGAGCGACGGGTCGCGGAGCAGCGTGTTGGAGAGTTCGATGAACATGCCGCCGTCGCCGTTCGCGGCGAGCTCGCTCGTGGCACAGGAGATCCCGGCGGCACCGAGGTCCTGGATGCCCTCGACGAGCTTCTGCTTGTACAGCTCGAGGCAGCACTCGATGAGCACCTTCTCGGCGAACGGGTCGCCGACCTGCACGGCGGGACGCTTGGTCGGGCCGGCCGCGTCGAACGAATCGGACGCGAGGATGGACGCGCCGCCGATGCCGTCGCCGCCGGTGCGGGCGCCGAACAGCACGATCTTGTTGCCGATGCCTGACGCGTTGGCGAGGTGGAGGTCCTCGTGGCGGAGCACGCCGACCGAGAGAGCGTTGACGAGCGGGTTGCCCTGGTACACCTTGTCGAAGTAGGTCTCACCGCCGATGTTCGGCAGGCCGAGGCAGTTGCCGTAGAACGAGATGCCGCTCGTGACGCCGTGCACGACCCGAGCCGTGTCGGGGTCGTCGATCGCACCGAAGCGCAGCTGGTCCATGACGGCGACCGGGCGGGCGCCCATCGAGATGATGTCGCGGACGATACCGCCGACGCCGGTTGCAGCGCCCTGGAACGGCTCGATGTAGCTGGGGTGGTTGTGGCTCTCCACCTTGAACGTGACGGCCCAGCCCTCGCCGATGTCGACGACGCCCGCGTTCTCGCCCATGCCGACCATGAGGTTCTTCTTCATCGTCGGCGTGACTTTCTGGCCGAACTGCTTGAGGTAGATCTTGCTCGACTTGTACGAGCAGTGCTCGCTCCACATCACCGAGTACATGGCGAGCTCGCCCGACGTCGGGCGACGGCCGAGGATCTCCTTGATCTTCTCGTACTCGTCTGGCTTGAGTCCGAGAGCCGCGTACGGCTGCTCCTTCTCGGGAGTGGCCAAGGCAATCGAGACGGTGTCGGCAACAGAGGTTGCGGGGGTGTTCACGAGGGGGAGGCTCCTAGATCGAGGGGTGCCGGATACCTCGATTCTATCCGGGGAACGCGAGCCACTCGGCCGGGCAGTTCCGTCAGCGCTCGCCGCCGGGAGGACCGATCACCAGGAGCGTCGCGAAGATCCCGACGAGGGCGACGACGAACACCGAACTGAGGACGGCCGGGTGGGCGAGGAACCAGCGCAGCAGGCGGTCGACCCAGCTCCGGTCCCGGGGGTCGTCGGTCGCGTCGCGACGCCACCCGCCGTCGAGGCGCCCGGTGCGATCGGCCCACAGGTCGAACGGAATCGTCGCATACGGCACGATCGCCGTCACGACCCCGAGTGCGATCAGCGGAACGCTCCAGCGCTGGTTCAGCCCGACGAGGATTGCCGTCGCCGCGTACGCCAGGAACACGAAACCGTGGATCGACCCGCCGATGCGAACGCCCACGTCGCCGAGGTCCCACACGTACTTCATGAGCAGCCCGAGGATCAGGAGCGTCCAGGTGACCGCCTCGGCGAAAGCGAGCGTGCGGTAGAACAGGCGGGGAGACACGGAAGACACTCCAGGGGAAGGGCGGCCGCGAGGCGAACGGATGCTCGCGGTCGGAAAGTCGGGATGCCTCCATCCTCGCAGGCGCCCCGCCGGCGGGGCGTCGTCCGAAAGGAGTAACGGCATCCGTCGCCCATCTCCGCCGTTCGGGGGATGCCCCGGCATCCGGATCGCTGCCAGAGTGGAGACGTACCCCCGCCCATCTACTTCAGGAGCAGCATGCCAACGGGAGTCCCCATCGAATTCGCCGGCGTCACGAAACGCTTCGGCCCCGTCACCGCCGTTTCTGACCTCAGCTTCACCGTCGAGCCCGGCCGTGTCACCGGCTTCCTCGGCCCGAACGGCGCAGGAAAGACCACCACACTGCGGATGCTGCTCGGTCTCGTCACCCCGACGGCCGGCTCCGCCACACTCGGCGGCGTGCGCTATCGGGATCTGCCGTCGCCGCTCGCCTCGGTCGGGTCGGCCCTCGAGGCCGCCAGCTTCCACCCCGGCAGGACCGCCCGTGACCACCTCGGTGTCTACGCCAAAGCCGCACGGATCGATCCGAAACGGGTGCCGATCGTCCTCGACACTGTCGGGCTCAGCGCGCACGCAACCCGGCGGGTCGGGGGTTACTCACTCGGCATGCGCCAGCGTCTCGGTCTCGCCTTCGCGCTTCTCGGCGACCCGGGCGTGCTCGTGCTCGACGAGCCGATCAACGGCCTCGACCCCGAGGGGATCAAATGGATCCGCGGCTTCCTCCGCACACTCGCCGCTGAAGGGCGCACGGTGCTGATCTCCTCCCACCTTCTCAGCGAAGTCCAGCAGAGCGTCGACGAAGTCGTCATCATCGCGCGGGGCGAGCTCGTGCACCGCGGGCCGCTGTCGAGCCTCGAGATCGAAGGGTCGGCGACGAAAGTGATCGTGGACTCCCCGAATCGCGAGCAACTGACGGCGGCGCTCTCCGCGGCATCCGCCACCTTCGAGGTCGCCAGGGCCGGCATTCTCGTCTCGGGGCTCGAACCGGGGCAGGTCGGCCATATCGCGTTCACGGCCGGAGTGGAGGTGAGTTCACTGCACCGACAGAAGTCGGGACTCGAGGACTCCTTCCTCGCGCTGGTCGGAGAGGGGGGATCGCTGTGAACACGTTCGTTCCCGCCTTCCGTGCCGAGATCGCGAAGATCCTCACCACTCGCATCTGGTGGATCCTCGCCATCATCCTCGTCGTCTACATCGCCTTCATCTCGGGTGGGCTGGGTGCCCTTTTCGGGTTCCTCTCGAAAGCCGGAGGGGCTGAGGCCCAGGGCGCGCCTCCCATGGACATCCTCGCCCCGATGCTCTACGGCTCGGTCAGTACGTTCGGGTACGTGTTCCCCGTGCTCCTGGGCGCGCTCGCGGTGACCGGCGAGTACCGGCACCAGATGCTCACGCCGACGTTCCTGGCGACGCCGAAGCGCGGTGTCGTCCTCAGCGCGAAGAGTGCCGCCCTGCTGATCTTCGGCGCGGTCTTCGGGGTGTTCGGCGTGATCGCGTCTGTCGGTGCCGGAGCAGGAGTCGTCGCGCTGTTCGGCCTCGACACCCAGCTCGATCACAGCGACACCTGGGCGCTGATCGGCAGGGGCGTTCTCGCGCTCGCGCTCTGGGCGGTCATCGGCGTCGGGCTCGGCGCCCTCATCCCCAACCAGGTCGCCGCGATCGTCGTGATCCTCGCGTTCACCCAGTTCGTTGAGCCGACCCTCCGTGCGGTGACGATGTTCGCCGACTGGGCGGCAGCCCTCGGCCGGTTCCTGCCCGGGGCCGCGAGCGACGCCCTCGTCGGCGCGCCCAGCCTGTTCACCACCGGCGCGACCGGTGTCGGCGTCGACCCGCTCGAGTGGTGGCAGGGCGGGCTCCTGCTCGCTTTCCTCGCCCTCGTGCTCACCGTTCTCGGCTACTTCGTGTCGTGGAAGCGGGATGTGACCTGAGAATCGCCCGACCCTCCACGCAGGGCTCGGTCTCATCCTCCCGGGGCGACGCGCGGCCGCCGGCCGTTTGGGATGATCCGAGCAACACCTGCGTGAGGGGAGACGACCATGACCAACATCGACGGTTCGCCCAGCGCCGTCACGGCCGAAACGCTGGCACTGGCCGTGGGAGCGGCGGGCTTCGTGGTGATGAGCGTCGTCGGGTTCATCGCCTCTGGTGGTGAACCGGTGCCGCTGTCGGGCCGCGGATCGGCCGGTGCGACAGCCGCGGGAGGCGCTGCCATCCTCGGTGCCGCGGCCGTTGTGGTCGGGATCGTGAAGCGCCGCAGGTCGAGGCCCCCGATCCATCGTCGCGGAGGAACGGCACGCGACGTCTTCGACATCGCCGCGCTTGCGATCGCGCACGCGTCTGTGTTCCTCATCGGCACTCTTGCCCTGTTCTCGCTCCTGTCCCGCTCGTTCCTCGGGGCCGTCCTGTTTCCCTTCGCGAGCGCCGTGATCATCGGTGTCGTCGGTGCCGTCACCACCTATTTCGCCTACCTGTCCGCCGTGAACATGAACATCTACCTCCTCGCGGCGCTTCTCGCCGTGTTCCTGTCGATGGGGGTGCTCAGCAGCATGCTCACGGCGGAGGACCCCCTGTGGTGGCAGAAGAACCTCAGCGCGCTGGGGATGGGCGACACCCTCTCCGGGTTCGCGTTCAACTTCACCCTGGCGATTGGGGGCTTCATGGTGACCATCGTCGCGAGCTTCGCCACGAAGGAGCTGGAGATCGCGGCGCAGTCGAAGTCACAGAAGTCGCGTCGGCGGGTCCTGCTGCTCCAGGGCGGACTCGTCCTCATGGGCATCCTGCTCGCCTGCGTCGGACTGTTCCCCGTCGACGAGAACCTCGCTGTCCACAATTCGGTCGCGTCGGGGATGCTGACCGTGTACGCCGCGCTGATCATCAGCATGGGCTATCTCGTCCCGGCGATCTCACGCGCGTTCGTCGCCCTCGGCTTCGTCTTCCTCGGGGTGATCGTGGGCGCCGCGGTGGCGTTCCTGCAGGGCTACTACAACCTCACGGCGACGGAACTCATCGCCGCGTTCCTCATCTTCTCCTGGCTGATCATCCTGATCCGCAACCTCGGCGCCGTCGACGCCGACCACCTCGAGACCCGGCCGCCGCACCCGCGCTACCGTCGAACGGACACCGCAGGCATCCCCGTGGTCGCTCCGGCCAAGCGCTGATCGCGGTGAACGAGGGAGGTGTTAGACCGCCTGGAGTGCCGCGATCGCGCTCGTGAAGAGCGTGAGGCCGTCGACGCCGGAACGCATGGCATCCGGGGTGTCCGGTCCGAAGCCGGGCTCGACCGCGTGCTCCGGGTGCGGCATGAGGCCGACGACGTTGCCGCGTTCGTTGGTGATGCCGGCGATGTCGCGGAGGGAGCCGTTCGGGTTGCGGTCGAGGTAGCGGAAGACCACGAGGCCTTCGCCTTCGAGCCGATCGAGTTCGTTCTCTGAGGCGATGAAGCCGCCCTCCCCGTTCTTCAGCGGGATGACGATCTCGTCGTTCGCGGTGAAGTCGCCCGTCCACGCGGTGTCGGCGTTCTCGACGCGCAGCGCCTGGTCGCGGCGGATGAAATGGCCGTGGTCGTTGCGGATCAGGCCGCCGGGCAGCAGGTGCGCCTCGGTGAGCATCTGGAATCCGTTGCAGATGCCGAGGACAGGCATACCCTTGTTCGCGGCGTCGATGACCTCCGCCATGATCGGCGAGACGGATGCGATGGCACCGGCACGCAGGTAGTCGCCGTAGCTGAATCCACCGGGCAGAACGAGGGCGTCGACGCCGTGGAGGTCGTGCTCGCCGTGCCACAGGGCGACCGGTTCTGCACCGGCGATACGGATCGCCCGTTGGGCGTCACGCTCGTCGAGCGAGCCCGGGAAGGTGATGACGCCGATGCGCATGACTACTCGGCCTCCGGGTAGGTGATCGCGACGACGTCCTCGATCACCGAGTTCGAGAGGATCTCGTCGGCGATGTGCTGAACGTCCGCGCGGACGGCATCCGTGATCGGGCCGTCGACGGTCAGTTCGAACCGCTTGCCGATGCGAACATCGGTGAACTCGGACTTGCCGAGCCGCGTGAGCGCCCCGGAGACCGCCTTGCCTTGCGGGTCGAGCAGCTCGGCTTTGGGCATTACTTCAACGAGGATGGTGGGCACCGAATGTCTCCCGGGTGATAGAGGTGGGGGAATACCTCAATCCTACCGGCACCTCGAACTAACGATGGATGCCGCGGGAACCGCACCCAACTAGGCTTTCGGCGAGAGGGAGCCCATGAACCATTCAGCCCTGACACCCGTATTCACGGGTCTGCGCTGGTCGCTGCACTCGTTGCTGATCGCGCTCATCGTCGTGGTGATGGTGCGGTCGGTGATCAGCGATGCCCCTCATGAGGCCCTCATCCACGGCCTCGCCTCCAGTCTCCTCGTCGTGTACCTCGGCGGTTCCCTGTTGGCGCATCTGAAACCCGAAAGCGTGCGGACCTTGCGGTGGGTCGCCTGGTTGTGGGTCGGCGTGCTGAGCCTGCTCTGGCTCGCCCTCGTCTGGCTGACCCCGGATGCCGCCTTTCTCGTCTTCCCGCTCTTCTTCCTCTTCCTCCAGTTGCTTCCGTCACGCGTCGCCGTGGCCGCCGTCGTCGTTTCCACGGCGCTCGCCGTGGCCGCCATCGGGATCCATTCCACGTTCACGATCGGCGGGGTGATCGGGCCGATCATCGGTGCCGGTGTCGCACTTGCGATCGGGTTCGGCTACCGGGCGCTCTACCGGGAGGCGGAGGAACGGCAACAACTCATCACCGAACTGGTCGAGACCCGGAGTGAACTCGCGGCCGCCGAACGGGCAGCGGGGGTGCTGGCCGAACGCGAGCGCCTCGCCCGGGAGATCCACGACACCATCGCGCAGGCGCTGTCGAGCATCCAGCTTCTGCTGCACGCGGCTGAGCGCCTCGACGGCGACCGCCCCGGCCTGGAGCAGTTACAGCTGGCGCGGCAGACCGCGGCCGATTCCCTCGTCGACACGAGGAGGATCATCGGCGAGCTTACTCCGCCGGCGCTCGACGACCGCACGCTGCCTGGCGCGCTTGCGCGCCTCGCCGACTCCACCGCCGAAACCCTGCGCGCCGCGGGAACACCTGCGGCCGTCAACTTCCAGCTCGAGGGCGATCCGGTGCCGCTGCCGATGAACGTCACCGCGACGCTGCTCCGCATCGCGCAGGGGGCGATCGCGAACGTCGCCCGGCATGCGCGGGCATCGCGCGCCGACGTCACGCTCACCTACCAGTCCGACAGTGTCTCGCTCGACGTCGTCGACGACGGCATCGGCTTCGATCCCGGCGAGGCGGCATCCGCCGCTCCCGGCGACTCCTTCGGGCTGCGCGCGATCCGCCAGCGCGTTGCGTCGCTCGGCGGCGTGCTCAGCGTGGAGTCAGCCCCGGGCGAGGGAACGGCCCTTGCCGTCACCGTGCCCATCCTCCACGAAGCACCAACCGCTCCGTCCCGATCGGAGGTGTCCGCGTGATTCGGCTGCTGATCGCCGATGACCACCCGGTCGTCCGGGCCGGCCTGCGCGCGTTGTTCGCGACGGAGCCCGACCTCGACGTCGTCGCGGAGGCGGCAACCGGAGAGCGCGCGGTCGAACAGAGCGGGACTGGCGTCGACATCGTCCTCATGGACCTGCAGTTCGGCGGTGGCATGCAGGGCGCCGAAGCCACACGCCGGATCCGGTCGGCGGCCGGCGCGCCGCATGTGCTCGTGCTCACCAACTACGACACGGACGCCGACATCCTCGGGGCGGTCGAGGCCGGTGCCTCCGGCTACCTGCTCAAGGACGCGCCGCCGGCCGAACTGATCGCGGCGGTGCGTGCGGCGGCGCGGGGCGAAAGCGCCCTGGCGCCGACCGTCGCGGGGCGGCTCGAGGCGCGAGCGAACTCCTCGGGTGAGACACTCACGACGAGGGAAGCCGAAGTCCTCGGGCTCGTCGCCGACGGATGCTCCAACCGCGCCATCGCGAAAGCGCTTTTCCTCTCCGAGGCCACCGTGAAGAGCCACCTGGTGCACATCTTCACGAAACTGCAGGTGTCGTCGCGGACGGCCGCCGTGGCATCCGCCCGCGACCGCGGTTACATCCGACCGACCTGATCCTCGTGCAGGATGCGCAACGCGGTGACAACGTCGGCGTGCCACCGGCGGGCGAGCGGCACGACTTTCGTGTAGATCGCCGCCTCATGGGTGGCGCCCTGGTATCGCACCGCGCTGGCGTCGACTCCTGAGGCGCGGAGGATGGCGGCATAACCCTCTCCGTCGAGTCGGAGGGCGTCGTACTCGGCGGTGAAGATCCAGGCGGGGGGCAGTCCGCGGTGGGTGAGCGCGCGCGCCGGTGACGCGTAGGGCTCTTTCGCCCGCGTCAGGTCGCCCAGGTACGCTTCCGCAACCTGCACGAGCTCACGATGTGCAAGGAACCGGGGGATGCGCATCTCACGGACCGGCGCCATGTCGATCGACTTGCCGGTGAGGTCGGTGACGGGCACCTCGAGCACCTGGAGCCGAAGCGGATGCCGGGCACGGTCCCGGTTGACGAGCGTGACGCTCGCGGCGATGTTCCCGCCGGAAGAGATGCCGGTGATGCCGATGCGATCCGGGTCGACGCCCAGCCGCTCCGCGTTCGCGACGAGCCAGTCGAGGGCGGCGTACCCCTGCTCGATCTGGGTGGGGTACTGGTGCTCAGGGGCGAGCGCGTAGTCGACGGCGACATGGATCACGCGGGCGTCGACGGTGCGGGACCGGAAGGTGGCATCGATGCTCGTGTAGTCGACGCCGCCGAGCTGGAAGGAACCGCCGAAGAAGGCGAGGACGGCGGGCAACAGCGGCCCCGATTCGCCTCGGCCGACTCCGCTTCCGTCGCCGTCGAGCGGTCGGTACGCGCGCACGCGAACCGTCGGATGGCCGGGAACATCGACCTGATGGTCGGTGACCTCCACCTCGGGAGGTTCCAGACCGACCCGGCGGTAGAGCTTGGTGTCCCACTTCTGCGCGTTGTGCCGCTTCCAGGCCGGGGTCTTGCGCCTGGCCTTCTCTTCCGGCGAGAGCGGCGGTTTGATGGTGGGAGCCGCTGCGGCGTGGGATGCTTCGGCGCCGGCGACGGCCGTGCCCGCCGCCTTGGTGCCGACCGTGCGGGCCGGGGATTCCACGAGGGCGAGCTTCGCGGCATCCCGTCGCCAGGGGAACAGCCGCGTGACCGCGCTCGTCACGAAGCCGAGGAGGATGCTGCGGGTCTCGACGATCATGTCGCGTCGCCTGGCCAGGTACATGGCGCGGAAGTACGGATCGAGTGGCACGGCGATCCCTCCTTTTCGGTGGGCTCGACAGTACCAAGTCCGGCCGGGCGGCGCAGGATTCCGGTACGGGCTTGACTGGTGCACCTGACGGCTGGCCCGGCGCCGGGCCTGCGGGGTTCTCAGGAGGCGGACTGCACCCGGATGAGGTTCGCCCACGGGTCGCCGAAGCTCAGGGTCTGGCCGTCGTCGCGGACCTGCACCTTGTGGTGGGTGAGGCGTTCGGTGAGTTCGCCGATGGCATCCCCCTCGGGAACGACGATGTCGATCCGGCCGAGGCCGAGTGCGGGCATCCGGGGGCCCGCGCCGCGGGAGTTCCACACGTTCATCGCCATGTGGTGGTGGTAGCCGCCGGCCGAGACGAAGAGCGCCTGGTTGCCGAACATGGTGGTGGCGTCGAAGCCGAGCGTGTTGACGTAGAACTCGCGGGCGGATGTCACGTCGCCGACGGACAGGTGGACGTGCCCGACCTGCGCGCCGCCGAAGACGGACTCGTCGCCGGGCATGGCCTGGCCCTGCTCGGTGAGGTGCTGAGAGAGGAACTCATTGGGGTCGACGTAGAGCGTGGCCATCTCGATCTGCCCGTGAACCCAGCTCCACTCGGTGCGGTCACGGTCCCAGTACAGTTCGACGCCGTTGCCCTCGGGGTCTGTGAAGTAGAAGGCGATGCTGACGAGGTGGTCGGCGCTGCCCGTGAACGTTCCCGGCGCTTTACGCGCGACCGAGTAGAGCGCAGCGGCGAGGGCGGCTTTCGATTCGAACAGGATGGCCGTGTGGAAGAGGCCGGCCGACCCGGGCGAGGCGTGCTTGAGCTCGGGGGCGTGCTCGAGGATGACGGCGGGAACGCCGCCCCGGCCCAGGCTCACCGTGTGTTCGGTGGCCGACAGGACGTGCAGGGGAACGGCATCCGTGTAGTACGTCGTCATCGCGTCGAGGTCGGCCACGAGAAGCGTCACGGGGCCCATCGCGGTGTCTGCGGCAAGTTTGTCTGAGGGTGCGAGCGAGTTCATGATGGGTATAACTATAGTTGTAGCGACAACATTCCCGCTACGGGCACATTCTTCGTACTCAGGCGGACACCGCGCGCTTCCGCAGGTCGAGCAGGCTGAGGATCAGGGCGAGGACGAGGAGGGCGACGATGATCGTTGTGCCCCGCAGGTAGGCATCCCGGTAGATCTCCACCGGGTTGTCGAGCCCCTGCTCGGCGTAGAGGGTCGCGAAGAAGGTGCTCGAGGCGACGGCGACGCCGATGGCGGTGCCGACGCGCTGCCCGACCTGCCCGACCGAACCAGCGACGCCGCCCTGCGTGACCGGTACGTCCTGGAGGGTGAGGGTCTGGTTCGGAGAGATGACGAACCCGCCACCCGCGCCGGCAACGGCGAGAACCGCGGCGAGCAGCCAGGGCATCCAGGCTTCGCTCGCGAACGCCGCGATCGGCAGCGTGGCGCCGATCCCGAGTCCGGCGAGGACGACGCCCAGCACGACCACCGACCGGCCGTGCGTGTTGACCAGCCGGCCGCCGAGCCAGGACGTGACCGCTGACGCGAGCGCGAACGGGATCGAGACCATGCCCGCGAACACCGCTTCGAGGCCGAGGCCCTGCTGGAGGAACAGCGTGACGATGAGGAACATGGCCGGGATCGCCGCGAAGTAGGCCGTGGCGATGAGGATGCCGTTCCGGTACGACGAGAGACGGAGCAGCCCGAAGTGCACGACAGGCGATTTGCCGATCCGGAGGTAGCGGCGCTCCCACCAGACGAACGCGGCGCCGGCGACGACGAAGCCGACGAGCCAGAACCAGCGGGCGGGGTCGTCGTCGGGGCCGCCGGTGGTGAGCACGAAGGGCAGCATCAGGCTGAACGTGGCGGCGCCGAGCAGCAGGATTCCGGTGACGTCGAGGTTCTTCGCCCCGGCTTCGTGGACCTGCGTCTTCGGCAGGAGCCGCCAGGCGAACCAGATGGCGATCATACCCAGGGGGATGTTCATCCAGAACAGCAGCCGCCAGCCGTCCTCGTGGCCGCCGATCGCGATGAGCAGCCCGCCGAGGGTCGGGCCGAAGGCGGTGGAGAGGCCGATGACGGCCCCGAACAGACCGAAAGCCTTGCCGCGGTCGCGGCCCTGGAAGAGCTGCTGGATGAGACCGAGCACCTGCGGCATCTGGATGCCCGCGGCGACGCCCTGCAGGATGCGGCCGATCACGAGGATCTCGATCGTCGGTGCGACGGCGCAGAGCAGGCTGGCGAGGATGAACGACGTGAGGCCGATGAGGAACATGGTGCGGCGGGAACGGATGTCACCCAGTCGCCCCGACGGGACGAGCGCGAGCCCGAAAGCCAGCGCGTAGCCGGCGACGATCAGCTGCAGCTCGGTGGCGCCGCCGCCGAGCGAGTCCTCGACCGATGGCAGTCCCACGTTGATCTTGGCGATGTCAAGAATGGTGAGGCAGGCCACACCGACGCAAACCCAGAAGCTCTCCCACTTGACTCGGTTGGCGTGGGCATCGTTCGGAGAGAGTTCAGACATCTCTCAGAACATTACGCTGTCAGTCGCTCCAGTAATTCCCGGTAGCGTGCCGCGGTCTTTTCGACTATCCCGGCCGGAAGCTCGGGCGGGGTGCCGGCCGAGTCCCAGTTCGCGGCGAGCCAGTCGCGCACGATCTGCTTGTCGAAGCTCGCCATGCGGGCCTCGGGGGTTTCGGCGCCGGCGTAGACGGCGGCGTCCCAGTACCGCGAAGAATCGGAGGTGAGGACCTCGTCGGCGAGGGTGAGCACCCCGGTTTTCGGGTCGCGGCCGAACTCGAACTTGGTGTCGGCGAGGATCACGCCCCTCTGCTCCGCGATGGCGGCGGCCTGCGCGTAGATCGCGAGCGACGCGTTCCGCAGCGCCGTGGCATCCGCTTCGCCGACCAGGTCGACGCTCTGCTCGAACGAGATGTTCTCGTCGTGTTCGCCCATCGGCGCCTTGTACGCGGGCGTGTAGAGCGGTTCCGGAAGGCGGTCGCCGTTGTTCAGGCCGTCGGGAAGGGGAATCCCGCAGACGCTGCGCGACTCGAGGTATTCCTTCCAGCCGGAGCCGGTGAGGTAGCCCCGCACGACGCACTCGACCGGGAACATGTCGAGTTTCTTCACGAGCATCGCGCGACCGGCGACCTCGGCCGGAACCGCCGCCGCGAGCTCGTGGTCGGCGAGCAGGTGGTTCGGCACATCGAGCCGGTCGAACCACCAGAGGCTGAGGGTGGTCAGCAGCTCGCCCTTGCCCGGGATGCCGGGGGAGAGCACGTGGTCGAACGCGCTCACCCGATCGCTCGCCACGACGAGAAGGGCATCGGATGCCGCGCCGTCGCGTTCGTACAGGTCACGAACCTTGCCTGAGTAGAGGTGGGTCCAGCCGGGCAGGTTCGTCGATTCGCTCACCCGTCCATTATCGCGCCGGAACGGGGCGGCTCCGTCGCGCGGGTGTTTCGGCCTCGCGCGGGTGCGAGTGCGCCCGCGCGACGCCGATCGCCCCGCGCGTCGCCGCGATCGTCCGGGGTGAGGTGGCGCGGGGCGTCAGTGGGCCACGCGTGCGGCGATGTCCGTCCGGTGCTGAGCGCCCTCGAGCGAGATGTGGCCGAGCGCTTCGTAGGCGCGGGCGCGGGCCTCGGTGAAGTCGTCGCCCAGCGCGACCACGCTCAAGACGCGGCCGCCCGTCGACACGAGCTCGTCGCCCTGGACCGCGGTGGCGGCGTGCGCCAGGTGGACGCCGGCGACGGCCTCCGCTTCGGTGAGGCCGCGGAGGGGGCGCCCGGTGGCGGGCGCCGACGGGTAGTTCTCGCTCGCGAGAACGACGGTAACGGCGGATGCCGCGGCGAACGTCGGGCGGTCGTCCCGGAGCGTTCCGGTCGCGGCCGCGTAGAGCAGCTCGGAGAGGGGCGTCGTCAGCCGCGGGAGCACGACCTGGGTCTCGGGATCACCGAAGCGGGCGTTGAATTCGATCACCCGGATGCCGCGGTCGTCGGCCTTCTCGCGCCGGGAGGTGAGGATGAGACCGGCGTAGAGCAGGCCGATGAACGGGGTCTGCTCGTCGGCGAGCCGGGCGACGACCGGTTTCGCGATTGTCTCGAGCACCTCCGTGACGAAGGCGTCTTCGCTGCCGAAGGTCTCGTCGAGCCAGGGCAGCGGCGAGTAAGCACCCATGCCGCCGGTGTTCGGGCCTTCGTCGCCGTCGGCGAGGCGCTTGTAGTCCTGGGCGGGGGACAGCGGCACAACGGTGTGGCCGTCGCTGACGAAGAACAGGGAGACTTCCTGCCCGTCGAGGAACTCTTCGACCAGCACGCTGCCCTGTTCGAGGTAGGTGCGGGCGTGCTCGACGGCGGCCGCGCGGTCGGTGGTGACCAGGACGCCCTTGCCGGCGGCGAGGCCGTCGGCCTTGACGACGTAGGGCGCGCCGAACGCGTCGAGCGCCGCCTCTGCTTCGGTGAGAGTGGACGAACGGCGGGCGCGACCGGTGGGTACACCGGCGACATCCATGACGCGCTTCGCGAAGGTCTTCGAACCCTCGAGCTCGGCGGCCGCCCGCCCGGGTCCGAAGACGGGGATGCCCTGCTCACGCAGTTCGTCGGCGACACCGGCGACAAGGGGCGCCTCCGGTCCGATCACGACGAGGGCGATGCCCTGGGCGATGGCGTAGTTGGCGACGACCACGGGGTCGTTCGGGTCGAGGTCGACGGTTTCGACGACCTGCCCGATCCCGGCGTTGCCCGGGGCTGCCAGAACCTCGTGGTCGGCGTCCTCACTGAGGAGCGACAGGATGATGGCGTGCTCTCGCGCACCCGAACCGAGGACAAGGATCTTCACGCGTACTAGCCTAGAGCGCATGGCACGTGCCCGTATTCCGGATGACGTCGGACGCGACGCGGTCGACCTCGCGGTTCGCGAGGCGGCATCGCGCGACGAGGTCGCCACCGCCGTGCGCTACACCCTCCAGTTGCTCGCCGAGCGGTCGAGTGGGAACACCCTCGAAGTCCGGGTCCCCCCGTTCGGCGCCGTGCAGTGCATCGAAGGGCCACGGCACACCCGCGGCACGCCGCCGAACGTCATCGAGATGGATGCCGAAACCTGGCTCGCCCTCGCGACCGGAGCGCTGTCGTGGACGGATGCCGCGGCATCCGGCACCGTCACCGCCTCCGGGCAGCGCGCAGACCTCACCGGTCACATCCCGGTGCTGCGCTTGCCGCACTGATCGCTGGCTTCACCTGGGCCGCGAGGTCATCCGTTCCGGTCGGAGTCGTCCGGCGCGCCGGGTGCCTTCGTCCGAAGTGGATGACCAGGCGCCGGGGGCAGCCCTACGTGCGCGGTGTCCCGGATGCGTTCTGCACCGGGAGGCGGTCGGTCTCTCCCAGGGAGCGGCGGGCGAGAAGCGTTGCGCCTGCAGCGGCCGCGGGCATGGTGACGAGGGCGCCGAGCGGCACGAGGAACAGCACGAACACGGCGACCCCGAAACCGAGGGTCGTCGAGCGCTGGGCACCGAGCGCAGCGCGTCGCTGTCTGAGCGGGAGTCCCCGGCGTTCAAAGGCCGGTGTCGACAGTTCGAGCGCGAGGAACCAGCCTCCGGTGATGGCACCGAGGATCCACGCGAGGACCGTTCCGACGACGGGGATGAAGCCGAGGACGAAGAGACCGAGACCGATCGCGAGCGTCACAAGCAGGATCCGCACGGACTCGCCGATGCCGCGGGCGATGGAGGCGAGGAGTGGTGCGTCGACCTGCTGCGGGACGCCGCCGAGCGAGGCCTCGACCCGCTCGGAGATTCTCTCGAAGAACGGCTGGCCGATCAGCAGGGTGATCGCGGTATAGCTGTAGACGAAGATGAGCAGGCCGGCACCGGCGATCGCGGCCATGACCAGCAGACGGATGCCGGTCCGATACACCTCGTCCCACCGGTCGGCGAACGGGGTGAGGAATGTGGAGATGTTCTCGAGGTTGAGGGCCAGCACAACGGCTGCCGTGACGATGATCACAAGAGTGACCAGCCCGGGGATCGCGCCGATCAACATGAGGCGGGGCGACGTCGCCCAGAGCCGGAAGCCACGGGCGAGAAGCCGGATGCCCAGGCCGAACCCGGTGAGGAAGCCGACCTTCGTCGTGTTGCTCGTCATGCTCACAGGGTAGGACACGGCGTCTCGATACGCTCGCTTCGCTCGCGTCTCGATACGAACGGGGCGGGAGGAGCACCCAGCGTAATGAGCGACAATAGAACAATGAACACTGAGCCAGCCCGTCCTGAGCCAGACTCCCCCTCCGCAGAGCCCGCCGCATCCGGCCTGCCGGTTGGCCGTCGGCAGGTAGCGGTCAGGCGCTCACCGAAGTACGGCAACTTCGTCCTGATCGGCGCCCTGCTCGGCGCCGTCGTCGCGTTCGTGCTCACCGTCTCGATTCCCCAGGACCTCCAGTACGCCAGGGACAACGGGTTCGCCGAGTACTCGCAACTGCAGATCTTCGGGTTCCTGCTGCTCATCGGTCTCGTGATCGGCATCGCCCTCGCCCTCGTCGTCGCCCTCCTGCTCGACCGGAGGAGCAGTCGGAGAAGCCGTGTCGTCGAAGCGGATAAGGTTGACGTGCACGAGGCTCCCGCGCAGGTCGAGTCGGAGACGATCGACCCGGCGCCCGCACCGGCTCTCGAGCAGAACCCCCCGCATCTTCCCCCCACCACGAACGAGGGCAAAGCGTGAGCACATCTACCCCGGCCGACGACTCCTCCTCGAGTTATCGGCAGGCCGGCGTCGACACCGCGGCCGGGGACCTGGCCGTCTCGCTGATGAAGTCAGCGGTCGCCAACACCCACGGACCCGAAGTTCTCGGTGGCGTCGGCGGGTTCGCCGGCCTCTTCGACGTGTCGTTCCTCACCTCGTACAAGCGTCCCCTCCTCGCCACCTCAACCGACGGTGTCGGCACGAAGGTCGCCATCGCGCAGGCCATCGACAAGCACGACACCATCGGCCAGGACCTCGTCGGCATGGTCGTCGATGACATCGTCGTCGTCGGTGCGAAACCGCTCTTCATGACCGACTACATCGCCTGCGGCAAAGTGGTGCCACAGCGCATCGCCGACATCGTCGCCGGCATCGCCCGTGCCTGCTCAGACACCGGCACCGCGCTCGTCGGCGGCGAGACCGCCGAACACCCCGGCCTGCTCGGCCCCGACGACTACGACGTTGCCGGCGCCGCGACCGGCGTGATCGAGGCAGACGCCCTGCTCGGCGCCCACCTCGTCGAAGACGGCGACGCCGTGATCGCGCTGGAGTCCTCCGGGCTCCACTCCAACGGCTACTCCCTCGTGCGTCACATCCTCGCCCAGCGCAAGATCGCCTTCACCGACACGTCGGCGGAGCTCGGCGGCGTCGTCGGAGAGGTCCTCCTCGAGCCGACCCGCCTGTACACGTCGCCGCTCCTCGACCTCATCGGCCGCCACCCGGGCGCCGTCCACGCGCTCTCGCACGTCACCGGCGGCGGCATCGCCGCGAACCTCGCGCGCGTGCTTCCGGTCGGCAGCTGGGTCGAGGTCGACCGGACGAGCTGGTCTCCTGCCCCGGTCTTCCGCGCGCTGAGCGACCTCGCTTCCTCGACGCTCGAGAGTGCTGAGGGCACGTGGAACCTCGGCATCGGCTTCTTCGCCGTCGTCCGGGCGGATGCCGCGTCGGCGATCACGGCGGACCTCACGGCCGGCGGCATCCCGGCCTGGCAGGTCGGCACGGTCTCCACCTCCCGTCGCGACCTCACCGGGTTCGAACAGGGCGCGAAGGGCGTCGACGGCGGAGCCGTCCGCCTCGTCGGAAGCTATTCCCATTAACATTCCTCCAACGCAAGGAGCCCGCTAGGTATGTGCGGCATCGTCGGCATCGTCTCTCCGGAACCGGTCAACCAGCAGGTCTACGACGCGCTCCTGCTGCTGCAGCATCGCGGGCAGGACTCCACGGGCATTGCCACGGCAGATGGCTCCACCTTCCACATCCACAAGGCGAAGGGGCAGGTGCGCGAAGCGTTCCGCACCCGCGACATGCGGTCGCTCCTGGGCAAGATGGGCCTCGGCCACGTCCGCTACGCGACGAAGGGCGTCGCAGACAACGAGCAGGAAGCCCAGCCGTTCTACGTGAACGCGCCGTACGGCATCATCCTCGTGCACAACGGGAACCTCACGAACACCCGTGAACTCGCCGACGACCTGTTCCACATCGACCGCCGCCACGTGAACTCCACCAGCGACACCGAGATGCTGCTCAACGTGCTGGCCACCGAACTGCAGTCGCAGATCACCGGCCTCGAACTCGACCCCGACCAGGTCTTCACGGCCGTGTCGCAGGTGCACGAACGGGTCGAGGGGTCGTACGCGGCGATCGCCATGATCGCCGGTCACGGCCTGCTTGCCTTCCGTGACCCATTCGGCATCCGCCCCCTCATCCTCGGGCGCCGCTCAGCGGGGTTCGTCGGGGACGAATGGATCGTCACGTCGGAGTCACTCGTTCTCGAGAGCGCCGGCTACGACGTCGTGCGTGAGGTCGCCCCGGGTGAGGCGATCTTCATCACCACCTCGGGTGAGATGTACTCCCGCCAGTGCGCGAAGAACCCGCGACTCGTGCCGTGCTCGTTCGAGTACGTCTACCTGGCCCGCCCGGATTCGGTCATGAACGGCATCTCGGTGTACGAAGCGCGCCTGCGTCTCGGCGACAAACTGGCGGGGACCATCGCCGAACACACGCCGATGGGTGACATCGACGTCGTCATGCCGATCCCTGACTCCTCGCGCCCGGCGGCCATGCAGGTGGCGCAGAAGCTCGGCATCGAGTACCGCGAGGGGTTCTACAAGAACCGCTACGTCGGCCGTACCTTCATCATGCCCGGGCAGGCGCAGCGCAAGAAGAGCGTGCGACAAAAACTCAACGCCATGTCGACGGAGTTCAAGGGCAAGAACATCCTCATCGTCGATGACTCGATCGTGCGAGGCACCACGTCGAAGGAGATCGTCGACATGGCTCGCGCCGCCGGCGCCAACAAGGTCACGTTCACCTCAGCGGCACCACCGGTGCGGTACCCGCACGTCTACGGCATCAACATGCCATCGCGATCGGAGCTCGTCGCGCACAACCGTAAGATTCCTGAGATCGCCCGCGAACTCGGCGCCGACCGCCTCATCTACCAGGAGGTCGAAGACATGAAGCAGGCCATCATCCAGGGCTCGAGCGTCACCGACCTCGAAATGAGCTGCTTCACCGGCGACTACGTCACGGGAACGGTCACACCCGAGTACCTCGACTGGGTCGAGCGCAACCAGCTCTCCTGACCCACCCCGTAGCGCATCGCCGGCGCTGCTGTCAATGCTGCTTCGTGGGCCAGCCGTCCGTGACACAGTTTTCACTATGAGCCTGATCGCACGACACAACCAGAGGATGGCGAGTCCGTTCAGCGAGGTTCGCCAGGGTGCCCGCGACGAACTGCTGATGGTGATCGCCGGCGGCACCGGCGTGATCTCGGTCGTCGGCGCCATCGCCTGGGTCGTCGTCGCCGTCGCCAGCTAACCTCGCGGCGAAAACCCAGTCTCGCGATATAGCGTGACGACATGGTCACCGAAGCAGAACTGAGCCGCGAGATCGCCGCGGGGGAGAACCCCGACCGGCCCGTTCGGCGGATGCTGCGACGGGTGCGTGCCTGGATCGACACGCGGCCACGCCTCCGCAGCTTCTACCGATTCACCGTCGGCGGACTCGGGGGAGGCATCGCCCTGCTCGGGCTGCTTTTGGTCCCGCTCCCCGGGCCCGGATGGCTCGTGGTCTTTCTCGGGCTGGCGATTCTCGGAACCGAGTTCGTCTGGGCCGGCAAGGCGGCCGGATTGCTCAAACGGATGCTCGCGCGATTCTGGGCATGGTGGAACGCCCGTCGCGCCGCCCGGGCATAGCTCTACCCGGTGATCGCCCTTCGACAGGCTCAGGAACCGCGCGACATCGAGATCCGAGGTCCTTGGATCGAGCTTGTCGAGATCAAGCCCTCTTGGGTTCGCCCGCAGGGAAGTCGTCGGTGTATTCCGACCACTTCGCCGCTTCGTCGCTGTAAGCGTCGTCGTGTGAATGACCCGTGAGCTCACGCTCAAGCGCGTCGTAGTTCACATCAGGACTAAACGACTTCAGCTCACGCGCGATCTTGGTGTGCTTTGCCTTCTGACGGCCACGCCCCATGCGAGACCCCCTTACGAATTAGTAGCGGGGCGGTGAAGTTCCGCCCTATGGTTTTCACCCACCAGGGAACGATAAAGACTAACCTCGATCTTAGCATGGCGCCCCGCCCTGAACGGCCGCGCGGGCAGCCGAGAGCGTGGAGAAGGGTGAGTGTCCGTCGCCGGACACCCACCCTGTCGGTCCGCCCTCACGAGCCGCTACTCCGTGGTCGTGCCGAATGCCGCCCGGATGCCGTCACGCACGCGGTCGAGATCGGTCCGGAGCTGCTGCACCGTGGCATCCGTCAGCGAGCCGGTCGCCACCTGCTGGCGGAGGTCTGAACGGAGTTGCTGCCGGAACTGCGCGATCACCATGTCGGCGTCGTGCAGGGCGATCCGGCTGGCGACGCGGTCGTCTGGCTCCTCGGTGGAAACGGACGGGGCGCTCGATGACGACTGCGAGGCCTGACGGGCGGCGGACGCAAGGTCCGCTTTGAGGCTGCGCATCGCGTCGGTGACGCCGGTGCGGACCGTGTCGGCGAGGCGCCGCACCGAGTCCGTGAGCTCGAGTTCGATGGCGTCGAGGTCGCCCTGGCGCCCCTCGAGTTCCCGGCGACCGACATCGGTGATCGAGTACACGGTCTTGCGGCCGTCGCTCTCCTTCGACACCAGTCCCTCTTCCTCGAGCTTCGCCAGCCGCGGGTAGATCGTGCCGGCGCTCGGGGAGTAGGTCCCCCCGAAGCGGTCGGAGAGCGACTGGATCAACTCGTAGCCGTGCTTGGGGCCTTCCGCGAGGAGGCTCAACAGGTAGAGGCGGAGGCTTCCGTGGCTGAAGACGGGGCTCATGCCACGCCACCCGTCGAGAAGGCGTTCCTGTCGGCCGGCGCGGGGTCCGGGCGGCGGATCACCGTGACGTTGCCCGAGACCGAATTGGCGACGACGTCGGTGTAGAAGTTGCCGTCTCCTTCCGTGGTGCTCTGGAAGCCGCGACCGCGGGTGCCCTTGATCACCGCGTTGTCGAGCTGAAGCCGGCCAGACACCGTGTTGACGACGTAGCGCGTGCCGACATCGGCGGACAGGCGGGCCGTCAGGTTGCCGGAAACCGTGTTCGTGGCGATCCGGTCGCAGTGCCCCTGGGCGTCGACGAACACGTCGCCGGAGACCCCGTCGCTCGAGAACTTCGAGATGTTTCCCGCGGCGGTGATGTCGCCCGACACCGTGTGGGCGTTGATGGCCCCGGTATGTGACTGCACGCTGATCTCGCCGGAGACGCTCTTGAGGTCGAGGTCGCCGGTGACGCCTTCGACCTGGAGCTCGCCGTTGACCGTCGACAGGTTTGCGCTGGTCTTCAGTCCGGAGATGAGGGCACTTGCCGAGACCATGCCGAACGTCAGGGCGATGCGGCGGGGAACCAGCACGCTGATCTCGGCCTTCGCGGAGTTCTGGCCGAATGACTTGAAGACGTCGAGGAAGTTGTCCCAGCCCAGTTGTGGGTGGTCGATTTCGAGAACGTCGCCGTCGATCGAGATCTTGAGGTCCTTGCCCGAGACGCTGTGCACCTCGATCCGGGCGGAATCCTCATCGTGGCCGAGGATGTCGATCTGGCCGCCGATGAGGCCGACTTTGAGCCTGCGCACAAGCTCGACGTCGATGATGCGTGACTCCCCGGGGAGCACGACCCATTTTTCCAATGCCATTGTTCTTCCTTCTCTGCCGACCCTGAGGTCGATTTCGAGGTCGCGATATATCGCAACCGTTGAGAAGTCACGATATATCGCGTTTGTGGGAAGATCAAGGGCTTTCGAGCAACACTCAGGTAAGGTGTCAGCCCTCCGCGACGGGAAGGCCGGCGTCGCGCCAGGCATAGGTGCCGCCCTCGACGTTGACGGCCCGGTAGTCGCGTGCCTCGAGATATTCGACGACACGGGCGCTTCGCGCTCCTGAGGCGCAAATGACATAGAGCGTCTCGTCGGCCGGGAGTTCGCTTTCGCGCTCAACAAACTGGCTCATCGGGATGCTCGAGGCGCCGACGGCCCGGACCTGCTCAAATTCGTCGGGCTCGCGCACGTCAATGATCGCGGCGTCGTTCAGCCGCGCGAGTTCGGTGACGGTGATGGTGTCCATGGCGGGTCCAATCGAAGAGGTATCGGTGCGATTATTCGCCACCGTGCGAGCATTAGCAATTTGGCGCCCGCCTTGACATTGACGCGGCGTAAACATTTAGCGTGGGAATCGTCAGGAGGAAATGCACATGGACTGGTCGATCCAGGAGATCGCCCGGCACGCGGGCACGACGAGCCGAACGCTGAGGCACTACGGCGACGTCGGCCTGCTGCGGCCGAGCAGGGTGGGAGCGAACGGCTATCGCTATTACGACGAGGACGCACTTGTGCGGTTGCAGCGAATCCTGTTGCTGCGCGAGCTCGGCCTCGGGCTGCCGGCCATCGCCGATGTCCTCGCGCAGTCGGCCGACCAGGTCGGCGCGCTCCGGACCCACCTGGACTGGCTGCGGCGGGAACAGGACCGACTCACGCTGCAGATCGCTGCGGTGGAGGACACCCTCAACAAACTGGAAGGAGGTGAACAACTGATGGCAGAGAACATGTTCGATGGTTTCGACCACACGCAGTACAAAGAGGAAGTCGAGGAGCGCTGGGGCAAGGACGCCTACGCGAAGAGCGACACCTGGTGGCGGTCGATGTCGGATGCCGAGAAGGCCGACTGGAAGACGCGGGCCGCACAGCTCGGTTCCGATTGGATCGCCGCGGCCGAGTCCGGTATCGCCGCTGACAGCGACGAGGCGCAGGCAATCGCGGGGCGCCACGTCGAGTGGCTCGCGTCGATCCCCGGGACCCCGGGCGCGGTGAAGGAGTATGTCACAGGCCTCGGCGAGATGTACGTCGCCGACGAGCGCTTCGCGGCCAACTACGCGTCCGCGAACGCCGCGGACCCGCTCGCGGGCGCCCGGTTCGTCCGTGATGCCCTGGCGGTGTACGCGGAACGCAACCTGTAGTGCCTGTCTGCCTTGCGGCATCCGTTTGTTTTGGTGGACGGATGCCGCAAGTCCGTCAACGGCACGCGCGTTCTTATCGGCGTCGTAGCACGGTGCAATTCACCGTGCCCGAGTTGCGCGTGGGTGATCGTCGGCGTGGGTCAGCCGTCCGTGCCCGCCCTAAGAAAGCCATCGCCTTCGAATGTCTTGTGCCCCTGAATTCCAAGGGTCTCCAGTCGTTCAGCGCTGGTTTGGAAAAGGAGCGGAGTCTCGTCCACGAAGCGGGACACGAGGAGGCCAGACCTCCCAGTCGGCGGTCGCCGCTTCAAAGTTGACGATCGCGCGGTCGCTCGCTGGGTCTGTGAACAAGGCTTTGACCACCTGGGGATCAGCTGTGAAATGGCGAATGCCGCGGCCCGCGAGGTCGCTGATCGCATCGGAAGTGCGCAGGCTCGCGACGAGCACGTCACAGCCGGTTCCCTCCAGCAATCTGTGCATTCCTTCGATCTCATCGAGACCTGGTCGACCCGCATCCTGGAGCCTGCCGAGATATGGTGCGACATACCGGGCGCCGATGGCTGCGGCAGCGACTGCTTGACCGGGACTGTATACGGCGGTAAGGAGTACGATCGCGCCATCGCGTGTCAGCCGGGCGGCGGCGCGGAGGCCCTCGGTTGAGGCGGGAACCTTGACGACGATCCGTTCGCCCAAGCTGAGGATTGTCCGGCCGGTGCGCTCGAGGTCATCAGCAGTGGTTCCCCATGCCTGAAAGAAGATCTCGTGAGCACCTGCGGCGAGCCACTCGTCGTAGAGCGCCGGAATTGCGCTTGAGTCGAGCTTCGAGCGTGCCAGGATCGTTGGATTGGTCGTCACACCGGTGATGAGCCCATCGGTCAGCAGCGGCGTGACGGCCGAACGTTCCGCGCTGTCGGCGTACAGTCTGATTGTCGTCATGCGTATCCCTTCGGCACCGCCCTCTACGCTGAGCTCTTCACAGTGTGGCCGTTGACCCGCCGGATTTCCAACTCAATCGCTCGTTTGAGCGCGACGCGGATGCAATTGCGTCAGGCGCGCGAGAGCAGTTCGCGAGCGACGGCCAGATCAGTGACAAGCGACGTTGCATATCGGCCGAGCAATACGGAGTGGATGGCATTTGCTTTGGTGAGCCCGCCGGCAACTGCGATCACGGTCGGAATCTGCTGCAGCTGCTCGCCGCCTATGGCGATCGTGCGGGCAGAGACTTCCGGCATCAGGGGGTTGCCGCGATCATCGAGAAGTACTCCGCAGACTTCCGCGCGTACACCCTGTTCGGTCATGCGTCTTTGTTCGCTGCGGACGAAGGCTTCGCGTAGTTGCGAATTCGGCGGAGTCCAGCTTCCCACGGAGACAACTCCGATGGTGGTTTTGTCGAACATGTCGAAGGTGGACGCGATGCCCGGTTGACGACGCAGTCCGTTCGCCGTCTCCGCATCGGGCAGCAGCAGCGGCGCGAACAGCGGGTACGTCTCGCCGTGGCTGATGGCAGAAAGCATGCGCAAGGGTTCCATCGAGTTCGAGCCGAGGGAGCCGACGATGCCTCCCAGTTGCACGATCGGGCATGGGGGCAGGGCGGAGATGGCAGACGCTGTCGCGGCAATGGAACGCCCCCAGCCCAGGCCCAGAACATCGTCTTTGGTAACGATGCGCATGACGAGGGCGGCGGCTGCGGCTCCCAGCAATTCGCGCAACCGTTGTTCCTGCTTGAGCGTCTGCATGTCGACGAGCACCACGTGCTCGAGGTCGTACCGTGCCCGCAGCTGGTCGGCCAATTCGGTGTTGCGTCTGCGGGGAGCGGCAATCGAGATCCGCACGAGTCCCTCGTCGAGTGAGCGTTGCAGGATACGCGCCACACGGAATCGCGAAATATCGAGTTCGGCGGCGATGGTGAGCTTGCTCTGCTGCTGAAGGTAATGGCGCTCCGCGATTTCCACGGCAAGACGGAGTTCTTCCTCCGTGAAGGCGTCTCCGCCAGGTTGTTCGCTCATATGAGCAGCATACTTGGATGTTTTCCGCACATTTGACTAGGCTCGCTCGGGCCGCGGAAAATCGCGGGCAGCATTTTAGAAAGAGAGTCACAGGCGACTATGAGCGCGACGATCGAAAGACCAGCCGTCTGTACGATCGGCGTCGACTTCGGAACTGAGTCGGCCCGTGCTGTGGTTGTCGATCTTTCGAGCGGGCGGGAACTCGGGGAGTGCACCTCGGACTACCCGTCAGGGGTCATCTCCGACGCGCTCCCCGGTTCGGGCGTCCTGCTCGCTGCCGATTGGGCACTTCAGGACGCCGACGACTATCTGCGGTGTCTGACCGAAGCTGTCACCGGAGCGCTCGCCGCCTCGGGGACTGGAGCGTCGTCCATCATCGGGATCGCGATCGATGCCACAGCATGCACGATCGTTCCGGCGCTCGCGGACTCGACCCCGCTCAGTCGGGTAGCGGATCTGCGTGATCAACCGCACGCCTGGGTCAAGCTGTGGAAGCACCATGCCGCTCAGCCACAAGCCGACCGGATCAACAATCTCGCCGAGACTGTAGACGACCTCGACGTCACCCCATACGGGGGCCGGGTCTCCTCCGAGTGGCTGCTGCCGAAAGCCTTGCAGGTGTTCGAAGAAGCCCGCAACGTCTTCGAACGTACCGAGCGCTTCATCGAAGCGCAGGACTGGATAACCTGGCAGCTGACTGGGACTGAATCGCGCAGCGCCCAGGCCGCGGGGTTCAAAGCGAATTTTCGGGTTGAGGCGGGCGGATACGCGTCTGCCTCGACACTCGACGCGCTCGCGCCAGGGTTCAGTGCGCTCCTCGACCGCCTCTCGACCGAGTTCAGTCCAGCGGGAGCACAGGTCGGTTCCCTGGTGCCGGCGTGGGCCGAGGCGCTTGGCCTGCCTGCCGGCATCGCGGTCGCGACGGGGAGCATGGATGCGCAGGTCACGATGGTTGCCTGTGATGCCACGGCGCCAGGTCGGATGGTGCTCGTCATGGGAACAAGCGTGTGTAACCTGTTGCTTTCCGAGACCGGAAGGCCGGTCGCCGGAGTCGCCGGGGTCGTCCGTGACGCGATCATCCCAGGTACATGGGCCTATGAAGCCGGACAGGCTGGCATCGGCGATATGTTCGGCTGGTTTGTGCGCAACAGCGTGCCGGCCTCCTATGTCGAACAAGCAACGTCGCTTGGGATCGACGTCTTCTCTCACCTCGAATCGCTCGCCACCACCATCGAATCTGGTCGCAATACCGTTCTGGCGCTCGACTGGTGGAGTGGCAACCGCTCACCCCTGGCCGACTCAGCGCTGAGCGGCGCCGTCATCGGATACTCCCTCGGCACAAAGCCGGAGAATGTCTACCGTGCCCTTCTGGAGGCCGCCGCCTTTGGTCAGCGTGCCATCATCGACACCTTCGAAGCTGCCGGCATCCTCGTCGAGGACATCGTGGCGTGCGGCGGCCTGCCTCACAAGAGCCCGCTGTTCATGCAATTGCTCGCCGACATCACCGGCCGGGAAATCCAGGTTTCGCAGAGCGCCCAAGCAGGCGCACTAGGCGCGGCGATCCACGCGGCCGTCGCAGCAGGACCCGCCGCCGGTGGATTCGCCTCACTCGACCAGGCGGGCCATGCTCTCGGAGCACTCCGATCGCACGTGTATTCACCTAACCCAGCCGCCACCGCAGCCTATGAGTCGGCCTATGCCGACTACCTGGGGCTTGTGGACTATTTCGGCCGCCAGAACGTCGGTGTCATGCACCGATTGAAGGGCCGTGTCTACGATGACGCGGCCACTTCGCAGTAATCCCACCAATACAGAGCTGTAAGGAACATTCGTGAAAATTGCAAGAACTGCCAGCGCGATCGCCCTTGGCGCCGCCACCGTATCGCTTTTGGCCGGCTGCGGCGCAGGAATCAGCGCCGACGCCGAGGGTGCAGGCTCGGCGTCGACGTCGATGATCAACATTGTGAAGCTCTCCGGCGGTGACTGGTTCAACCGCATGGAGACGGGCAACCAGGAATGGGCCGCGGAGAACGACTTCACTGTTACTCAGACGGCCGGCGACGACTCCAGCCCTGAGAAGCAGATCGCTGTCATCAGCGACACGATCCCGCAGCAGCCGGCGGCGATCACGGTCGTGCCCAACGCGCCTGAGAGCATCGAAGCCGTCCTCAAGCGCGCCAGGGACGCGGGTGTCGTGGTCGTCACGCACGAGGCCGCCGGCATCGTCAACACGGATGCCGACATCGAGGCCTTCGATGACAAGGCATACGGCGCGCATCAGATGGATCTCCTCGCGGACTGCATGGGCAACGCCGGTGGTACATACGCTCATTTCGTCGGCGGACTCACCGTCACAAGCCACAACAACTGGGTCGCGGGGGCCGAGGCACAGGCCACCGCTGAATACCCGAAGGTAACGTCGATCGGCGACCCGATCTCGTCGGACGAGAGTGCAGATACCGCCTACCAGCGCACCAAGGAACTGCTCGCGACGTACCCCGACCTGCGCGGTGTCCTCGGCTCCGCCTCAACCGACGTCGTCGGCGCTGGTCGTGCGATCGCCGAGGCAGGCAAGGAAGACAGTGTTTGCGTTATCGGTACCTCGCTGCCTTCGACAGCGGGAGACGCCCTTAAAACAGGAGCGGTCGACACCATCACTTTCTGGGACCCCGCCCTCGCGGGGAAGGCCATGCTGACGATTGCGAAGTTGCTTGTCGACGGCGAGAAGCTCGTCGACGGCGCAGACCTCGGTATCCCCGGCTACGAGAAGCTCACACAGTCAGCTGATTCCCCCACCACGTTCTTCGGAACCGCGTGGGTCGACGTCACCGCTGACAATGCGGCCGACTACCCCTTCTAACCCCTGTGAACTCGGTGGCCGGCTCATTGCAGCCGGCCACCGCGGAAGGCTACACAATGACTGACCACCCAATAGTGCTTCGCGCGCGCGGGATCGACAAGTCGTACGGCGGGGTACATGCCCTCGCCAATGCCGACCTCGAAATCCGCGCTGGTGAAGTCCACTGCCTCGCAGGCGCCAACGGTTCCGGAAAATCGACACTCATCAAGATTCTGTCCGGCGTCGAAGTGCCCGATCGCGGCGACATCATCATCGCTGACAAGGTGGTGCCGAAACTGTCCGTGGTCGGATCCATCTCGCACGGCGTCCAGGTCATCTACCAGGACCTCTCGCTGTTTCCGAACCTGAGCGTCGCAGAGAATGTCGCCATGACGACGCGTGTTGCCGGAAAAGCAAGAATCATCTCCATTCCCGCCGCGCGAGAACTGACGATCACCGTGATGAAGCGACTCAAGCTCGATTTCGACCCCGATGTGCTCCTTGAGGAGCTCTCCGTCGCCCAGCGCCAACTTGTCGCCATCTGCCGCGCGATAGCCAATGACGTGCGAGTGCTGTTCATGGATGAACCGACCACCGCCCTCACCTGGAACGAGGTCGGCACCCTGTTCGAGGTGATCGAAACGCTCAAGGCCGACGGAGTCGCCATCGTCTTCGTCAGTCACAAGACTGAAGAGGTCTTCGCGCTTTCCGACCGTATAACCGTGCTGCGTAATGGCAAGGTCGTCGCGGCGGGGACAGCCGGCGAGTTTGACCGGGACTCACTCGTCGAGGCACTCATTGGTCGCCGGGAACTCGAAGAACGCATCGTCTCCGGTGGGGTACACGACGCGCCTGTGCTCGAAGTCACTTCGCTCAGCGCCCCGGGTCTGTTCGCCGATATCTCATTCACGGCGCATGCCGGGGAGATCATCGGGCTCACCGGCCTCATGGGTTCCGGCCGCAGCGAAATCGCCGACGCCATCTTCGGCATCATCCCTTTCACGTCCGGGCGCGTGTCTGTCGACGGGCGCGACATCCGCAGCGGCGATGTCGCGAGTGCGATCGCTGCGGGCATCGCCTATGTGCCATCGGACCGCCTGACCCAGGGAGTCTTTCTCGACCAGTCGATCAGCCGCAATCTCGTGGCATCCTCGATCTCGTCGTTTGCATCACGCCTGGGGTGGCTGCAGCCGAAGGCGATTCGCGAAGGGGTCGACGATTTGATTGCTGACCTTTCCATGAAGGTCGGTTCACCCGCGGATCCGGTGTCCAGCCTGTCAGGTGGTAACCAGCAGCGCGTGGTCATCGGAAAGTGGCTGGCGACCAACCCTAGGGTTCTCGTGCTCAACGGGCCCACCGTGGGCGTCGACATCGGTTCGAAGTCCGCCATCCTGCAGATCCTGCGCCAGAAGGCCGCACAAGGGATCACCGTTCTACTGATCTCCGATGACGTTCCCGAACTGGTAAGCGTCTGCCATCGCGTGCTTGTCGTGCGTCGCGGCCGCCTCGTCGACGAGATCGTCGCAGACAACGTCACGGTTGAGGCCGTCCGAGAAAGGAGCATCGCGTGAGCGATCTCATCCGAAGCCCGCGGTTCGACCTCGTGCGATTGCGCGGGCGCAACAACGAGGGTGTGCTTCTCGGCATCATCGTGCTTTTGGTCGTCCTTATCGCGATATTCAGCCCCGGAACTCTCTCGATCGGCATGTTTTCCGACGTTCTACGCAGTTCGGTCGTCAACATGGCGCTCGCATTGGGCGTCCTGCTCATCATCATTTCGGGTGGAATCGACGTGTCATTCACCGCGATCGCAATCTTTGCGGCGTATTCCACGGTGGTGCTGATGCGGTCGATTGGGCTCGACAACGGCATCCTGCCTTTTCTCGCCGCCACCGTCATCGGTGCCCTTATCGGTATCGTCAATGCAGTTCTCGTCGCCGGGTTCAAGCTGCAGACCCTCATTGCCACCTTGGGCAGCCAGGGCATCGTGCGCGGTGCTCTGCTCGCATTCGTCGGCTCCGTCTACATCTCGTCGCTCCCGCCCGCGCTCGCCCAAGTCGGTGATGCACGGCTCGCAACAATCGGCGGCTCCGCCGTGAGCGTCCTGGTGATCCCGGTCATTCTCCTGGCCATAGGTCTCTCGGCGGTGCTCCGCAAGACGATGTTCGGCCGGTCTGTCTACGCGATCGGCGGCGCGCCGGAATCGGCGCGGCGCGCCGGTATCCGCGTCGGTCAAGTGCAGACCATCATCTACATCGCCGCGGGGGCGTTCTCCGGTTTCGCCGGTATGGTTCACGTCGCGCTGGTTGGACATGCTTCCCCGTTCGAACTGGTCGGAACCGAACTCACCGTGATTGCCGCTGTGGTGATTGGTGGCGCCTCTGATACCGGCGGGCGCGGCTCGGTGCAGGGTGTAGCGCTCGGAGTCCTGCTGCTCGCTCTCATCCAGAATTCGCTCGTACGACTCGGAGTGCCGGGGTTCTGGCACACCGCATTCGTCGGCGTTGTCATTCTCCTCGGAGTCGCGATTCAGGCCCAGAGCCGTCGTCGCCGTAACAAGCGCTCCGCCATCCTTGAAAGCTCGGTGACCGCATGAGTCCGACATCCACGGCCGCCCGGTCGTTCATTGCGCGCGCCCGCCGCACGCTCGACGTAGCCGGTCACACCGGAAACCTCGGACTTCTCCTCGTCGGGGTGATTGTCGTGTTCAGCCTGCTGAATCCGACAATTTTCCCGACCCCCCTCAACCTCCAGTCGATCGCATACGCCGTGCCCGAGATTGCACTGCTCGCTCTCGCGATCGCCGTGACGATGTCGAGTGGCGGTATCGACCTTTCCATCGTTGCCACCGCCAATCTCAGCGCTTTGGCCGCAGCGACGGTGTCGATCGCGCTGTTGTCCAGCGGCACGCCTGATGACGTCGCCGCCGTTGCGGGGATTGCTGTTGCACTCCTGGTCGGTATCGGCTGCGGGTTGATCAACGGCTTGCTGGTGGCCAAGGTCCGGATCGCTCCCATCCTGGCAACGCTCGCCACCATGACCCTTTTCAGCGGACTCGCGGTTGCCCTCACTCGCGGTACCCCGCTTTACGGTCTCCCGAACGCAATTCTCGCGCTGGGTGTGCAGACCGTCGCGATCATTCCCGTGAGTTTCTGGTTGTTAGTGGTCGCAACCATCCTGATCTGGGCGGTCATGAATCGGACGGGACTCGGGCTCCGCATCATTCTCGTCGGCGCGAGCCCGGAGGCAGCCGACTACACAGGCATCCGTCGTAGTCGGGTGCTGTTGAGCACATACGCCCTCTCCGGGGCCATCGCAGCTTTTGCGGGAATCCTCATGTCTGCGAGATCAGCAAGCGCAACGGCCGACTACGGCTCGTCGTATCTTCTTCTCGCCATCACTATCGCGGTGCTCGGTGGTACGAATCCACTCGGTGGTCGCGCTCCCATTGTGGGCGTGAGCATCGCCGCGATCGTCCTTCAGGCGATCTCGAGTGGGTTCAACGGCCTTCATATCAGCCCGTACGTGTATCAGATCGTGCAGGGACTCATCCTCGTTGTCGTGCTTGTCGTCGAGGTGAGACGGGGCCGACTCACCAGTTGGATCCAGCGGATGACGAAAAGACCACCGGCAGACGGCGCTGCTCTCACTTCCGAACCTTCACGCTCACCAAATATCACCAGCCCCGACACCATCCACGCAGCAGGGACCACACGCGCATGACCGACAAGATTTTTTCCAGTCAGGACGAGGCCCGCAGGCTCATCGTCGCCGAGTCTGCGGCCATCGCCGCGATCGCCGCCCAGATCGACGACAGCTTCGACGAGGCGGTTGAAAAGCTGCTCGCGTTGGCGGGGAAGGTCGTGGTCATCGGGTCGGGCACATCGGGTGCGATTGCTCGCCGCCTCGCTCACCTGCTCTCGGTTTGTGGCACGCCAGCGTTCTTCCTCATTGCGGCGGACGGCCTACACGGAACTGTCGGTGCAGTTGGGGGCGGGGATCTCGTGATCGCGATCTCCAAGGGCGGTGAATCGGCCGAGCTCACCAACTTCGTGCAGTTGGCGAAGGATCGCGGTGCTGAATCGATCGCACTGACCGCAAACGTGGAATCTCCGCTCGGTCGACTCGTGGACCTCGCCATTCTCGTCGACTCCTCGGCGGCTGACCCCGGGGGAGTCATCGCCATGGGTTCGACGCTCGCCACCGCGGCCTGGGGTGACGCGTTTGCTATGGCGCTCATGAACCGTCGTGGATACTCATGGGAGTCGGTCCTTCACAGCCATCCCGGTGGGGCCGTCGGCGCCCACGCCGACGAACTGCTCTCGAACGTCGACAATCACTCGATCGGTGTTTGACGGTCGGTGATCGACTGTCCACGGCCAGCGCAGCTCGCCGGGCTCGCGGCGCTGCACAATCGGGCAGGGCGTCGCGACGAGGACTTTGGTTCTGGTAGTCGGGGCGAAATAGGTCCCACACGCGTTCTTCCCACACGCGTTCTTCCCACACGCGTTCTTCCCACACGCGTTCTTCCCACACGGGTCATCCCGCTCATGACGGAAAGGGCCATCCCGCGAACCTTTCCAAGCGGGCGGGGGCCGCGACCATACGCCTAGTTCGCAGGGGAGTCGACCAGGGCCTCGCTCGGCGTCGCCGTGCCTGCCAGCCGGGTATCGATCGGGGCGTCGCTGGGCAGCGTAATGCGGAACCAGGGGATGGTGAGGTTGCAGAGCGGCCCGACGAGCACCGCGAAGAGAACGGTACCGACGCCGACGTTTCCGCCGAGGATCCAGCCGGCGGCGAGGACCACGACCTCGACGCCCGTGCGGCCGACCCAGATCGGCCAACCGGAGCGTTCGTGGATGCCGGTCATCAGCCCGTCGCGTGGCCCAGCGCCGAAGCGCGCGCCGATGTACAGTCCGGTGGCCAGGGCGAGCAGGAAGAGCCCGGCCGGGAACATCAGGATGCGGACCCACACGTCGAGGTCCTCGGGGATGAGCCAGAGGCCGAGGTCCGCCGCCGGCCCGACGAGGAGAACGTTGAGCACGGTACCGACTCCGGGTTTCTGCTTCAGTGGGATCCACAGCAGCAGCACGACGGCACCCACGACGACGGTGAGCGCGCCGAAGCCCCACCCGGTCTGGAGCGAGAGGCCCTGCGTGAGGACGTCCCACGGTGCGACACCGATCTCGGCACGGACGATGAGCGCGAGCGCGATGCCGTACAGCAGGAGACCGAGAAGCAATTGGACGGCACGACGAAGCATGTTGTCCATCCAATTCATTAATTGGCCTTTCCTCAAGAGGCCAATCTTCCTAGAGTGGCCTTATGTCAGAGGTCCACATCACCGCGCGGGCTCTCGCGGCGCTTCTCGGGCGCTGGCGAACCGACGACGCCGCGTACCGTTCGCTCGCCGACCGCATCCGCCTGCTCATCCTCGATGGACGGATCCCGGCGGACACCCGGTTGCCGGCGGAGCGGGACCTCGCCGAACGGCTCGACGTCAGCCGCACCACGGTGACGGCAGCGTACCGGGAGCTTCGGGACAGTGACTTCCTCGAGAGCATCCGCGGCTCCGGCAGCGTCGCCCAGCTGCCGGGCGCCCGCCCCGGCCCGATGCCGGCGAGCGGACTCGGCTACCTGGACTTCAGCAAAGCCGCGCTCCCCGCTGTTCCCGGCCTCGCGGATGCCGCCCGGCGCGCCGCGTCGAGGCTTCCGCACTACCTCGACGCCTTCGACTACGACACGATCGGCCTGCCGGAGCTCCGTGCGGCCATCGCCGACCGGTACATCGAGGCCGGTCTGCCCACGTCGCCGGACGAGATCCTGGTGACCCTCGGCGCGCAGCACGCGATCGGCCTGATCGCCAGGACGCACCTGTCCCGTGGCGACCGGGCCGTGATCGAGCATCCGACCTATCCGCACGCCCACGACGCCCTGCGGGCCGCGGGAGCCCGGCTGGTGCCGGTAGCCGTCACCGCCGACGACGGCTGGGACACCGAAGACCTGGAGCAGGCGATCGACAGGTCGTCGCCAACCGTCGCGTACCTCATGCCCGACTTCCACAACCCGACCGGGGCGACCATGTCGGTCGACGCCCGCCGACGGGTGTGCCGTGCGGCGGCGAGGCAGGGTACGGTGCTCGTCATCGACGAGACCACCGCCGAACTGGACATCGATCGGGGTGCGCCGTTCGTGCCGTTCGCGGCCTCCGACGATGCGGGTGCGAAGATCCTCACGGTGGGCTCTGTCGGCAAGACCGTCTGGGGTGGCCTCCGGATCGGCTGGATCCGCGCCGACCGCGGTGTGATCCGCAAACTGGTCGCCGCCCGCAGCGTCGGCGACCTCGGCACCCCGATCCTCGAACAGCTCACCGTTCTCGAGCTGCTCCCGACGATGCCCGACATCCTCCGCAGCAGGCGCGAGCAGCTCGCGGCCACCCGGGACGGTGTCGAGAAGATCCTGGCCGACCGGCTCCCGCACTGGGAGGTGCCTCACGTCCAAGGCGGCCTGGCGGTCTGGGCGGGCCTCGGCGCCCCGGTGAGTTCGCAGCTCGTCCTCGCCGCCCGCAGCCAGGGTCTCCTCATCGCGGCCGGACCCCGGTTCGGCATCGATGGGGCGTTCGAGCGTTTCCTCCGCATTCCCATCACCTATCCGCTCCCCGACACCGAGAGGGCTCTCGACGCGCTCGCCGTTGCCTGGCAGTCGATCATGCGAGCCCCCGTCCCCGACTCCGCCCTGCTGGCCGAAATGGTGTGATCGGGTGCATGGAGGTGTGCTCTGAGCGGCCAGGGTACTGTGACAGAATTTCACTGGTTGAGCGGCGGAAACGCCGCCCCGTCGTCGCGTTTTGCGGCATCCTTCGCTGGCCTTCAGGAGTACCGTGCACGCCCTCGCTGTTCTGAGCATGAAGAACCGAGCGCTCATCGCGCTCGTCACGATCGTCGCAGCCGTCTTCGGCGGGATCGCGCTGACCAGCCTCAAGCAGGAACTCGCCCCGAGCGTGCAGTTCCCGCAGTTGGCGATCATCACGAATTACGCCGGAGCGGCACCCGAGGTCGTCAACGATGACGTCTCCACACCGATCGAGACAGCGATCCAGGGGGTCGCCGGGCTCGAATCCACGGCGGCGACCTCGTCGACGAACCTGAGCCTCATCTCTGCCACGTTCACCTACGGCACCGACCTCGCCACCGCCGAGCAGAAGATCAACCAGGCGATCAACCGCATCAAGTCCCGGCTCCCCGCCGACCTCGACCCCCAGGTGCTCTCCGGCAGCCTCGACGACCTCCCGGTTCTCCAGCTGGCGGCGACCGGCGGCGACGGCGACACCGACGCACTCTCCGAGGCCCTGAGCCGGACTGCCGTCCCCGACATCGAAGACGTCGACGGCGTGCGCGAGGCAGCGATCATCGGCAACGTCGGCGAGCGCGTGACCATCACCCCGGATGCCGCCCAGCTTTCGGCAGCAGGACTCACGACCGCCGCGATCGGCGGCACCCTGCAGCAGAACGGTGTTCTCCAGCCGGCCGGCGAGATCACCGAGAACGACGTCACCTTCGCCGTTCAGACCGGGTCGAAGCTCGGCTCCGTCGACGACATCGCCTCGCTGCCGCTCGCAGGCCAGCAGCCGGGCAGCGTCCTCACGATCGGCGACGTGGCATCCGTCGCCCTCACCGACAACCCCGTGACGAGCATCTCGCGTGTCGACGGTGAGCCGGCACTGACCATCGCGGTGACCAAGGTCCCCGCCGCGAACACCGTCGACGTGTCGAAGGCCGTGCGGGCGCTCCTGCCCGGCCTGGAGGAGGCGCTCGGTTCCGACGTCACCCTGACGATCGTTTTCGATCAGGCTCCGTACATCGAGGACTCGATCGAGGCGCTCGCGACCGAGGGCCTGCTCGGGCTCGCGTTCGCGGTGCTCATCATCCTCGTCTTCCTGCTCGACGTGCGGGCCACGCTGGTCACCGCGATCTCCATTCCGACCTCCGTTCTGATCACCTTCATCGGGCTGCAGGCCACCGGCTACACGCTCAACATCCTCACCCTCGGCGCGCTGACGATCGCGATCGGCCGCGTGGTCGACGACTCGATCGTCGTCATCGAGAACATCAAGAGGCACATGACCGCCGCGCGCGACCGCAGCGCCGACGGCCGTGCGTTCTCGATCCACACCGCTGTGCGCGAGGTGGCCGGGGCGATCACCGCGTCGACGATCACCACGGTCGCCGTCTTCCTGCCGCTCGCCTTCGTCGGCGACATGACCGGGGAACTGTTCCGCCCGTTCGCGCTCACCATCACCATCGCGTTGCTCGCGTCGCTCCTCGTCTCGCTGACCATCGTGCCCGTTCTCGCCTACTGGTTCCTGCGTGGCAAGGAGGCGAAAGCGGCCGGGCCGGTCGCCGTGTCGCGTTCGGATGCGAAGAAGGCGGCGCGCGCCGCAGCGGCCGCAGCGCCCGCCGAGGCTGCGGTTGCCCACTCCGCGCCTGAGGAGCGTCGCCTGCCGGCCGGCGTCTTCGCCTCCCCGGCGATCGTCGACGCCCGCTACCTCCTCGCTCCGGCTCGGCCCGACGCCCGTGCCGAGGGGGCATCCGTCTCGACGATGCTCGCGGTCGAGGAGCCTCCGGCGTCGCCCGCCCCGACAGCATCCGCTCCGGTCACGCCTGCGCCCGCCGGCACCCGCCGCGGCCGCAGGAACGGCGGGGAGGGCGACGACGAACTCGACCACCCGACCGCGCTGCAGAAGGGGTACCTGCCGATCCTCAACTGGACCCTCAAGCACTCGGTCGTGACGATCCTCCTCGCCGCCCTCGTGCTCGTCGGCACGATCGCGCTGCTGCCGTTCATGAAGACGAACTTCCTCGGCGACTCCGGGCAGAACACCCTCACCGTGTCGCAGAAGCTGCCGGTCGGGTCGAGCCTGGAGGCCCAGGATGCCGCCGCAAGCCGGGTCGAGGACGTCCTGCGCGACACCGACGAGATCGAGAGCATACAGCTGTCGATCGGTTCCTCCGGAAGCTCGCTCCGCGACGCCTTCACCGGCGGCGGCGCTGGAAGCATCACCTACTCGATCACCACCGACGAGGACGCCGACCAGGAAGCCCTCCAGTCGCGGGTGCGGACCGAACTCGAGCGACTCGACGGTGCAGGGGAAATCGAGGTGACGGCATCCGGTGGATTCGGCGCAACGAGCGACATCGAAGTCGACATCACCGCTCCCAACCAGGCGACCCTGCGCGAGGCGACGGATGCCGTGACCGCCGCGGCCGAGGACCTGACGGGCATGCGCCAGGTCACCAACAACCTCAGCGATTCGAGGCCGTACATCGCCGTGCAGGTCGACCGGCTGAACGCCGCCGAGGCGGGCTACTCCGAGGTCGCCCTCGGCAGCATCGTCTCGGGGGCGATGCAGCCGTCGACGATCGGCACCGTCGTCATCGACGAGACCACGGTGAGCATCTACCTGGCCAGTGAGGACCCGCCCGCCTCGGTCGAGGAACTCGCCGCGCTGACGGTTCCGACCCTGCTCGGCCCGGTGCGCCTCGACACTCTCGCCACGGTCGGTGAAGTCGACGGCCCGTCGTCGATCACCACGGTCCGCGGGCAGCGGTCGGCGAGCGTCGCCATCACCCCGGCGAGCGACAACATCGGCACCGCCAGCGCCCAGGTCTCCGCCGCGGTCGATGCCCTCGACCTGCCGGGCGGCGCCACCGCCACCCTCGGCGGGGTGACGGCCGACCAGTCGACCGCGTTCCAGCAGCTCGGGCTGGCCATGCTCGCCGCGATCCTCATCGTCTACGTCGTGATGGTCGCGACCTTCCGGTCGCTGCGCCAGCCGCTGCTCCTGCTCGTGTCGGTGCCGTTCGCGGCGACCGGTGCCATCGGGCTGCAGGTGCTGACGGGTGTGCCGCTGGGCGTGGCATCCCTGATCGGGGTGCTCATGCTCATCGGCATCGTCGTGACGAACGCCATCGTGCTCGTCGACCTCGTGAACCAGTACCGGGACCGGGGCATGGGAGTTGCGGATGCCGTGCGGCACGGGGCCAGTCGCCGGTTGCGGCCGATCCTGATGACCGCCCTCGCCACGATCTTCGCGCTCGTGCCGATGGCTCTGGGCATCACCGGGCACGGCGGGTTCATCTCGCAGCCGCTCGCGATCGTCGTCATCGGCGGGCTTGTGTCGTCGACGTTCCTCACCCTGATCGTGCTGCCGACCCTGTACAACCTCGTCGAGGGAGCCCGTGAGCGTCGGGTCGCCCGCCGGGCGGCCCGGGAGGCCGCTGCCGGGCCTGCTGTCGGGCCTGCTGCGGAGGCGGTCGCCCGATAGTTTGCGGCCGCCCGCGCTCGCGCGGTCATCCGTTCCGGTCGGGGTCATCCGGTGCGCCGGGTGTTTTCGTCCGGAACGGATGACCAGGCGGCGGAGGGCGGACCGTTTGGCCCTATGGCGTCCGCGCGCCCCGAAACGGATCGTTTGCGCGACACGATGTGTGCCGGGCCGTGGCGTCGGCGTGTCGGCGGATCCGTCCGTCTAAGCGACCGGGTCGGGCGGGCTGGCGGTCCCCGTGGGCCCGGGAGGCGGATGCCGCTGGGAGCGGCGGCCGGGTGGCATCCGGTGGGTCGCCTGTACGCGAGGGCATCCGTTCCGGTCGGGGTCATCCGGTGCGCCGGGTGTTTTCGTCCGGAACGGGTGACCTGGTGGCTCTACGGCTCGACGAGCCCGGCCAGCAACTCGATCAGCAGACGCTCGGTGATCGGTGCCGGCAGCGACTCCAGCAGGGCGAGCAGCGGGGCCATCCGCTGCGGGAGCGCCGACGCGCCGGTCCCGACACCCAGCCCGGCCAGCAGGGCGGATGCCTCCGCCGAGTCGAGCGGTTCGGTCCGGTCCGCGAGGCCCGCGAGCACGTCGCCGACGCCGGGCAACGACGCGGCGACATCCGCTGCCGTGGCCGCCGGCATCCCGCGGACCTCATCGGCGGCAGACGCCAGGGCGAAGAGCAGTTCGGGCAGCACCGACTCGGTGACCGGCGTGATCGTCAGATGGGTGGTGTGCGGCAGCCGGGTACCGTCGGCCTGCACCAGTCCCGGCTGCAACTGCAGCCGCCAGCCGCGCTCCTGCACCGAATCGGCCCAGTGGTGCGGGTCGACGCGGCGGTGTTCCGGCGCCGCTCCGTCCGTCGCCACAGCGAACAACGGTCCGACCGGGGAGCCGACCACCCGCAGCCCGTCGGTCGCCCGCACGGCTGCCGTGACGGCATCCGTCGACCGCCGGCAGGAAGCCGCGAGCTCACCGAGTCCCGACTCGCCCAGCCGTTCGATGATGGCCCACGCCGCCGCGAGGGCCCCAGCCGACTTGGACCCGAGCATGGTCGCGTTCACGACCGGGTACCCGGGCCAGCCGCGGGTGGCGAAATACTGCGCACGTTGCCGGTCGCGGCCGCGCTGCAGCAGCACGGATGCCCCCTTCGGCGCGTACCCGAACTTGTGCAGGTCGGCAGAAATACTGGTGACGCCCTCGACGGCGAAATCCCACGCGGGCAGCGGGTCGTCCTCGCCGGCCCACCACGGCAGAACAAAGCCGCCGATGCACGCATCCACGTGGCAGGCGATACCGGCCCGGGCGGCGGCGGCGGCGACCGGAGCAACCGGGTCGAGCGTCCCGTGCGGGTAGGCGGGGGCAGAGACGACGGCGAGGGCGACGTCGGGTCCGAACCGATCCGTGAGGCGTGCCGGGTCGACGGTGCCGTCGGTATCGACGGGCACCAGGTCGAGGTCGACGCCGAAGTAGTGCGCGGCCTTCGGGAACGCCGCGTGCACGGTCGCGGGGGCGACGATCCGTGGTGTTCCCGTCCCGCCTGCCGCGCGCCAGACATCCCGCGCCGTCTTCACCGCGAGCAGGCAGCTCTCCGTGCCGCCGGAGGTGACCGTGCCGACGACGTCGTCGCCGCCGTGCAGCATCCGCCGGGCGAACCGGACCAGGTCGCGTTCCAACGCCGCCACCGAGGGAAACGCCGTCGGATCGAGGCCGTTGACCGGCTGCATGATGCGGATCGCCTCCGCCGCCAGCTGGTCGAGCTCGGCCAGGCCTGAGTCATACACGTACGACAGCACACGGCCACCGTGGGTGGCGGCGTCCGCCTCGCGCAGCGCTTCGAGCCGCGCAAGAATCTGAGCGGAACCGTCGGGGAGAGCGGATGTCACCGGGTGACGCTTCCGGCCGGCACGGGAGGCAGGTCGATGTCCGCCTTTCTCAGACGGTACCGGCGAAGCGAGACGAGGCTCGCGACGAGGAGGAGCGCGGGGACCACGCTGAAACTCAGCACGATGCCGGCCACGGCGGATGACGACTGCTCGGCAACCTGGCCCGCGACCCGCTCGGTGTAGCCCGTCACGGCGAGGATGACGGTGAGCACGGTCGCGCCGAAAGCCATCCCCGCTGTTTCGCCGGCCGTCCACACACCGCTGAAGCTTCCGGCGTGACCCTCGCCGTGGGTGCGGGCGTCGTGCGAGATGACGTCGGGGAGCATGGCCATCGGGAGCGATTGCATGCCGGCGTACGCGGCACCGCCGAGCGCGACAGGAGCATAAATCCAGACGCCCGGCGCCCAGAGCAGGCCGACCAGCGAGAGCGCCGCAAGGGCGAAGAGGCTCGAGGCGAGGGCGAAGGCCCGCTCCTTGCCGACCCGGCGGGCGAACCGGCCCCAGACCGGTGCGACGAAGAGCGCTGGCGCGATCAGCGCGAGGAAGAGCAGGGTGACCGCATCCTCGGAGCGGAGCACCCAGGTGGCGACGTACTGGGCACCGGCGAGCATCATCCCGGTCGCCAGGCCCTGGAGGACGAACGTACCAAGAAGCGCGCGGAACGGGCGGCTCCGGCGGAGCGCGTCGAAGCCGGCCCGGTAGCTGGCGACCGGTGACTGCGCGGGCGACCGGCGCGCGATCGGTTTGTCCCGCGGAGCAACCGTCGACGCCACGAGCATGCCCGCGCCGATGACGAGCCCTGCAACCGCCGCCATGACGAGGTACCCGATGCGCGTGTCGTCGCTCAGCCCGCGGAGCAGCGGACCGCCCGCGCCGAAGAGAAGGATGGCCAGGGTGAGCACCACGACCCGCCAGGTGAGCAGGCGCGTGCGGTCGTTATAGTGCGTGGCGAGTTCGGCCGGCAGCGCGATGTACGGCACCTGGAACAGGCTGAACGCCGTGGCGCAGCAAAGAAAGGCCACGAACACCCAGGCGGCCGACGCGGTCGGCCCGATGCCCGCCGGGACCGCGAACGTGAGGAAGAAGAACAGCGGAAGCGAGACCCCGCCGAGCACCATGTACCGCCGACGCGACCCGGTCGTCGCGAGGCTGTGGTCGCTGCGGGTGCCGATCACCGGGTCGATGACGACGTCCCAGATCTTCGCCGCGCCGACGACGAGCCCGGCGGCGAGCGCGGCGACGCCGAGGGTGTCGGTCAGAAAGTAGATCAGCACCAGGCCGGGAAGCGTCCCGAAACCCCCTGTGCCGAGTGAACCGATCGCGTACGTTCCGATCGTCCGTCGATCCACCGACTGCCCCGTAACGTCCATGCAGGCAGCATAGGGCTTCCCTCCGCTTTCGCCCCAGCACGGCGGGGCGTTGCGGCACCGGGCTCGAGGTCGCGGCCGGGGTCGGCTCCCCGCTGAGCCGCTCGCGCGGGTGCTTTGGCCCGGCGCCGGTGCAGTTGCGCCCGCGCCGTGCCGATCGACCCGCGCGGGATGCCGGCCAGCCGCTCGACGGCATCCACCCCGCGGCATGTACCCCACGGCACCCACCGATCGCAGCCAGGTACGGAGGCTGTTCGCCGAAGCGGCGCGTCACTAGCATCGGTGCATGGGTCGCGAGAACGCGCACGAGATGGGACATCTCCGCCTGAGGTCCGGGCGGATGGAGGCGTTCAGCGACGGCGTCTTCGCCATCGCGATCACCCTGCTCGTCCTCGAGATCGCGGTGCCCCCGTCGAGCGAAGCCGACCTTCTCGGGGCCCTGTTGCGGGAGTGGCCGTCGTACCTGGCCTACCTGGTGAGCTTCTCGACGATCGGCGCGATCTGGCTCGGGCACGCCCACCTGACGGAGTTCCTCAGCGAGGTGTCGCCGGGGTTCCTCCGCCTCAACCTGATCCTCCTGCTCTTCGTCGGCTTCCTGCCGTTCCCCACGCATCTGCTGGCCGAGAACATGTCGTCACGGGATGCCGAACGGGTGGCGGTCACGCTGTACGGGGTGGTGTTGCTCGTGATCGCCCTGAGCCTCTCGGCACTGTGGCGGTTCGCGCTCGTGGAGAACCTCGTGCGACGGGATCCCGACGACGAGGACATCCAGCTGCTCACGCGCCGCCTCACACCGGGTCTCGCCCTCTATCTCGCCTTCATCCTCGTCGGACTGTTCCTCCCCACTGTGGCGGTCTTCGGTTACATGCTCGTCGCCATCGGGCTGCTCATTCCCACCCGGGCGAAGCGGCGACGGGGCTGAGTCGGCCGTGCTCGTGCTCGGGCGGCGGCCGCAGCGATCGGGTCGCGCGGGTGCTTCTGCCCGACGCGGGCGCAGTTCCACCTGCGCCCGACGAAAAGACCCGCGCGGGCGGTTGGAGGAGGTCATCGGAGTGCCCGGGTGACGGATGCCGCGGCGCCCGTTATCGCTCCGGTGACGACAGCCGTACACTCGGAGCAGTCCGGAATCCCAGACACGCTGACCAAGGGAGGCGCGTGCCCGAGTCGAAAGTGCCGGCGGCGGATGCCACGCTGCGCATCCTCAGCCACCTCGCGGCCCAGCGCGGCCCGGTCGCCGCCGTGTCCATCGCCGCGGCACTCGACCTGCCGCGGTCGACGGTCTACCAACTGCTGGGCGTGCTGCAGGAGCGCGGTTTCGTCGTGCACCTGCCCGAGGCCCGGCGGTACGGGCTCGGGGTTGCGGCGTTCGAACTCTCGGGGGGTTTCGCCCGCCAACAGCCGTTGAGCCGCCTGGGCCACCCGCTGCTCGCCGACCTCGTCGACCGGGTGGGTGAGAGTGCGCACCTCGCCGTGCTGCACGGAAGGGATGTGCTCTACATCGTCGAGGAGCGCGCCCCGCGGCGGCCGCACCTGGTCACCGACGTCGGCGTTCGTCTCCCAGCGCACCTGACGGCGTCCGGCCGGGCGATGCTCGCCCGGCTGCCCCGGCAGCAGGTGCGGGCTTTGTTCCCGGATGCCGCCGCGTTCGTCGATCTCACGGGGAGCGGCCCCACGCGGTACCGTGAGCTGCGCGCGCTGCTCGAGACGGTGGCATCCGACGGATTCGCGACCGAGGATGGTGAGATCACCGAGGGGATGGCGTCCGTCGCCGTCGCGGTGCTCGACCACGTCGGGTGGCCGGCAGCGGCGATCGCCGTCACGTATCCGAGCGAGACGCACGCTGAACAGGGCTCCCTCGTCTCCGCGGTGTCGGCCGCCGCCGCAGAACTATCGCGTCGGATTGGCGGCTGAGCCAGATCCGACGTCAGTGGGAGAGCATCTTCGCCATGCAATAGCTGTGCTTCTCGCCGATGTACCGGCCGAATTGGGGGATCGGGGAGAATCCGCAGCGCGCGTACAGCGACTGGGCCGCGGTGTGGAGTGTTCCCGTTTCGAGCACGATCTGGCGCAGGCCGGCAGAGCGGGCATCGGCTTCCATCCGCGCCAGCAGGCTGGTTGCCACTCCGCGGCCGCGCGCATCAGGGTGCACGAACATCCGTTTGAGTTCGGTCACCGCCACGCCCCATGGAACGAGGGCGGCCATGCCGATCGCATGGCCGCCCTCGTCGCGGGCGACATAGACGGAGATTTCAGGGCGGTCGAGCTCCGCGACATCCAGCAGGAAGTTACTTTCCGGCGGATAGAGGGATTCTGCGAACGCTGTGCCGAGCTGGAGGAGCTGAGCGATGCCATCCCGGCGCGGACTCTCCACTGCAATGGTGAGCGCGCGGCTCACGGTCGGTTTCGAGCTCGTCATGCCGCCAGTCAACCGTGGATCTGTTTCACCACGGTTACGACCGGCTTAACTCTGGAAAGCGGACTGGTCACCGATGGCGAAGCGGACTGCGCCGGCCTCGTCAACTTCGGCGTCGAGGATCTTGTCGTTGAGCACGACGGCAGCGTTCTCCTCAAGGAAGACGCGGGCGCCGCCGACCTCGACGACTTCGTCCTGCGGCTCGGGTGACGCGGCGACGGCAACCGCGAGGTCGACGCTCTCCGCGGCGGGGCTGGAGATGCGGAGGCCGCTCTGTTCGGTGCCGGCGGTCTGGGTGGTGATAGTCCGAACGATGGTGCTTGCGTTCTCGGTGAGGGTGAGCATGTGCTTCCTTCCGGTTGGCGAATGAAGTGTCCCACCTTTCCGAACCCGGCCGGGGTTCTCAACATTCGGCCCGGGTTCGGAGCTTATTCACATGTGGGGCTTAACCGGCGGATGCCTCCCCGCCGTGGCGAGGAGGCATCCGTTTTGTAATCCGTTCGGCTTACGCCGCCCGGCGCGAGTTGCGCGTGATCAGTCCGTAGATGAGGAGGACGACGATGGCGCCAGCGATAGCGACCAACCAGGTCTGGATGCTCCAGAACTCCTCGAGACCGACGCCGAAGAGTAGGGAACCGAGCCAGCCACCAAGGAGCGCGCCTACGACGCCGAGGAGCAGTGTGATGAACCACCCACCGCCTTGCTTGCCAGGAAGGATGGCCTTTGCGATCGCACCAGCGATCAGACCGAGTAGAAGAAACGCGAGGAAGCTCAAAGCTCCACCTCCATTTGTTCAAGAACGTCCCGAGCCCGGGACTCGGGTTCGCCGCCGGGTTAGGCGGGTGTAACCGAATAATACTCCGGTGTACCCCCATTCTGGGGATTTGCCGCGAATCCGTGACCTGGCGAGTCGATATTGCCCAATTGCGTGACAGGGCTGCTGGGTTCGGGTAATGTTGCGGGGTCGGCTCTGGACACCGCGGGATGTACTGCGGAAGGGTTTTGTAAGTCTGGTGGGCCGGTTGTACTACGCGATAACGCGTATGTATTCACACGATGTGAAACGGTCCCGGCCATCGACTGCTCGGGTATGAGAATGCCGCGGTTACTGCTGCGCGCGCTTGCGATTCATGCATGACTAAAAACCCGGAAAGTACTATGCCTAAGAACAGCAAACCGGCCGGCGGACGACCCGCTAAGAACTTCGATCCCGGCTACGCCCGCAAGAGCGGCGGTCCGGCAGGGAGCCGTAGCGCGGGACACCGCGGCTACCGCCCGGTCGACGGCGACGCGCCCAAGAAGGCTCGCTGGAACGCCGATGAGCGTGCCGCACGCCGTCACTCCGACGAACCGCGCGAACAGCGCGCCCCCCGCGACGAGCGTTATGACGCCCCGGCCGCGCGCAACACCGATCGCCCGGCGTACAACCGCGGTGAGAACCGCCCGGACCGGAACGAGCGTCCCGCGTACAACCGTGGCGAGAATCGCCCGGACCGGAACGAGCGTACCGAGCGCACCGAGCGTCCCGCGTACAACCGTGGCGAGCGGAACGAGCGTCCTGCGTACAACCGTGGTGAGAACCGCCCGGAGCGCACCGAGCGTCCCGCGTACAACCGTGGCGAGCGGAACGAGCGTCCTGCGTACAACCGTGGCGAGAACCGCCCGGAGCGCACCGAGCGTCCTGCGTACAACCGTGGCGAGCGCACGGAGCGTCCCGCGTACAACAGTGGCGAGCGCACCGAGCGTCCTGCGTACAACAGCGGCCGCCCGACCTTCACCCGCGGCGAGCGGATCGAGCGACCGTCGACCGGTCGCACCTCCGCAGGCCGTGACGATCGCCCGCAGCGCTCGTTCAGTGACCGTCCGGAGCGCGGTTCGTACAACCGCGACGACCGCGGGCCCCGCAAGGAGTTCGGCAACGACCGTCCCCGTCGTGACGCCGGCGAGAAGAACTTCTACCCGAACCGCGACGCCAAGGGCAACTTCACGCCCGAAGACGACGTCGTGCTCGAGCGTCTCGAAGCGCAGGCAACCCTCGCGACCGATGTCGTCGGCGTGAGCTTCACCGACCTCGGCCTCGGCGGCAACATCGTCGCCGCGCTCGCCGAGCTCGGTGCCCCGAGCCCGTTCCCGATTCAGGCAGCGACCATCCCCGACGTCATCGCCGGCAAGGACGTTCTCGGCCGCGGCCGCACCGGCTCCGGCAAGACGATCGCCTTCGGCGCTCCGCTCGTCGAGAAGCTGATGGAGAACGGCGGCGGCAAGAAGCGCGCCATGGGCCGCAAGCCCCGCGCCCTCATCCTCGCGCCGACCCGTGAACTGGCCCTCCAGATCGACCGCACCGTGCAGCCGATCGCCCGCAGCGTCGGCCTGTTCACCACGCAGATCTACGGCGGTGTGCCGCAGGCTCGTCAGGTGGGCGCCCTCCAGCGCGGCGTCGACATCATCGTCGGAACCCCCGGCCGGATCGAAGACCTCATCGAGCAGGGTCGCCTCGACCTCTCCGAAGTCACGATCACCGTCCTCGACGAGGCCGACCACATGTGCGACCTCGGCTTCCTCGAGCCGGTCCAGCGGATCCTCCGCCTGACCGCTCCCGGTGGGCAGAAGCTGCTCTTCTCGGCGACCCTCGACAAGGGTGTCGCCTCGCTCGTCAAGGAGTTCCTCCCGAAGCCGTCCGTCCACGAGGTCGCCGGTGAAGACCAGGCCTCGGCGACGATCGACCACCGTGTTCTCGTGGTCGAGCACCGCGACAAGGACCGCCTCATCGAGGAACTCGCCAACCGCGACGAGAAGACCCTCATCTTCTCGCGCACCCGTGCGTACGCCGAGCGTCTCGCCGACCAGCTGGAGGACGCCGGCATCCGTGCCGTGTCGCTTCACGGTGACCTCAACCAGGCCCGCCGCACCCGTAACCTCGCACAGCTCACCTCCGGGCGAGTGAACGTGCTGGTGGCGACAGACGTCGCTGCGCGTGGCATCCACGTCGACGACATCACCCTGGTGATCCAGGCCGACGCTCCCGACGAGTACAAGACCTACCTGCACCGTTCGGGCCGCACGGGCCGCGCCGGCAAGGAGGGAATGGTTGTCACGCTCATCCCGAAGGCACGCCAGCGCCGGATGACGGACCTCCTCGGCCGCGCCGAGATCGAGGCCGACTACGTCAACGCGCGCCCCGGCGATGAGATCGTCGAAGAGATCGCCGGTCGCATGACCAACGCGAAGCTCACGCGCTAACACGCAGCTGCAACCGGAACACCCGTTCCGGGCGAAACCACCCGCTACGCCGGATGCTTTCGTCCGGGGCGGGTGTTTTCGCGTTCGGGACGCCGGATGCCGTTACTCGCGTTCTGCTGCGCCGCCGTCATGGAGCAGGGCGTGGGTGAGTTGCGCGCTGAGCCACGACGTGTACTCGGTATCACTCCAGCCGAGGTAGGACACGAGGCCCTCATAGTTCGCCTGAGCACACAAAGCCCACAGGATGTCGGCCGCCCGGCCGGCCGAAACGTCCTCGCGCAGGGCGCCACGCTCGAGAAGCAGGTCGGCGAAGCCCTGAAGTCCTCGCCGGCGCTGCGCCGCGTGCTGTTCCCGGAGTCCCTGGAGCATGCTGTCGGAAGCGGCCGCCTCGTCGAGTACGCGCAACAAGGGGCCCACCCGGCTCCACACTCCTGGTTGCGTTGCGACGTACGCTTCGATCTGGCGCCGCGGGTCGTTTTCTTCGATTACTCTCCGGATGCCGGGACGCTCCTCGACGGGCACGGCCGAGCGCTTCACCCCGCCGGCGAGCGCCGCCTGCACTGCGGCTTCGAGCAAGCCTGCCTTCCCGGCGGCGGATCGGTACACCGTCTCCACGGCCACTCCGGCGGATGCCGCGATAGCCGGGATCGTCGCGCCGGCGTATCCGTGGGCAAGGAACTCTTTTGCGGCTGCCTCGACGATCGCCACCCGGGTCTGGGCGGCTCGCTCCCGACGCAGGGTTGCGTCGTAGCGACGACGGGGGCTTGTTTTCTCTGACATTGGAGAGAATGATAGTGGCATCAATACGGTGATAGCAGGGGGACACGCCAGAATTCACACCACAGAGGAGCGGAATATGAACGACCAACTGGTCGAGCAGCAGCGAGGAATCAAGGAACAAGCGCGCCGTGTGCTCGAAGAGGCGTTCCCGAACAACGATGACAACCTCTTGCGGGAACTGGTCAGCGACACGTTCGTCAACCACGAGGCACCCCCGGGGACGCCGCCAGGGCTCGGAGGAATCAGCTTCTACATGCACATGCTGGCGGCGGCGTTCTCCGACCAGCGGTGGGAGATCCACAAGGTGCTGGCCGAAGGCGACACGGTGGTCATGTACTGCACGCACAGCGGTCGGCACACCGGCGACTTCTTCGGGGTGCCGGCCACCGGGCGCGCCTTCGCCTACAAGCAGATGCACATGGTTCGCGTCGTGGACGGCAAGGGCGTCGAGCACTGGGCGGTCCGCGACGACGCGTCACTGATGCGTCAGCTCACCGAGGGGAATGGCTTGTCTGCGAGACCTTGACGCGTCCACGGAGGTCAGCTCAGAACAGCATCGGCTGTTCCGTCGCCGGCAGGATGCGGGCACCGGTGGAACCGTCGTCGCTCGCGAATGCGACGCGCTCGCCCGCGTCGTTGCGGAGCATCCCGAGCGCCTTCGACCGGATACCACCCGTCGACGGGTCTTCGCGACCGCGCTCCAGCCCGTGGGCGCGGATGAGCGGCGAGATCCTCGCCGCGAGCCAGCTGCGATACTCCTTCGGTGCGTACTGACCGCGGGCGTAGAGCGCGGTGTATTTCGGGACCAGTTCCGGATGCTGTCGCTCCAGCCAGTGCATGAACCACGGCTTCACGCCGGGTTTGAGGTAGAGCGAGGTGAACAGGACGCTCGTGCCCCCGGCGTCCTTCACGCGGCGAAGCGCTTCGTCGAGGTGTGCCTTCGTGTCGGTGAGGTAGGGCAGGATCGGCATCAGGAAGACGCTGCAGTCCAGCCCTGCGTTGCGGACCGCAGTGACGGTGGCGAGCCGGGCCTTTGCCGACGGGGTGCCCGGCTCGATCGACTTCTGCAGTTCGTCGTCATAGATCGCGATGGACATGGCCAGGTCGACGGGAATTGTCTGGGCAGCCTCTGCGAACAGGGGGAGGTCGCGCCGGAGCAGTGTGCCCTTGGTGAGGATCGACAGCGGAGTGCCCGACCGGGCGAGCGCGTCGATGATGCCCGGCATGAGGGCGTAGCGCCCTTCTGCCCTCTGGTATGGGTCGGTGTTGGTGCCGAGGGCGACGGGGAACTGCCCCCAGCTCGGCTTCGCCAGCTCTTTGGCGAGCACGTCGGCGACGTTGATCTTCACGACGACCTGGTTGTCGAAGTCGGCGCCGGCGTTGAAGTCGAGGTAGGTGTGGGTGGGGCGGGCGAAGCAGTTGTGGCTCACGACGCCGTTGGCGATGAAGTCACCCGTTCCGGTGGTGATGTCGATCATGTCGATCTCTTCGCCCAGGTCGTCGATGGCCACGACCTGGAGCTTCGCGTCTGAGGCGACTTCCGAGTTCTCAATCGTGTTCTCAATCGCGTTCTCAATCGAAGTCACCCTGCTGAGACCCTGGATCCCTAGCCCCGCGAGGCCCGTGTCGAGGGTCAGGTACGGGCGTTGTGTTCCATCCCCCGCCGGCCTGACGTATTTCCAGCCGCGCTCCGTGAGGAACCGGTGGTCCCCGCTCGCGACAATCTCGGTGCCATCAGCGAGGGTGATGCGGTAGGCGCGTTTGATGGTGGCCCAGGAGGCGAGGACGGTGGTGGCAACGTAACGCCGATAGCGGCCCTCGGTCCGCGTGCCCATGATCTCGTCGCCGACCTTCACTGATTTCAACGGTTTCTGCCGTCCATCGGCCATGAGGATGAGCGTGTCGGGATCGAGGCAGTACACACAGGCGTGGCTGCAGCCGCGGTACGGGTTGATCGTCCAGCCGAAGGGCATCTGCGACTGCCGCGGAACCCGGTTGAGCGCGGACTTCGCCAGCACCTCGTGGAACGTCACACCGGCGAACTCGGGCGTCTGCACGCTGCGCACCAGGTTGTTGAGTTTCGCAAGCCCTGGCAGCGCGGAGGGTTCCTCCGTGCCGAGCTGCTGTCCATCCCACCGCATGGAGCAATTAGAACATAGATTCGAACGGAGCCGGGGAGAATCGCCCACCTGTGAACAAAACGGTCCCGTGAACCTCCGGGGAGGCGGCGTACGATTTCTGGTGCGAAGCGCTCTCAGAGTCCGCGCCGCTCAGTTCAGCCGAGCCGCGAGCATCAGCAGTCCGGCCCCGACCAGCCAGAACACACCGACGAAAACGGCGTCCCGCGGCCGTAACGGCAGGAGGTGCCGCTCCGTCCGCGTGGGGTACGCCCCGAACGCACGCGAGTCCATCGCGAACGAGACCCGCTCGGCATGGCGGATCGCGCCCGCGAGCAGCGGAACGACGTACCCGAAGGCACGACGGATGCCGGCAATCGGTCCGCGTCCCCCTGCGACCCCCCGCACGCGGTGGGCCTGCCGGATGAGGTCGAGGTCGTGCCGGAACCGCGGCACGAACCGGTACGCCGCGAGGGCCGTATAACCGACACGGTATGGCACGCGCAGGTGCTGGACCGAGGCGCGGACGAGCTCCGGTCCGGTGGTGGTCAGCCCCGGGATGAGCGCGAGCGCCAGGACGGCGCCGAGCCGCAGGGCCGTCGCCAGACCGATCAGCCAGGCGCCGAGGAAGAACCGGTACTCGCCGACCTGGAAGACGAGAGGCGTCGTGTCGACGAGCGAGGCATCCGTCCACAACCCGAAGCTGAACGACAGCACCAGCACAAGGGCCGGCAACCCGACCACGAGCAGGACCGCCTGGCGCGGGGTCAGCCGGGCGCCGATCAGGATCGTGACGATCGCGAACACGAGGAACAGCAGCGGCGTCCACACCTCACGGGCCACCAACAGCACGGCCATGAACGGCAGCGGGGCGGCGAGCTTCGACAGCGGGTTCAGCCGATGGAGGAAGAATCGTGGCGGCGCCGTCACCGCCGCGTACGGGTCGGCTGTCATGCCGGGCTCCCCGGCAGGTCGGCCATGCGGGTGACCGATCGCCACGACGCGTGGTTCTCGACAGTGCGCATCGCGCGCGCCAGGGGTGGCAGGCGCAGCCCGGCGCGGTCGATCAGCTCCTCATCGCCGAGGATCTGGGCCGTCGGGCCGAAAGCCAGCAGGCGTCCGGAAGCGAGCACGGCGACGGAGGACGCGTACTCGGCGACGAGCTGCAGGTCGTGGGTGGCGGCAACAACCGTCCGCCCGCCCCGATTGAGCGCGGCGAGGAGCGCCAGCAACTCGTCCGCGCGCTCCCGGTCCTGGCCGAAGGTGGGCTCGTCGAGGATCAGCACAGGCGCGCCGGTGACGAGCGCCGTGCCGACCGACAGCCGGCGCTTCTGTCCACCTGAGAGCAGGAACGGATGCGCGTTGCGAAGCTCGGTGAGGCCGAACCGATCGAGGATCCCGGTGACGGCCGCCTCGATGCCGGCGGCGTCGAGCGACGCACCGGTCAGCCGCAACCCGTGCGCAAGTTCGTCTTCCACGGTGTTCTCGAGAAACTGGTGCTCCGGGTTCTGAAAGACAAAACCGATGTGCGCGGCCAGGGCACGCACATCGCTCGTCGCCGGGTCGAGGCCTCCGACGCTGATCCGGCCGCGCGGCGGCGCGACGACGCCGGCGATCGCCTGCACGAGGGTGGTCTTGCCCGCACCGTTGGTCCCGATGACCGCGGTGAAGTCGCCTTCGGCGATGTCGAGCGAGACGGCATCCAGCAACCTGCTCTTACCGCGAACGACGCTGAGGTCCCGTACCCGGATGGCGACTTCCGTGGCGCGACGAACCGACGCGGGAGTGACCGGCTCGGGGAGCGAACGGATGCGGTCGAGCGCGGCCGCGAGCTCCCCGCCGGTCAGCGGAAGCGGGTTGACGTGCACCCCGGCGTGGTGGAGCCGCAGCGCCGCGAGGGTCGCGACGGGCAGCCAGACGCCGAGCGCCGCGACCTGATTCGCACGCTCGACGAGCACCTCCCGGGTCGGACCGTCGAGCGCCACCCGGCCGACCCGGTCGAGGACGATCACCCGGTCGACGAGCTCGATCGCGGCGTCGAGGTTGTGTTCGATGAGCAGGATCGACCGGTCCCCGTGGGAGACCAGGCTGCGGAGCACCGCGTAGACCTCGTCGATGCCGACCGGGTCGAGGTTGGCGGTGGGCTCGTCGAGCACGAGCAGCGGCGACTCCATGGCCAGGGCACACGCGATGGCCAGGCGCTGGCGTCCGCCGCCGGAGAGCAGGTCGGGGTTCTCGGCCCGGCGTTCCCAGAGCCCGACCGCACGGAGCGAGTCTTCGGCGCGTGCGAGAACCACCGCGACCGGGAGTCCCAGGTTCTCAGGGCCGAAACACACCTCGTCGAGCACCGATCCCGTGACGATCTGCGCATCGGGGTCCTGGAAGACCATGGCGACCTTCTCGGAGAGCTGCGCCACCGTGGCATCCGCCGTGTCGATGCCGCCGGCGCTGACCGTGCCGGTCAGGCGGGCGGGAACGGCGTGCGGCACCAGCCCGTTGAGCGCGAGGGCAAGGGTGGATTTGCCGCAGCCGGACGGGCCGAGCAGCAGCACGACCTCGCCCGGGGCGATGTCGAAAGAGACGCCGTCCGGGGTGTTCCCGGTGCGTCCATCGTGGCGGATGCGCACGTCGCGCACGCGCACGGGCAGACCCGTTCGAACGTCCATCCCCGTCAGCGGCTCACGCCGCGACCATCAGCGCATTCGTGGTTTCCGAGCGGCCGGCCCGACGGTCGATCTCGTGCTGCAGGCCGCGAGCCACCCCGGTCTTGTCGAGCCGGTCGGCGATGATCCGGCCCAGCCAGGTGACGATCACGGGGCTGACGGCGAACAGCGCGAAGTAGACGAGGTTCGCCCAGCCGGCGAAGCTGCTGAGGCCGATGACCACGAAGACGCCGAAGCCCAGGATGAGGCCGGCGACCGTAGCGGCCAGGTAAAAGATCCATGCTCGCCAGTAGCGGTACCGGGTGATGAGGAACGGCAGTTCCTGGAGCACTCCGATGGCCAGCCCGGCGCCGAGGTAGCGAAAGAACCACTGCGGGCTGAACGCGGCAGCCACGAGCCCGGCGAAGAGACCCGTCAGCAGCGCAACCCCGCCACGTCGCAGCAGCGACTGCGCGATGACACCCGGGAGGAAGTAGATCCCGACGAGCAACCCGTACGCGATGGGGAGCGTGGCGGCGACGAGCCCCTGGACGTACCCGCTCGCCACGAAGACCAGCCCGCCAGCAACACCGATGGCGGCGCAGGTGAGGAGGAGCCGTGTGCTGGTGTTTCGCATGGGCGCTCTCTACGTATCGGTCGATGTGTTCCGGGCGACGCTGCACTCCTCAATTTAGTTGAGGCGTGCCTCATTCCCAAGGGCGGGGTCGGTCAGGGGCGGCGACGGCGCGGGGTGAGCCGCACGGTGGGCAGCGGGGGAGCGGGGATCCGTTCGCCGCCGTGGCCGTCGACCAAGCCGAACCGGTCGCTTCCACGCTCCCAGTCCTCGCGGGCGGCCACGATCTCATCGTGGCTGCGGCCGACGAAGTTCCACCACATGACGAGTTCCTCCCCGAACGGGATGCCGCCGAGCAGGACGAAGCGGGCGCCATCGCTGCTCGACACGGTGAGGCGTTCCCGTCCGATGCCGAGGTAAAGCAGTGGGCCGCTGGGCAGGGAATGCCCGGCGACGTCGAGCGAACCGGAGATCACCATCACCGCGTATTCGAAAGAGGCGTCGAGCGGAATCGTGACCTCCGCGCCCGCGTCGAGAACGGCATCCGCCCCCATCAGCGGCGTGAAGATCGTCGCATCCGACTCGACGTTCCCGAGCCTGCCGACGAGGACCGACGCCGAAAGGCCGTCGGTTTCGTAGACGGGGAGATTCGTGTGTCGCTCGAAGAACGGGTCGACCGCGGCCATCTCACGGGGAAGGGCCACCCAGAGTTGCAGGCCCCGCAACGGCGACTGAAGGTCGCCGATCGAGAATTCAGAATGGGCGATGCCGTAGCCGCTGGTCATGATGTTGAGTTCGCCCGGCGTCACGGCAACATCGGAGCCGACGCTGTCGCGGTGCCGGATGCTGCCCTCGATCGGCCAGGTCACCGTCTGCAGCCCGGTGTGCGGATGCGGCAGCACCCGCATGCGGGACTCGTCGTCATCGAAACGGTCGAGGAAGCACCACGCGCCCACCATGGGCAGCTCCCGCTGCGGAAGCGATCGGTGCACCAGGATTCCCCGGATGCCGCCCAGGGGCACCTCGCGCGCCTCCAGCAGGCGGGTGGCCGGCCCGTCCTGATCGATCCGGTGGCAGCTGCTCTCGGCGACCGGCGCGTCGAACCGGGTCATGAGGGCACCCGTTTCGGCAGGTCGAGGTGGTCGTCGAACTCGTGATGGCTCTCGAGGTACTCCCGGATGAACGGACAGACCGGGACGATCCGCTTGCCCCGGTCGACCGTGTCCTGCAGCACGAACGCTGCGAGCTTCGTGCCGAGGCCCCTGCCGCCGAACGCCTCGTCGACGATCGTGTGGAGAAACGTCACCTGGGTCTCCGACTCACGGAAGGTGGCGACCCCGGCCAGGGTCTGGCCCAGCCACATCTCGTAACGGCGTTCGGCGTCGTTACGCAACAGCCGCGGTTCCTGTTCTGCAGTCACAGTGCGTGCTCCGTCCCGCTTTTCGGTGAGTCTTCTCCTCAACCTCTCTCCGGCTCATTTTATTCGCATGCATGGATTTATGCGAGGGCGAGCATCCCCGCGGCGACGAGGGCGAGGGCCAGTCCGACCCACTGCACCGGGGCGATCCGTTCCCGCAGCACGATGGCGGCGAGGAGGATGGTGCCTGCCGGGTACATCGCCGTCAGGACGCTCATCACGCTGAGGTCGCCGAGGCGGATTCCGATCAGCAGGAGAGCGTTCGCGAGGGCGTCGACGACGCCGCAGGCGACCGCGAGGGCGAGCCCCGGCTTCCACCCGGTGCTGATCGGCGCGGAACCGTGCGCGGTGGCCTGGTGCAGAACCTCCGCCGCATCCTCGTGGATCGTCTCAGGCACGCGCGTTCGCGCGGCCCGGCGGCCGAGAAGCCACAGCACCCCGACGGTCGTGAACATCAGCGTGGCGTTGACCGTGCGGTTCATCACGAGGGGCACCAGCCCGGAGTCGTCTGGTGTCTGGTCAATGAGGATCATGAACCCGCCGATCATCGCCCCGGAGCCGATCGCCATGAGGATTCCCCTGAGGTTTGGCCGCACCGCTCCCTTCTCCGGAACGAATCCGACGAGGATGACGGCGATGAGGGCGAGCCCGAGCGCCAGGGAGCCGACCACGCCGAGGCGTTCCCCGCTGAGAAGGCCCCAGGTCATCGGGACGATCGCGGAGACGACAGCGGTGAGCGGCGAGAGGATGCTCATCGGCCCGATGGCGAGGCACGCGTACAGCAGCGAGATGGCGAGGGCACCGGTGACGCCCGACAGCGCGCCCCAGAACACAGCCTCCGCCGACCAGGCCCCGAATCCGAGGGCGAGCACGAGCAGCAGTCCTACAAGTCCAGCTGCGGCCGCGACAGCGGTGACCCGGATCGGACTGATGCGCTTCGACGCCAGCCCGCCGAGAAAGTCGGCCGCCCCGAAAATGAGCGCGCCGGTGAGTCCGATGAGAACGGTGAGCATGGGGATCAGCGTATCGTCGGCCACCGATCCGGCTGGGCGTCCGCTCCGAAGTACAGTGGAAGCGACAGGAGAACGACATGCAGGCACGACGAACACGGGTGGTACGCGGTGTCCTCGCCGCGGCCGTGGCGACCTTCGCGGCCGCGTTTTCGCACGGCGTCGCCTCCGGAGAAGCCCCGAGTGTGCTGGCGCTCGCCGTGGCATCCGTTCTCGCTCTCACGTTCTGCGTCGCTCTGGCCGGCCGGTCGAGCCCGCTGCGGCTGACGCTCGCCGTCGTCGTCAGCCAGGCCGCGTTCCACGCACTCTTCGCCGCGCTTCCGGTGACGACGGGCACGGCAACCCAGGCAGCTCACCACGGCATGATCTCGTTGACCACGGATGCCGTGACGCATGCGCACGCGTCGACCGACGTCGGCATGTGGCTGGGCCACGCTGCGGCCGCCGTGGTCACCGTCGTCTCCCTGCTGCACGGCGAGCGGGTGATCTCCGCGATCGGCGCCACCCTCGGACTCGCCTTCCTGGCACTGATCACCGCGATCGCCGCACGTCCGGTCGCCACGCCCGGTGCGCCGGTGCCGGCCTGGTTGCCGCCGTCGGCCGTCTCGACGGCGCTGCTGCCGTTCTCGGCGAACCGGCGCGGCCCGCCGCTTGCCGGACGCACACTGACGTTCGCCTAGACCCCCTGCGGTCACCTGTTCATTCCTCGGCCCGGTCGCCTTCGGCCCGCCGTGTACTTACTCTGTCTTAAGGACTACTCCGATGTCTTCGTTCCTTTCTTCTGCCGGCCGCCAGCCTGCCGGCCGTTCCCGTCCCGTCGCCGCCGGCGTTCTCACCGGCATTCTCGCCGGCACGGCCCTCGCTCTCGCCGCACCCCTGGCCGCTGTCGCCCACGTCGGGGTGACCCCGTCGTCGACGGCGGCCGGGTCGACCACTCAGCTCACCTTCGCCGTCGGCCACGGCTGCGAGGGCTCGGCAACCACCGGCCTCACCTTCACCATTCCCGAGGAGATCGTTTCGGTCACTCCGACGGTGCACCCGAACTGGACCGCGGAAAAGGTGCTCGTCGATCTGGCCCAGCCGATCACCGACGCGCACGGCAACTCGCTGGTGCAGCGGGTCGGGCAGGTCGTCTACACGGCCAACACGCCGCTCGAGGACGGGTTCCGTGACACCGTCACCCTGCAGCTCACGCTGCCGGCTGACGCTAACGGCTCGACGCTGGCGTTCCCGGTGCTCCAGACCTGTGAGGTCGGCGAAACCGACTGGAACCAGGTCGCCGATGAAGGGCAGGACCCGCATGACCTCGATCACCCGGCGCCTGCCGTGGACGTGACCGCGGCCGTGGTGGACCACGCCGCCCCGGTTGTCGGGGCTGAGCTCTCAGCCAGCGCGGCATCCGGCCGCACGACCGTGGCGGAACCCGATCTCGTCGCCCGCGGCCTCGGCCTGGCCGGCCTCGTCGCCGGAGTCGCCGCCATTCTCTTCGTCCTGTTCTTCCGCCGCCCTGCCGCACGGGTGGCGGCACCGTCGAAGGGCTCGGACTCATGAACCTCCGCACGCTGATCGGCCTCGGCGGCATCGCCGGCATCGCGCTCGCCGCCCTGGTCGGAACCGCTCCCGCCCAGGCCCACAACGCCTTTGTCTCGTCGACCCCGGTTGCGGGATCTGTCGTGACCGAGCAGCCGGGCCTGTTCGTGATCACGACGAGTGACGCTCTGCTCGATTTGGGCCTAGACAGCAGCCGGACGTACCTGCAGGTGCGCGGCCCCGGCGCCGCCCAGCTCTACTACGGGGACGGATGCGCCACCGTCGACGGGGCCAGCATCACCATGCCCGTGCAGCTCGGCGAGCCTGGCGAATACACCGTGGCGTGGGGGGTCGTGTCGGCAGACGGGCACCCCATCACCAGCGCAGACCCCGGCGCCAGCGACATCGCCTTCACATGGCAGCCGGCCGACGGACAGGAACTGGGCGGAGGCTATTCAGCGCCCCCGACCTGCGGCGAGGCGCCCGCCGAGGGTGAGACCCCGGCTCCCGATGAGAGCGCCGCACCGGCCGCACCGGCCGCACCGGCCGAGACAGCAACCAGCACACCTGCCGCCGACACGGACGAGGCGTCGACAGCGGCAGCCGACATCCTCTGGATCGGTGCCGGGCTGGGCGTCCTCGTTCTCGCGGCCGCCGTGATCCTGCTCGTCGCGCGGTCGCGGACCCGGTCAGCCGACGGTGCCGACACGGCATCCGGCCCCGGCGACCCGCCGGTCGCGCCCTGACCCCCAGCCGCACGCGCGGACGGCCAGCGCGCGTGCGGCTCACCTTTCGATTCGCTGGTGGGCAATTCGCTGGTGGGCAATTCGCTGGTGGGCAATTCGTCGGTTGGCAATTCGTCAGTTGTCAGGGGCGCAGGCTATCGTTCGTCAGGTGACAACCGCCCCACTGCCCAGCCCGACCGCACCGGTCCGTCCCAGCGCGGCCGACGTGCTCTCTCGCGTCTTCGGGTTCGACTCCTTCCGGGGCGAACAGCAGGCCATCGTCGACCAGGTCGTCGCGGGCGGCGACGCCGTCGTGCTCATGCCGACCGGCGGGGGCAAGAGCCTCTGCTACCAGGTGCCGTCGATCGTGCGCGAAGGCACCGGGGTTGTCATCTCGCCGCTGATCGCCCTCATGCAGGATCAGGTCGACGCCCTCCTCGCCGTCGGCGTCAGCGCCGCGTTCCTCAACTCGACCCAGTCACCCGAGGAACGTGACCGGGTCGAACGCGCGTACCTCGCCGGAGAACTCGACCTTCTCTACGTCGCGCCCGAGCGGCTCGGCTCCGAGTCCACCAAGCGATTCCTCGCGAACGGCCGGATCGCCCTCTTCGCCATTGACGAGGCCCACTGTGTCTCCCAGTGGGGTCACGACTTCCGCCCCGACTACCTCAGCCTCGGCGACCTGGCCGAACGCTGGCCCGACGTGCCGCGGATCGCCCTGACCGCCACAGCGACGGATGCCACGCACCGCGAGATCACCGACCGGCTCCACCTGCACAACGCCCGCCACTTCGTCGCCAGCTTCGACCGGCCGAATATCCAGTACCGGATCGTTCCGAAGAACGAGCCCCGCAAGCAGCTCGTCGAGTTCATCCGCAAAGAGGGGGCCGGCCAGGCCGGCATCGTCTACGCGCTCAGCCGCAACACCGTGGAGAAGACTGCGGCTCACCTGCAGGCGAACGGGATCACCGCGCTGCCGTACCACGCCGGACTCGACGCCTCCCTGCGGCAGAGGACACAGTCACGGTTCCTCCGGGAAGACGGCATCGTCATCGTCGCCACGATTGCGTTCGGGATGGGAATCGACAAGCCCGACGTCCGGTTCGTGGCACACATTGACCTGCCCAAGAGCGTCGAAGGGTACTACCAGGAGACGGGGCGCGCGGGGCGTGACGGAGACGCATCCGTCGCCTGGCTGGCGTACGGGCTCCAGGACGTCGTCCAGTTGCGTCGGATGATCGACGATTCGCCAGGCGACCTCGCCCACCGCAGGCGCATGGCGGCGCACCTCGACGCCATGCTCGCGCTCTGCGAAACGGTCGAGTGCCGCCGCCGCAACCTGCTCAGCTACTTCGGCCAGCCCTCTGAGGCATGCGGAAACTGTGACACCTGCCTCGACCCGCCGGCCGTCTGGGACGGAACGATCCCCGCCCAGAAGCTCCTCTCGACGATCGTGCGGCTGAAGCGCGAACGCAACCAGGAGTTCGGTGCCGGGCACCTCATCGACATCCTTCGCGGCAAGACCACGCCGCGCACCACGCAGTGGTCGCACGAGACGCTCGCCACCTGGGGCATCGGGGTCGACCTCAGCGAGCAGCAATGGCGCGGAGTGGTCCGCCAGCTCCTGGCCAAGCGGCTGCTCGCCACCCGCGGAGAATACGGAACGCTCGGGCTCACCGACGAAAGCGCCGACGTCCTGTCCGGCGGGCTGACCGTGCCGATGCGCAACGAGCCCGAGCGCAAGGCCTCGGTCGGAGCGGCCCGGAAGGCAGCCGTCGCCGATCTCGCCCCGGCGGATGCCGGGCTGTTCGAAGCATTGCGCACCTGGCGTGCTGCTGAGGCGAAGGAACAGGGCGTGCCTGCCTACATCGTCTTCGGCGACGCCACACTGCGGGCCATCGCGACGGAGAGGCCGCGGACGTTCGACGACCTCGCCGGTATCAGCGGCATCGGTGAGAAGAAACGCGCGAGTTACGGCGACGCGCTCCTCGGGGTGGTCGCCACGGCGACGGAGAGCGCAGCGGGTTAACGAAAGGCGCTGCGCGGACCCGCAGGTCGGCGCAGCGCCAGGTCTTGGAGGGTCTAACCCTTGCGGGCCTTGTCCTCGCCCTTCGCCTTCTTGTCGAGGCGCTTCTCCTTCAGGGACTTCGCTGGTTCCTTCTTCGCAGAGTTCTTCTGAGGTGACTTACTAGGCATCCGTACTCCTTTGGCCTGCCAGCTGTGCCGGCTGTGTTCCCTCGACCATACGCTGTTAACCGCGACAGTGGTACGGGCGGAGCCCCGGTCCGCCCGCGCGAAGCGATGGCGTTCCCCGCGTTGTCGACACTGGCTGTAAAAAGCCCTCTGCGTCTGTAGGTTTCCGCAATCGGGTGTGCTCCACCCGCGAGGGAGTTTGTAGGCCGTTGACGGGGCATTTCGCCGGTCTGACGCTGACTCGTACCGTGGAAGGACAGGTACTTCAGCGATGAAAGACAAAGGAACACCCATGGTTGACACTTCCCTCTCTCCCGCCGCGGTCGAGGGCGGCATCCTCGACGAGGACCGCGACCACGTCACTGACGGAATCCGGATCGACGTCGAAGAACTCAGCGAGAAAATGCTCGGTTCCTGGCCGGAGCAGCGTCGGGCGGCACGTCGGCTCACCGCGAGGCCCGAGTTCCACCGCATCGAAGGACAGTCGCTGGAGGAGTACCGCGACACCGTCTTCGGCCAGCTCAAACTGCTCGTCGAAAACGGACAGGTGCACCGGGCGTTCCCGAAGCAGCTCGGCGGCATGGAGGACCACGGCGGCAACATCGCCGGTTTCGAGGAACTCGTCACCGCCGATCCGTCGCTCCAGATCAAGTCGGGCGTGCAGTGGGGTCTGTTCGGCGCGGCCGTGCTCCACCTCGGCACCCGGGAACACCACGAGCGATTCTTGCCGGGCATCATGAGCCTTGAGACCCCGGGCGCGTTCGCCATGACCGAGATCGGGCACGGGTCGGATGTCGCGTCGATCGCCACGACGGCGACCTACGACGCCGAGACGGAGGAGTTCGTCATCCACACGCCGATCCGCGCGGCATGGAAGGACTACATCGGCAACGCCGCCGTGCACGGCAAAGCGGCCGCCGTCTTCGCGCAGCTGATCACGAACGGCGTGAACCACGGCGTTCACTGCTTCTACGTGCCGATCCGCGACGACGACGGGTTCCTTCCCGGCGTCGGGGGCGAGGACGACGGCATCAAGGGCGGCCTCAACGGCATCGACAACGGCCGGCTGCACTTCACGAACGTCCGCATCCCGCGCTCGAACCTTCTCAACCGGTACGGGAATGTCGACGCGGACGGCACATACTCGTCGCCGATCGCCAGCCCGGGCCGACGCTTCTTCACCATGCTCGGCACCCTCGTCCAGGGTCGTGTGTCGCTCGACGGGGCCGCCGTCCTGGCATCCGCTGTCGGCCTGCAGATCGCGATCACCTACGCCAGCCAGCGTCGCCAGTTCAACGCGGCCAGTGACGTGCAGGAAGAAGTGATCCTCGACTACCAGCGCCACCAGCGCCGGCTGCTGCCGAAGCTGGCCACGACCTACGCGCAGACCTTCGCGCACGATGAGCTGCTCGTGAAGTTCGACGGCGTGTTCAGCGGCAAGAGGGACACCGACGACGACCGGCAGGACCTCGAGACCCTGGCCGCAGCCCTCAAGTCCCTGTCGACCTGGCATGCCCTCGACGTTCTGCAGGAGGCGCGCGAAGCCTGCGGCGGCGCCGGATTCCTGGCGGAGAACCGCCTCACCAGCCTCCGCGCCGATCTCGACGTCTACGTCACCTTCGAAGGCGACAACAACGTGCTGCTCCAGCTCGTCGGCAAGCGGCTGCTCGGCGACTACGGCAAGCGGTTCAAGGACGCGGATGCCACGACGCTGGCCCGGTTCGCCGCCGAACAGGCCCGTGGCAAGGTCGTGAACGGCACCGGGCTGCGCTCCCTCGCCCAGACCGTCGCCGACTTCGGATCGACGGCGCGCTCGGTCGGACGGCTCCAGGACGAGCAGGCACAACGTGAACTCCTCACCGATCGTGTCGAGAGCATGATCGGCACCATCGCCGGCCGGCTCCGCGCGGCCAGCAAGCTCTCGAAGGCCGAAGCGGCTGCGCTGTTCAACCAGAACCAGAACGAACTCATCGAAGCGGCGATCGCCCACGCCGAATTGCTGCAGTGGGAGGCGTTCACCGAGGCGCTCTCGACGATCTCCGACCCGGCTACGAAGAAGGTCCTGACCTGGCTGCGGGACCTGTTCGGGTTCGGGCTGGTCGAGAAGCACCTCGCCTGGTACCTCATCCATGGGCGGTTGTCCGGCCAGCGTGCCCAGTCGGTCACTGCGTACATCGACCGGCTGCTGGCCCGTCTGCGCCCCCACGCCGTCGACCTCGTCGACGCGTTCGGTTACACGCAGGCCCACCTCCGGGCGCCGATCGCCTCGGGCATCGAGACGGAACGGCAGGAGGAAGCCGCGGCGTACCTGGCTGACCTGCGGGCATCGGGCAACGCCCCGGTGGACGAGAAGGCGACGAAGTCGACGTTCGACGCACTGAACCACCCCAAGAAGAGCAGGAAGTAGCCCGGCGCGAGTTGCCGCAAGGCGTCGTTGCGGCGCTCGAGTTGCCGCACTGTGTGCTCCGCCTGGGCGTCGGGGCGCATGTCGTGGCGAATCGAGTGGTCCATAAGGGTCGCCCGCCCACGGTCGGGTCACTTTTTCGGCCCGACCGATCGGCGGAGTCACCCTCTGGGCCCGACCGTGGCGGGCTCGAGTTGCCGCAAGGTGTCGTTGCGGCGCTCGAGTTGCCGCACTGTGCGCTCCGCCTGGGCGTCGGGGCGCATGTCGTGGCAAATCGAGTAGTCCATAAGGGTCGCTTCGGGCCCGATCGATGCCGCGGCTACCGCTTCAGCCGCCGGTACGCCCGCGCGGACAGCGGCAGGAACACGAGCGTGAGAACGAGAGGCCAGGCCACGGCCAGGGCGATGGCGCTGTCGACCATCCAGCCGCCGCTGAGCCCCGTCGGGTTCCCGAAGAGCTGCCGGGTGGCCGTCGCCGTTGCCGAGATCGGGTTCCAGGCGGCGACGGCGCCGAGCCAGCCGGGCATGGTCTCGGGCGACACGAAGACGTTGGACAGGAACCCGACGGGCCAGATGAGGACCTGCACGGCCATGGTCGCCCCAGGCCCGCGAAAGATGAGTCCGAGGAAGATCCCGATCCAGAGCAGCGAGAAGCGCAACCACAGCAGCAGGAACACAGCCAGTAGCGCCGACCCGAGGTCGGACGTGATCTGCCAGCCGATCAACAGACCGCCGACGATCAGCACGACGAGGTTGAGGATCGACGAGGCCATGTCGGCGCCGCTGCGGCCGAGCGCCACCGCTGAGCTGCCGATCGGCATCGACCGGAACCGATCGGTGATTCCCTTCGCGGCATCCGTCGACATCGCCTGCAGTGTGCCGTCGAGGCCGAACAGCATCGTCAGCGTGAGCATCCCGGGCAGCAGGAAGTTGATGTAATCGCCGCCGCCAGGCACCGCGATGGCCCCGCCGAAGAGGAACGCGAACATGAGCAGCAGCATGATCGAGAACAACAGTCCGAAAATGGGGAGCGCCGGCTGTCTCACCCAGTGCAGGAGTTCGCGCTGGGTGAGGATCCAGGCGTTCCGCAGAGCTGAGAACGGTGCGGCAGTCGTGGCGGTCATCGGGTGCTCTCCTTCGCGGTGAGGACCAGGAAGACCTCATCGAGGGTGGGGCGGCGGAGCGCGAGGTCCTCGGGATCGATGCCGGCGGCATCCAGGATCCGAACGACCGAGAGGATGCCGGCGGTTCCGGACGGCGACTCCACGGTCACCGTTCGCGCCAGAGGGTCGATCACCGGTTCTGACATCGAGCGAACGGATGCCGCGGCGCGGTCGAGCTGGCCGGCATCCGTCACCGTCACGACGATGCGGTCGGCGCCGTGGCGTTTCTTGAGTTCGTCGGGGGTGCCGGTCGAGATCACCCGGCCGGCGTTCATCACCGAGATGGTGTCGGCGAGCTGGTCGGCCTCGTCGAGGTACTGGGTGGTGAGGAGCACCGTGGTGCCCGATTCGGCGATCAGCCGGATGGCGTTCCAGACTTCGTTGCGGCCGCGCGGGTCGAGTCCGGTCGTCGGCTCGTCGAGGAACAGCACGGCGGGCGTCAGGATCAGCCCGGCCGCGATGTCGAGCCGGCGGCGCATGCCGCCTGAATATCCCGAGACCGGGCGCTCGGCTGCGTCGGTGAGGTCAAATCGGGCGAGCAACTCGTCGGCGCGGGCCCGCGCCGCCTTCGAGTTGAGGCCGAAGAGCCGCCCGAACAGAACGAGATTCTGCCGTCCTCCGAGGATCTCGTCGACAGCCGGCGACTGGCCGACGAGTCCGATGCTCCGGCGTACGAGGCCGGGCTCGGCCTTGACGTCGTATCCGGCGACCGACGCCGACCCGGCATCAAGGTCGATCAGGGTGGTGAAGGCGCGGACGGCGGTACTCTTTCCTGCGCCGTTCGGGCCAAGCAGCCCGTGGATGGTGCCGGCGGGGACGGCGAGGTTGAAGTCGTCGAGCGCAGCGACGTCGCCGTAGCGTTTGCGCAGCCCGACCGCAGACAGGGACAGGTGTGAGGGCACGATACTCCCATCGTCGTACATTGTACGGAGTTACAAATATGTGCGAGCGTACACCATACGGAGTACGTACACTAGTGCCATGGCCACAGACGGAACTGCCGGCACCGAAGACCGAACCCTCGCGCTGCTCTGGCGCCATCGGGTCGTGGAGGCGGGTTCCGGCTCCGCTCGCGGGCCGAAGCAGAAGACAACGGTCGACGCGGTCATCGGGAGCGGCATCGCCCTTGCCGACGACGAGGGTCTCGACACGTTCTCGATGCGCAAGGTCGCCGAGCGGCTCGGACTCGGCGTCATGTCGGTGTACACCTACGTTCCCGGCCGCGACGAACTGATCGGTCTCATGGTCGACCAGGTCATGGGGGAGCGTCCCCACCCCCCACTCGACGGGGACCTCGCTGCCCGGCTGGATGCCGTTGCCCGCCACCTCTGGGACGAGTACCGGCGGCATCCGTGGCTGCTTCAGGTCGATACGTCGCGCCCCTGGCTCGGGCCGAACCTCGCCGATCGTTACGAGTGGGAACTCTCGGCGGTCGAGGGCATCGGGGTCAGCGACATCGAGATGGACCAGATTGTGACGCTGCTCGCGGGCTTCGTCTCGAGCGCCGCGCGCTCGGCGAGGGACATGGAGCGTACGCAGCAACGCTCCGGAATGAGCGACGCCGAGTGGTGGGAAATCAACGCGCCTCTGCTCGAGCGGGTCATGAGCGGCGCCAACTACCCGCTCGCCGGGCGCGTCGGCCAGGCCTCAGGGGAGGCCTACAACGCCGCGAGCAACCCGCAGCTGGCCTTCGAGTTCGGTCTTGCCCGGGTGATCGACGGCGTCGTCGCGTTCGTTCGCGCGCAACAGTAGCGATCGGCGGCCGGTCGAATCACCACAAGCTGCTCCTGCGGCGGCCGATCGAATCACCACAAACTGCTGGCGCGGCGGCCGATTCGCCGCGAGATGTTGTTCGCCTGCGGAGCAGAGCGCGTTTCGTGGCGATTCGGTTGGTCCACAAGGTTCGTTCGCGTGGATGTGAACGACCCTGTGGGCCCCGATCGACGGTGGGAGTGACCCTTCAGGCCCTACCGGCGCGGCAGTCGAGTCACCACAAACTGCTGGCGCGGCGGCCGATTCGCCGCGAGATGTTGTTCGCCTGCGGAGCAGAGCGCGTTTCGTGGCGATTCGGTTGGTCCACAAGGGTCGTTCGCGTGGATGTGAACGACCCTGTGGGCCCCCTCGACGGTGGGAGTGGCCCTGTGGGCCCGATCGACGGTGGGAGTGACCCTGTGGGCCCGACCGGCGAGCCGGGCTCAGCCCGCCGCGACGGCCGCGGCGACGGCGGCGGGGATGGGCGTCTCGCCCGAGATGAGGTCCCACGAGTGCCCGGCGGTCTCCGGGAACGTGAGCACAGCGGCGATCACGGCCGCGACATCCGCCCGGGGGATGGACGCCCGCTCCGTGTGCTCCGCCAGCTCCACCATCCCGGTCGGCTCGTCGTCGGTCAGTGCACCTGGCCGCAGGATCGTCCAGTCCAGCCCGCTCCGCCGCAAAGCGGCATCCGCGTCGCGTTTTGCTTCGATGTACGCCGCCCACACCTCATCGGCTCGCGGGTCCGGGCCTTCGTCGACGCCGATCGCCGAGACCTGCACGAACCGGGACACACCGGCCTGCTGCGCTGCCTCCGCTGATTTGAGCGACGCCTCATAGTCGACGGTGTACTTGCGGGCCGCACCAGACCCGGGGCCGGCGCCTGCGGCGAACACGACTGCGTCCGCACCGGCCATCGCGGGCACCAGGTCAGCGACGGATGCCGGTTCGACGTCGCACACAAAGGCTTCCGCCCCGAGCGCTTCGATGTCGCTCGAGTGGGCAGGATTCCGGAAGACGCTGACAACCTCGTCTCCGTTCGAAACCAGCAGGGACGTGAGCAGGCGGCTGATTTTGCCGTGCCCTCCGATGAGAACTATTCGACTCATGTGTCGGCCTTTCGTTCGGGGTCAGCGTCCAGTCAGGACGGGCGGTCCTCGGGCGACACCGTCTTGCGCGGGTCGGTCTCCGGGATGCTCCCGAGCACCTCGTCGACGCGCGCGAGAGTGTCTGGCGACAGTTTCACACCGGCCGCCTTCACGTTGTCGCGGACCTGCTCGGGCCGTGAGGCGCCGATGATGGCGGATGCCACGTTGTCGTTCGCGAGCACCCACGCGATCGCGAGCTGGGCCAGGGTGAGTTCCTGCTCATCCGCAATTGGCTGGAGGTTCTGCACGGCGGTGAGCACGTCGTCCCGGAGGAAGCGCGAAACGGCATCCGCCCCGCCCTTCTCATCGGTGGCGCGGCTTCCCTCGGGCAGCGGCTGCCCCGGCTTGTACTTGCCGGTGAGGATCCCCTGGGCGACCGGTGACCATACGATCTGTGAGATGCCGAGCTCGCGGGATGCCGGAACGACCTCCTCCTCGATCACCCGCCAGAGCATCGAGTACTGCGGCTGGTTCGAGATCAGCGAGATGCCGAGGTCCTTCGCGAGTGCGCTGCCGCGGCGGAGCTGGTCGGCGTCCCACTCGGAGACACCGATGTACAGCGCCTTCCCCTGCCGGACGACGTCGGCGAACGCCTGCATCGTCTCTTCGAGCGGGGTTTCAGCGTCGAACCGGTGTGCCTGGTAGAGGTCGACGTAATCGGTGCCGAGCCGCGCCAGTGAGCCGTTGATCGACTCGAGGATGTGCTTCCGGCTGAGTCCGGAATCGTTGGCGCCCTTCGGCCCTGTCGGCCAGTACACCTTCGTGAAGATTTCCAGGGACTCGCGCCGCTCCGACGCGAGTGCCTCCCCGAGAACGGTCTCAGCAGCGGTGTTCGCATACGCGTCCGCCGTGTCGAAGCTCGTGATCCCGCTCTCCAGGGCGGCGGCGACGCAGGCTCGCGCCGCGTCGTTCTCGACCTGCGAGCCGTGGGTGAGCCAGTTGCCGTAGGTGATTTCGGTGATCTTGAGGCCGGAGTTTCCGAGGTAGCGATAGTCCATGCCGCCACGCTATGCCCGAACCCGCCTCGGCTGCTAAAGCAGCCCCAGCGCTTGCACCTGCTCGCGTTCTGTGGCAAGTTCCGCGACCGACGCGTCGATGCGCTCGCGGGAGAACGGGTCGATGTCGAGCCCCGGCACGATTCGCCACGCACCGTCGACGCTCTCGGCGGGGAACGACGAGATCAGGCCTTCCTGTACCCCGTAGCTGCCGTCCGACGGCAGGGCGACGCTCGTCCAGCGACCGCGATGCCCGTTCACCCAGTCGTGCATGTGGTCGAGCGTGGCGCTTGCCGCCGACCCGACCGAGCTCGAGCCCCGGACCTCGATGATCTCAGCGCCACGGTTGGCCACCCGGGGGATGAACTCCTCGCGAACCCAGGCTTCCTCGACGAGTTCACGGACCGGCCGCCCCGCGGCGGTGGCCTGTGACAGGTCCGGATACTGGGTGGCCGAGTGGTTGCCCCAGATCGTGACCCCGTCGATCTCGCCTGCGCCCAGTCCGAGCTTCTCGGCGAGTAACCCGACCGCCCGGTTGTGGTCGAGCCGCGTCAGCGCGGTGAACCGTTCGGCCGGGATGTCCGGCGCGTGCGCCGACGCGATCAGGGCGTTCGTGTTGGCCGGGTTCCCCACGACGACGACCCGGATGTCGGATGCCGCGCCGGCGTTGAGCGCGGCGCCCTGCGGCCCGAAAATGGCCCCGTTCGCCGCCAGCAGGTCGGCCCGTTCCATGCCGGGGCCGCGCGGCCGCGAGCCGACGAGCAGCGCAACGTTGGCGCCGTCGAACGCGGTCGCCGCACTGTCGGTGACGGTGACGGCATCGAGGAGCGGGAACGCGGCATCCTGCAGTTCGAGCGCTGCGCCTTCGGCGGAGGCCAGCCCTGCCGGGATCTCGAGGAGGTTCAGCCGGATCCGGGTGTCCGGCCCGAGCAACTGCCCGGAAGCGATGCGGAACAGCAGGGCGTAGCCGATCTGCCCGCCGGCACCGGTCAGCGTCACCGTCGCCAGAGTGGTCGCAGTCATGGGAGCTCCCTTGGTCTCAATGCGCACAGCCTACGCGCGAGGTCGCCGGGACGAAACGGGACAGGACGCACGGGGGAGGGGTACCGTCGGAGGATGCGTACCCTGTACCCCGAGATCGAACCGTACGACTCCGGGCTCCTCGAGGTCGGCGACGGCCAGGCCGTCTATTGGGAGACCTGCGGAAACCCCGACGGCAAGCCTGTCGTGTTCCTGCACGGGGGCCCCGGCGGCGGGTCCAGCGCCGACCACCGCCGCCTCTTCGACCCGGCACGGTACCGGATCGTGCTGTTCGACCAGCGCGGCTGCGGCAGGAGCACGCCCCACGCGAGCGCACCGGAGGCCGACCTCTCGGCGAACACCAGCTCGCACCTCGTTGCCGACATCGAGAAGCTGCGCGAACACCTCGACATCGGCAGCTGGCAGGTTTTCGGCGGTTCCTGGGGGAGCGCGCTCGCGCTCGCCTATGCCGAGACCCACCCGGACCGCGTCCGCGAGCTCGTCCTCCGCGGCATCTTCACGCTCCGGCAGGTCGAACTCGACTGGTTCTACGAGGGAGGCGCCGCCGCCCTGTTTCCCGATCTGTGGGAGGAATTCCTCGCCCCGGTCCCGGTCGGGGAGCGAGGGCACCTCATCCGCGCCTATGCGACCCTGCTCAACGATCCGGACCCGGCCATCCACGGCCCGGCAGCCGTCGCGTGGTCACGGTGGGAATCCTCGACGATCACCCTGCTTCCTCGAGCGGACGTGATCGCCCAGTTCACCGAACCGGCTTACGCCGTGGCTTTCGCACGCATCGAGAACCACTTCTTCATGAACGGCGGATGGTGGGACGACGGCCAGCTGATCCGGGATGCCGTTCGGCTCGCCGGCATCCCCACGGTGATCGTGCAGGGCCGATACGACATCTGCACCCCGCCGATGACGGCGTGGGCCCTCGCCGACGCGATGCCGCACGCGGAACTGAAGATGATCCCGGACGCCGGCCACGCCTTCGACGAACCGGGCATCCTCGACGCCCTGGTCGAGGCCACAGACCGCTTCGCCTCATAGTCCTCGAACGACGTCGGCGCAATGTGGTGGCCCGTGGAGAACCCGGGGGATAAGTTGGCATCGTGACCTTCAATCCCGATTCAGATATCTCCGGTGGCAACGTCAAGCGACGTGGCCGCGGCGTTGCCGTCGGCGGCGGCGTGGGCATCGTCGGCGTGATCGTCGTCTTCGTCGTCTCCCAGCTGACCGGTGTCGACATCGGCGGGCTGATCGGCGGCGGCGAGCAGGGCGCAGCAGGCCCCGATACGGCCATCACCGAGTGCCAGACCGGCGAGGACGCCAACGAAAATGTGACCTGCCTGATGCAGGGTGCGAGCGCGTCGATCGAGGACTTCTGGGTGGACGCGTACCCGTCCGTCGCGAGCAACGCCTACGTCACGCCGCAGTTCATTCTCTTCGACCAGTCGACGACGACCGGATGTGGCGCGGCCTCCAGCGCGACCGGGCCGTTCTACTGCCCGCCAGACCAGACGATCTACATCGACACCACCTTCTTCAACCAGCTTCGCCAGCCGCCGTTCGACACGACCGGTGGAACCCTGGCGCAGATGTACATCGCCGCACACGAGTGGGGCCACCACATCCAGAACATCTCCGGCATCATGGACTCCGCCGACCGCACCGGCACCGGCCCGGATTCCGGCTCGGTCCGCATCGAACTCCAGGCCGACTGTTTCGCCGGTGCGTGGGTCGCCGGCGCGTCCGAAACCGACGATGCGAGCGGTACCAACTTCCTCGAGCCCCCGACCCAGGCGCAGGTGACGGATGCCCTCGACGCGGCAGCCGCCGTCGGCGACGACCGGATCCAGCAGGGCTCAGGCCAGGAGGTCAACTCAGAGGCCTGGACGCACGGCTCGAGCGAGCAGCGCCAGCGCTGGTTCACCACCGGGTACGAGAACGGTGCGGGAGCCTGCGACACCTTCGCCGTGGACGGCTCGCAGCTGTAGGCGCTGCTGCCCGGCAATGCTGACCGAGCGTGAGGCGCTCATCGCCGTGGGCGAAGGACTGTCTCTACGCCTGCAGTGAGGCCGGAAGCCCGCCGCGGTCGCTTCGCGCTTCCAGCAGATCGAGTGCGCGGCGGAGGCCCGTGCTCGAGGTCGTCATCGTGTACGGAAAGTACACGACGTCGACACCCACCTCAGCGAATTGTCGTTCGAGGCGGACGCCCTCGGTCGTGCCGCGCCAGTCGTCGCCCTTGAAGAAGACGTTGAACCTGAGTTCCCTCCACATGTCCAGCTTCGTCGGCAGCGTCTCGGCGACGACCCGGTCCACGAAGCGGATGTTCCCGACGATCTCCATGCGTTCATTCAGTGGGATCACCGGGGCGCTGTTCTTGCGCTGGAGGAGGAGCTCGTCACTGACGACGCCCGCGATGAGGAAGTCGCACTCGCTCTTGGCGTGCTTGAGGATGTTCAGGTGGCCGACGTGGAAGAGATCGAAGGCACCGGCCGCATATCCGATCCTCGTCATGTCCACCCCATCCGCCGCTCCTCACGTGTGTGAGGATTCCTCAGAAAAGGTTAGCCGAGAACGAGGGCGCGAATCCGGAATCGCCCGCGAAGTGGGGGTGTCAGGTCCGGGTGGGAAGCCGGGTGCGACGTGACGCGGGAGTGTCCCGTCTCGTCGTCTTCGGGCTCGGGACCTCGTCGTCCTCGGTGAAGTACGGGTCCTGGTGTTTGGGGGCAGGGATGCGATTGAGCACGACACCGGACACGTAGGCGCCGGCCAGTTCGAGCGCGTTGATCGACTGGCTCACCTGTGCCCGCCGAACCGCACTCGCATCGACAACGAGGATCGTCGCATCCGCCTGCTGGGCGATGACCGTCGCATCCGCAACAGAGAGAACCGGCGCGGTGTCGACGATGATGAAGTCGTACCGCTCAGACAGCGTCGCGAGAAGATCCTTCATCCGAGTGGACGCCAGGAGCTCCGCCGGGTTCGGTGGAACCTCGCCGGCTGCGAGCACATCGAGGCTTGTCCGCCCCCAACGATGGACGACGTCTCCGGCCGCGACCTTGTCCACAAGGATCGTCGTCAGGCCCACGGTCGGTTCGAGGCCGAGGAGGGTCGCGATGGTCGGCCGGCGAAGGTCCGCGTCGATCAGCAGAACACGGGCCCCGGTCTCCGCCAGCGTCACGGCCAGGTTCGTCGAGACGGTGGATTTGCCTTCGCCCGAAATCGACGATGTGACGGCGACGCAGGTGAAGTCGTGGCTTGCTGAGGCGAAACGAAGACTTGACCGGATTCTCCGGAACTGCTCGGCCTGCACACTGTTCGGCGAGCGGAGCGAGATCGGGCGAGTGTCGCTCTTCGCCACGTAGGTGCTGATGGCGCCGAGCAGGGGACGGTTCGTCACTGTCGCCAGGGTGGTCTCGGACCGTACCCGCGTGTCGAGAACCGTCACGAGTGCGATCGTCAGGATCGCGAGCAGAGCGCCGGCGAGCGCGCCGACGAGCGTGTCACGCTGTTTGTTCGGGGTTGTCTGGAATTCGGCCGGTGCGGCGGGCTCGATGACTTCCGCGACAACCGTGGGGTTGCCCTGCACGTCTGCCGGCGCGATCTCGCTGACGACGATCGCCAGCCGCTGAGCCACGCCGTTGGCGATGTCCGCGGCCTGCTCCTTGTCGGTCGAGCCGACTCGCACATCGAGGACGACGGTGTTCTGGGGGATCGTGATGTCCATTGAATGACGCAGTTCGGCTTCACTCATGTCCAGGTTCAGCTGCTCGATGACGTCGCCGAGCACGATGGAGGACATCCCGAGTCGTGCGAACGACAGCATCTGATTCTGGGTGTAGGTGGACCCCTGGTTGATGTCCGATCCGCTATTGCCCGACTGGAGCGCGAAGAACAGTGTCGATGACGAGTGGTAGACCGGCGCTGTCAGTGCCGAGGCCGTGAAAGCGAGCACCGCACCGAGAAGCCCCGCCAGGGCGACGATGTACCAGCGTTTGAGGACGCTGACGACAACTCGTCGCGTCGTCGCGGCCTGTGTCTCAGCGGTCACGTCCGGCTCCTCCCAGCTCCAATGCCGGCTGATCGAGATACCCGCCGTGCGGTTCGATCGGCTCCTTCTTGCTGATGAGGGTATACGACGCGACGGCAAGTCCAACCGTAAACCAGAGAAAATCGGCGTACTGCGTAATGAGGGCGACAGACACCAGCGCAGGCGTCTGCGCCACAAGCGCTATCGAAGCCGGGGTTCCTCGTCCTCGCAGGATGGTCACGAGACCCACGACGACGATGGCGATGAGTACGCCGAGCGGCAGCAGACCGAACCGGAGCGCGGTGAGGATCAGCGCGTTGTCGATCGATTGGAACGAACCGTAGTAGGTCTCGCCGGTCGGGAGCACCGTCCAGCTCGGAGTGATGCCGAGCACCGACGAGTCGCCGAGGAGCGCGACCAGGTTGCCGCGGTACTCGGCGCTCCCCGCTGCCTCCTCGCCCGCCTGCTCGAAGACGTTCCAGATGAACGGGAGGCCGATCGCCGCGATCGCGGCAAGCAGTACCACGAGGGCGATGCGGAAGGCCCGCGGCATCCACGCTCCGAGGAACGCAGCCGCAAGCAGGAGCGTGAGGAACACGCCCACGATTCCGATCCGGCTGAAGGTCACCCCCGCCGCGGCGAGAACGACGACCAGGCTGAGGAGCCTGAGCCACATCGGCCATCTCGCCACCGCAACAAACCCGGACGCGATGGCCAGCGACGAGCCGAGCGCAATCGAATGGCCGAAGGATGCCTCCACCCGCATCACTCCTCCGCGCGGCTGGAGCTCACCCCAGGTCAGATACTGCGGGTTGGCTGTGTCGATCGCGACGAACACGTTGGTGCCGACCACGAATTCGGCGAGCGCCAGAACCGAGATCAGGACCGCTCCGCCGGCCAGGACGCCGTGAACCCAGTGAATGTCGACCCGTGAGAGCACGACGCGTCCCCACGCGTACGGGATCATCCAGTCGATGAGGACGATGAGCAGGTGGCCACCGGTCGAACCGCCGATCGCCGTCGCCATCAGAAGGAGGAGAACGAAGGTAACCACGAGGGTGTCGACCACCGTCCACCGCAAGCCGTGCAGCGAAGCGGAGGCGATCGCCAGGACGGTCACCAGAACCAGGGCAGAGAAGTAGATACCGGCCTGGACACCGACCCAGATCGGTACGAGGAAGAGAGTGGCGGCCCACACGACGATCACGATTCGCGGGTAGGCGCGAAAAAGAAGCACCGCTCCGACCATGCCGCACACGGCAAGAACTGCGAGGATCGCGTTCATCAGGGTGAGCTCCAACCCGCCCTCCTTTCACGTTGACGCCATCGATTCCGCTGCTTGAGTATGCCCTAGCATAAGAACGTTCGACGGGTTTGGGCGCAGCACCCGACTGGGAGGAAGCCGCAATGCGCATTCTGGTGCTGTGGGCGGAGGATGCCCCGTGAGCACACCGACCCTCGCGGGTGCGGCAGCACGCGGCGTCTTCTTCACGCTCTCCGCCCAGGCGGCGAAGATCCTCATCCAGCTTCTCTCCGTCATCGTCCTGTCCCGGCTGCTCAGCCCGACGGACTACGGGCTGCTTGCCATCGTGCTCGTTGTCGTGGCGTTCGGCGAGATCTTTCGCGACTTCGGACTGACCTCGGCGTCCGTTCAGGCGGAGGTGCTCTCCCGGGGACAGCGCGACAATCTGTTCTGGATCAACACCGCCATCGGCCTGCTGCTGGCAATCGTGATGTTCGCCCTGGCCGACGTCCTCGCTGCCATCGTCCAGGAGCCCGCCGTCGCACCGATCGCGCAGGCGCTGGCCGTCGTCTTTTTCCTGAACGGGGTGGCGACCCAGTACCGGGCAACCCTCATGCGCGAACTCCGCTTTCGCGCCCTGGCATCGATCGACGTCGCGTCGGCCGCGATCGCCCTCATCGCGGGGGTGTTGGCCGCCGTCGCTGGCTGGGAATACTGGGCGCTCGTGGTGCAGCAACTCGTGATGGGGACGGCGGCGGTGATCGGCGTGATCGCGGCATCCCGGTGGCTGCCGCGATTGCCCTCCCGGCACTCTTCGGTTCGGGACATCGTGAAGTTCGGCTGGAGCCTGGTGGCGACGAACATCCTCACCTACTTCGGGTCGCAAACAGACACGATCGTCGTCGGCCTTCGGTTCGGTGTTGCGCCGCTCGGCCTGTACAGCCGGGCGTTTCAGCTCGTCATGACGCCCCTGAGCCAGATCCGGAGCCCGCTCACCACCGTGGCTCTGCCCGTGCTCTCGCGCATGCAGGAGGAGCCGGACCGCTTCGCGCGGTATATCGTCGCGGGCCAGTTGGGCCTCGGATACGGTCTCGGCGTCCCGCTCGCCCTCGCCGTCGGTTTGTCCTCCGACGTCATCGCGGTCTTCCTCGGGCCGCAGTGGAGCGACGCGGCGCCGATCGTGAGCTTGTTCGCGGTCGCGGGAATCCTCCACACGCTGTCCTATGTCGGCTATTGGATCTACCTCGCCCGCGGACTGGGCCCCCAGCTGTTTCGCTTCACCCTTCTCACCACCGGGATCAAGATCGCCTGCATCCTGATCGGCTCCCTCTTCGGGTTCGTCGGGGTAGCCGTCGGCTTTGCGGTCGCGCCGATGATCTCCTGGCCGCTCTCGTTGTTCTGGCTCTCCCGGCTCACTCCCACACCGGTGAGGGCGCTCTACGCGGGAGCTTTCCGCATCCTCGGCCTTGTCGCCGCCGTCGCGGGCGTGTCGTACTGGTCGGGCGAGCTGACGAGCGCCCTGCCGGCGTGGGCCTCCCTGATTCTCGGCATCGCCGCCGGGTTCGCCGTCGCAGGTGTGGCGCTGGTCCTGCGCATGTACCGGCTGGACCTGAAGCTGCTTCGGGACTTCGCACGCCTCGTCCTGAAGTCGCCTCGAGACCGCGCTCCCGGAAAGGGATCCGTTTAGGGCGGGTCGTCGACGCCGACCACGAAGCAACATCCGTTGCTGGTCGATCCCTGACCGGTCTTGTTAGAATGCGCGAGCCGGCACGACAGCGCAACGACAGGCCGGAGTCGGGGCGGCCGGTCGCCGTCAACTCGTTCGTGAAAGTCAGGGGACATGACCAAGAGCCGAGCCGCCCGACACGAGGCGTGCGGACGCGACCAGGCCTCCCGTGCCTGAGCGATGGTCGCCGTCGCTGGCTGTGCTTGTGGTGAACTACGGCTCGCATGAGCTGATCGGCGAGAACCTCGCCCGATCGCTCGACGACGGCTTTGCCGGACTGGTCATCGTCGTCGACAACTTCACCACAGAGGCGGAGCAGCGCGCCCTGCACCGACTTGCGGCGTCGCAGGGCTGGACGTGCGTCCTGTCCGAGGTGAACCTGGGCTTCGGCGCGGGAATGAACCTGGCGGCCCGTACCGCGATCGACCTCGGCGCCACGGAACTTCTGCTTCTCAACCCCGACGCGTTCATCGATCCGCACAGCATCCGGTTGTTGCACAGGAGAGTGGCGGAGAACGAGCTGGCGCTCGTCGCCCCCGTCGTGCTTCGTCCGGACGGCAGGGTGTTCTCGGAGTTGACAGACCTCTACCTCGACCGTGGAGAGTCGCTCCGGCGGTCGAAACGCGCCCCCGGAACCCCGAACGAGCGGGTGACGCCGTGGGTGAGTGGGGCGTGCTTCGCGATCAGCGCGCGACTGTGGGACCTTCTCGGGGGATTCGATGAGGATTTCTTCCTCTACTGGGAAGACATCGACCTCTGTGCCCGCGCCGCCCTGCTCCGTGCCACGGTTGAGGTCGACGGTGACGCGCGAGCGGTCCACGAGCCCGGTTCGACCCAGACGACGGACCCCGGACGGCGGGTCAAGTCGCCCGAGTATTACTACTACAACGTCCGGAACCGGCTGCTGTACGCATCGAAGCACCTTGATCCGGCCGACTTGAGGCGATGGCGCCGCCGTACGCCCGGGGCCGCCTACCGCATTCTGCTTCGCGGTGGTCGTCGCCAGTTCCTGCATCCTGCGCGGTCGATCCTGCCGGCTCTCCGCGGCATCCGTGACGGAGAGCGGATGCTGTCGACGGCGCACGAACGGAAGGGCCGGACGGATGTCACGCCCGCTCCGTAGCGCCGCCGTGTCCCTCATGACCGAGAAGTCCCTCATCGTGGCGGCGGGGAAGTACCACGGCCTCGGAAACCGGGTGCGCGCTGTCCTCGGCAGCGAGGTTCTCGCCCGGCTCGAAGGCCGCGTCTTCGCCTACGCCTGGCCCACCGGCGCAACGTTCGGGGCCGCGTTCGACGACTTATGGGAGTACGACCGCGTTCGGGTGCCCGCCCTGGTGTCCCGTGCCCTCGCCTGGCGAGCGCCGTACCGCGACGGAAAGCTCGGCTGGCTCGACGACAGGGCGCGGAAGGAGAGGCTCTGGCAGCTCCGGACGCCTCATGCCCTCAGCCTGCCGTCGCCCGCGTCGTGGGAGGACGAACTCCGCCTCCTGCGCCCCGTCAGCGACGTGCGCGCGAGGGTGAGCCGGGTCTTCGACGCCGCGTTCAGTGACCGGCCGTTCGTGGGCATCATGGTTCGGGCTCACGCCCACTCCCATGAGGCAACCCGGCTCCACTCCCCGGTCAGCTGGTATCTGACCCGGATGAAGGAAATCCGTGGCATGTGGCCTGACGTCGGGTTTTTCGTCTCCGCCGATACGGATGCCGCGCTGCAGCAGATCCTGCAGGAATTCCCGGACGCGGTCAGCCAGCACGACAAAGGCGACTACAACAGCAAGTCCGCCCTCGTCGCCTCGGTGGCCGACCTCTATCTCCTGGCCTCGTCGAGCCACATCCTCGCTCCCCACTTCTCCAGCTTCCCGGAACTGGCCGAGTCCCTCGCCGGCCAGGGACTCGGTCTGGAGACCTCCCAGAACGGCGTCCTGCTCTCCTCGCTCACGTTCGTGACGCGCGCAGGGGACCCTCTGACTCCCTGGGTGCGTCGCCCGCTCTGACCGCGAAAGACTCGCGCGTCGTCGCGTCGAAGCGGACGCCGCAACGGTGGTCCCCCACTTCGCGGGTGATCTCATCGGGATGCCTTGGTAAGTGACGATTCCTCACGCGACAATGAGAATTGTGACAATGAGGATTACTCAGTTCTCATACCCGAGTCCACGATTGGAAGGCGCCCATGCGCGCTACGGCTCACGGCGGAATCCCTGAATTCGCCGCCCTTGCGGTGGCTGTCGTCGTGTCGCTGTCCGTCCTGACCGGGTGCACAACGAGCGGCGCCCCCGAAGCCGGCCCGACCAGTTCGCCGACATCGGAGCCCTCGACAGACGCGACGCCTGAACCTGCCCGCACGACGCCGGTTCCTGCTCCGGACGGCGGAACCATCGAGGACATCATCGAACCTGCGCCTGAGCCCGAGCAGATCAAGGCGGACCTCGGCGACGTCGCCGTCCTGGACAGTGATGTGACGATCTCGGCCCCTGACGTCGCCGAGATCGACGTCGAAGCGCACACCCCTGGCGAGACCGCCGGACCGGCGCTTGCCGTGACGATCAGGATCGAGAACGACTCGGCCGCCGACCTCGACGTCGAGACCGTCATGGTCACCCTGCTCGACGCAGCAGGAGCCGCAGCCTCTCCCACCACAGCGGACCCCGCCCGGCCATTCGCCGGGTCGATACCGCCAGGCGGGTCCGCTGACGGCGTCTACGTCTTCCTGGTTCCAGAAGGAGCCAGGGATCCCATCGAATTGACCATTGCCTATTCAGCGGGAGTGCCTGTTGTGCTCCTCGTTGGCGACGCTTCTCAGTGAACTGGAGTACATCATGAATAGGTTCGACCGTTCGGCCAGGCGGGTCATCGCGATGACCGCGGCGACGGCGTTGATCGCCGCCGGGGTGGTCCTCGGGACCGCGACTGCCGCCACCGCCGCACCAGGCCCCTCCCCGGTCGAGCAGCGCAGCGCGACGACGGCGACGGCGGACGTGCTGCCCACGGTTCAGATCGATTCCGGTGTGGTCTGGGTACAAGAGGTCGTCGGAAACATCGTGTATGCGGGAGGAAAGTTCACGAATGCCCGCCCGGCAGGGGCGGCACCGGGTGTCGGGCTCATGCCGCGGAGTAACATCCTCGCTTACGACATCCGGACGGGTGTCGCCACATCTTTCGCGCCGCAGGTCAACGGTGAGGTCAAGTCGCTCGAGTCGTCGCCCGACGGGTCGGTGCTCTACGTCGGCGGTAAATTCACGAGCGTCGGCAGTGCGACGCGCTACAACATCGCGGCGTTCAGCACGGCGACCGGAGCGCTCCTCGAGTCGTTCAAGCCGCCCGTGGGCGGCTCGTACGTGAACGGGATCGTCGCGACCGGCAGCGCGGTCTACGTGACCGGCCTGATCGGCGCGGCCAACGGGGTCACCCGAAAGAACTTCGCGGCCTTCAGCAACTCGGGCGCACTGCTCGGCTGGGCGCCCACCTCCGACCTCCAGGGGGATGCGCTCGTCCTGTCTCCGACGAAGGACAAGCTGATCGTCGGTGGCCGGTTCGGCACCGTCAACGGGGTGACCCAGCGAGGACTGGCTGCGCTGGACCTCTCCACCGGGTCTCTCCTGCCCTGGGAGGCGCCGAACACGATCAAGAACGGGGTGGGTACCGGGACCCTGGCCGGGCGTGCCGGCATCTGGAGCCTGACGACGGACGCGAACGCTGTCTACGGCACCGGGTGGGTCTTCGCAGACAGGACCGTCGGCAACCTCGAGGGTGTCTTCTCCGCGGAAGGCGGATCCGGAAAGATCCGATGGATCGCCGACTGCCACGGCGACCACTACGGTGTCTACTCCGACGGAACGACCGTGTACTCCGCGAGCCATGCCCACGCCTGCGAAACCGCCGGTGGGATGACTCAGTTGAACCCGGCTCCCGGCAACATGAGGAACGCGACAGCGCTGACGGCCGCGCCTAAGGGAACCCTTGCCCGCTCGCAGTACGTGAACGGCACCTACGCGGACTGGAGCGGCTGGGCCGCCCCGGCTTTCGTCAACTGGTTCCCGGACTGGGTCACAGGAACAGGAAGTGGCCAGGGACAGGCGGGCTGGTCCGTCGCCGGCAACGGCCAGTACGTCGTGTACGGCGGCGAGTTCCCGTTCGTCAACGGCCAGCGGCAGCAGGGCCTCGCGCGGTTCTCGAACGCGCCCCCCAGCGGCCCGAAGTCCGCGCCACGACTGACGACCGCCAACTGGGTTCCCACGGCGAAATCCGTGTCGACGGGAACGATGCGGGTACAGGTTCCCGCCAACTGGGATCGCGACGACCTGACCCTCACCTACTCCCTGTACCGCACGGGCGTCGGACCAGCGGTCGCGACGGCGACGGTCCAGTCGACCTACTGGAACCGGCCGACCGTGACGCTCATCGACCGCAATCTGCAACCGGGCGCGACGCACGAGTACCGCGTCGTCGCCCGCGACCCGAACGGGAACGCGGGGCAGGACAGCACCCGCGTGACGGCCACCGTCAGCGGATCCGCTGCCTCCGCCTACACCAACGCGGTCCTGGACGACGGGGCGACGCTGTACTGGCCGCTCGGCGGCACGTCGGCCGAAGCCGGCACGGACTGGGCGGGCACCAACAACGGCGTCGTGCGCTCGGGAGTCACCTCGACGACCCCCGGCGCCATCTCCGGAAATGCTCAACCGGCGTCCTCGTTCAACGGCACCGTGGACGGACTGATCAGTTCCACGCGCGCCGTCGGCGCCCAGACCGATCTCTCGGTCGAGTTGTGGTTCAAGACGAACACCACGCGGGGAGGCAAGCTGATCGGCTACGGCAGCAACCAGACCGGAAACTCGACGTCGTACGATCGGCACATCTACATGCAGAACGACGGGCGACTCGTCTTCGGCGAACACCAGGGCGTGAACAAGACCGTCACATCACAGGCGGCATACAACAACAACCAGTGGCACCACGCCGTGGGAACCCTGGGCCCGACCGGCTTGAAGTTCTACGTCGACGGAGTTCTCGTGGGATCCGACGAGTCGGCGACGGTGGCCCTGCCGTTCAACGGATTCTGGCGGGTCGGTGGCGACAACCTCGCCGCCTGGCCCAACCTGCCCGCGAGCCAGTGGTTCACGGGCGCCATCGACGAGGTCGCTGTGTACGGCTCGGTTCTCTCTGCCAGCCGGGTCGCCGCTCATTACAGCCTTGGGTCGGCACAGCCCGTGCCGACGGCCGCGTTCACGTCTTCGGGCACGTCGCTCAGTGTGGCCTTCGATGCGAGCGCATCGACGGCTCCCTCCGGTCGGACCATCACCGCGTACGAGTGGAACTTCGGTGATGGCACGGCGCTCGGATCCGGCAGGCAGGTGACGCACAACTACGCCAGCGCCGGCGCATATACGGTGACGCTCACGGTCACCGACTCGGCCGGGCTCCGCGACACCGAGTCCCGGGTCGTGAACACGACGGCTCCGCATGCTGCGCCAGTCGCCGCCGCGCAGGTGTCGACCGCCGGCTCGACCGTGAACGTGGACGGGCGAGGTTCGACAGCATCCGACGGTGCCACGCTGACCTATTCATGGGACTGGGGTGACGGAACGGCTGACGGGTCCGGCGCCACAGCGTCACACACCTACGCGAGTGCGGGGACCTATGTGATCACGTTGACCGCGACGGACTCCCTGGGCGCGTCTGACCAGGCGACCGCAACGGTCACCATCGGTGCGGCGGTGGACGTGGCTCGCGACAGCTTCGAGCGGTCGGTGGCGTCCGGCTGGGGAACCGCCGAGGTCGGCGGCGCGTGGTCCGCTACGACGGACTTCTCGGTCGGTGAAGGCACCGGGAAGATCTCCGTTGCGCGGACCCAGACGCGCACAACGCTCCTTCCGGCGGCGAGCGCGAGCAACGTCGACGCCCGGATGTCGGTGTCGACGAACATCGTCGCTGACGGTGGCGGAACCCACCTCAACATCCTCACGAGGAAGACCGTCGACGGCGATTACCGCCTCAAGCTTCGCATCGCCTCGACCGGGGTCGTCAACGTCGGCATCGCGAAAGTCGTCGGAACCGCCGAGACGCTCCTCGCCAACCTGCCGATGCCCGGCTTCACCTACACGCCGGGCACGGTGCTGGAGACCCGGATGGAGGTCGTCTCCTCAAGCGCAACGACGACGACCCTCAGGGCGAAGGTGTGGGCGGCAGGGCAGGCGGAGCCGACGGCGTGGTTCCTCACGACGACGGACTCCCAGGCGCAACTGCAGCGGGCCGGCCAGGTCGGGATCTCGGCCTACGTCACCAGCACCAACACCAACGGACCGGTTCTCGTCCGCGTCGACAACGTCGCGGTCCGATAGGGGCACCCCGTGCCAGCTGCGATCAGGGTGATGCAATCGTTCGGCGTCCCGCGCCCGACGACGAATCCCTACATCTCCATGCTGGCACGGGAGCTCAGTTCGACTCCCGGAATCACCCACCTGCCGTTCTCATGGAAAGAGGCGCTGCGGGGCTCCTATGACGTGTTTCACGTCCACTGGCCTGACGCGCTCCTCGCCGCCCGGAATCCCGGAACGCGCTTGGGCAAGCGCCTTGCCTTCGCAGCGCTGCTTCTCCGCCTCCGGCTCAGGGGCACTGCTGTCGTGCAGACGGTGCACAACGTCACGGCGGCCGAGGGACGTGCGCTGGATCGGGCATTGATCGGCCACCTGGAAGACCTGGTGTCCCTGCGCATCCGCATCAACCCGGCGACCGAGGTACCGCCTGACGTTCCCAGCGAGCTGATCGCTCACGGGCACTACCGCGATTGGTTCGGGCCGATGCCCCGGCGCCGGCAAGTGGCCGGCCGAATCGGATACGTGGGTCTGATCAAGGCGTACAAGGGTGCGGACGACCTCGTGGCGGCGTTCCTCGAAGCCCACCGGGCGGAGCCCGCACTTTCGCTGGTTGTGGCCGGCCAGCCTCGTGATGAGGCCATCGCGCAGAAACTGCGCGGGCTTGCGCTGGCAGACCCCGACATCTCCCTCGAGCTCAGCTACGTCCGGGATGAACGGCTCACCGAGATCATCACCGAAAGCGAGATCGTCGTGCTTCCGTACCGGCGCATGCACAACTCGGGTGCGGCTCTCGCCGCGCTGTCCCTCGACCGTCCGGTCCTCGTGCCGCGAACGCCGGCGAACGAAGCGCTCGCCCGTGAAGTCGGCGCCGGGTGGGTTCACTTCTTCGACGGTGCGCTGAGCTCGGAAGCGCTGCTCGAGGCCGTGCACACCGTCCGGGAAAGGTCTGCGGGCCCTCGGCCCCGGCTGGACCTGCGTGACTGGGACCAGACAGGAGCAGACCATCTCCGGGCGTACCAGCATGCCCTGCACCTCTCCATCTGCCGGTCCCTGGAGATGGCGTGATGCCCTACTCCATCACCGTCGCCATCCCCACCTTCCGCCGGCCGGCCGGTATCGTGGCGGCGCTCGAGTCGGTCCTTCCCCAGGCGGAGGCCCTGGGTTCTGGCGGCGAGGTGTCGGTCCGTGTGCTCGTGATCGACAACGATCCGGATGCGTCTGCCCGCGAGCCGGTCGCATCCTTCGCCGTGGATTACGTCCACGAACCAAGGCCAGGCATCGCCGCCGTCCGGAATCGCGCGCTCGGTGAAAGCATGGATTCCGACGCGCTGGTCTTCCTCGACGACGACGAGATCGCGACCGACGGCTGGCTGGCCACCCTCGTCGCGCGGCACCGGGAAACGGGCGCCGACGCTGTTGCCGGTCGGGTCCAGACGGACTTTCCGCCGGGAACAGACCCGTGGGTTCGAGCCAGCGGAGCGTTCCGCCGCCCCGAGCGTGCCGATGGGCAGTCGATGGACGAAGCCGCGACCAACAACCTCCTTCTCGACCTTGCCACGGTGAGGCGGCTCGGACTGCGCTTCGATGAGGCGTTCGGGCTGACCGGGGGGAGCGACAGCCTGTTCACCCGGCAGTTGGTCGCGCGTGGCGGCACCATCCGGTGGGCGCAGGATGCCCTCGTCGTGGAGCTCGAGGACCAGGAGCGGTTCAATCGAGCCTGGATCCTCATGCGCGTGTTCCGTTTCGGCAACACATCGACCCGGGTCGACATCGCCCTCGCACAGGATGCGACCGAGCGGCTGCTCGTGAGAGTCGAGCGATTCTTCCGGGGACTCGTTCGCGTGGCGGGAGGAGGAGCACGCTCCTGCTGGGGCGTGCTCTCGGGCTCCCTGTCTCACCGGGCCCGGGGGCTTCGCACGGTCTACCGGGGGGCAGGCATGATTGCAGGCTCGGGAGGGTTCGCCTTCAGCGAGTACGGCGCGCGCCGCAAGCGGATGGGCATCAGGGCGTGATCAAAGGCGCACACCGACGCAGAAAAGCCGCAGCACAATGCTGCGGCTTTCCTGAGTGGACCGCCGAGGCGGCTTTGGTGAGCCGGTCTTAGCGGCGGACCATCGGTACCGTGGTGCCGGTGAGGTACCAGACGTTGGCGGACATGGCCGGCGTCGGGTTGTTGCCCGCGATGACGGGGCAGTGAACGTACTGGCGGTGCGGTCCGAAGACGTTGCCGGTGATGTTGATTCCCGGGAAGTAACCTGCCGCGACGTTCACGGTGCAGCCGCCACCGTCGAGGTAGTTCTTCGACACGGTAACGCCGTTCACCTGGGGGCGAGTGCGGTCCTGGACGATCTGAATGGCGGCGTTGTGGGAGTGCTCGAGTCGGTTTCCCGTGACGACGATGTTGCTGCCGCCCTGGATCATGATCGAGTCATCGTGGCTCGGGCCGCCACCGTGAGCCGGGTCGGACGTGTAGTGCAGGTTGTTGTGCAGCCACGAGTCCTGGATGCGGACGTTCGAGCTGACCACGCGGATCGGGTCGATCACGTGGTGGATGTTGACGCGCAGCGCGGTGAAGTTGCTTCCGAAGATGCCGTCGGCGGTGCTGCTCGGCGTGGCCGCGTAGATCTCGGAGTCCATGATCGTGAACTTCGCTCCGCTGGCCAGGTTCTGGACGATGCCGGCGTTGCCCGGGTTCGAGCCACCGGTGATCTTGGAGTTCTTGATGACGGCTCCTGGAGCGTCGATCCGAAGGGTGCCGCGGATCTCCCAGCCGTCGAGAACGGTGTTGGCGGTCCGGATGACCATGTTGCCGTTGTGGACCTTGAGGACCTTTCCGGCAGGCACGCCGGTGGTCGTGGCAGACGGGACGGCGAACGGGACGGTGATGGCGGCGGACGCTGCCGTTGCCGGCACGATGGCGCCCGCTGTGGCGATCAAAGCCCCCGCCAGAATGGCAAGAAGGCGCGGTTTATTCAGTTTCGAAGGTGTTTTAGGCAAAGAAAAGACTCAACTTGTCTATCGGGGTCAAAGGAATGCCTGCGCCGTGTGAGAGTCCGAAGGGCGACCTTGGATTTGTGACGAGGCCGTGCCGACCCCTCTACAGGGGGTGTGAGCGGCACGCCTAAGCATTATATGCATACGAATCTGACTGATCGTCACGCTTGCGGACGCCGTCGAGCTCGGGGAGAACCGCCGGCCGCCCCGAATCCACGGGGAAAATCCCGCGTTATTCGTCCGTAGGAATGTTTCTTAAACAGCAGGCCACAGAGCTATTCCTTCATATTCCCAGAGGAGAATTCTTCGGCGTGCCTGAGTGGGGTCCCCGTCACCCAATCGACGTCGAAAGTTTCTTTCCACGAAACATACGCTCGTCCTCGTTTGCGATCATCTCGTGGACGACGCCGGTGATGGCAGCGGCGTACCGGCCGGCGCTGTGCCGGTCTCGCGCCAGGTCCCGGTCTTCGGAGGCCATTGCACGGATTTCTGCCCAGTTGGAGGCGACCTGTTCGACGGCATCCGCGATCGCGTCAGGGCTCGACGGGAGCACCCTCTGCGCCGACTGGTACCTGGACGTCGCCTCCCGCAGCCCTGAGGTCGCGCTGACGATGACCGGTCGACGTGCCAGCATCGCCTCGACGGCCGTGTTGCCGAACGGTTCGTCATAGCGGGACGGCACAACGGCCACGTCCGCCTCGGCGAGATGATCCCAGACGGGATCCTGATAGCCGTGGAACCGGACTGATCCCACCCGCGCAGCCTGGGCGCGAAGATCGTGCTCGTACCACTCGTAGCCCGGGAATACCGAGCCCACCACGTCGAGGGAGGCCGGAATGCCCCGTGCGTGGAGGACGGACAGCGCCGAGACGGCGACGTCCACGCCCTTGCGCGGGGAAAGCCTGCCGACGTACACGAGGCGGATGCCGTCGGTCAGCTCCGCGCGCGCCTCGCTGGCCGTGTCCGGTCCGGGCACGGCGTTGTAGATCACCTGGGTGCGGGCGCCGACCCGCGGGATCGCGCTGTTCAGCACATCGACGCTGTATTCGCTGTTGGCGATGATCCTCGTCGCGAACAGCAGGGGGGTCGCGAGCGCGACTCGCACCAGCCGCCCCGCGGAGCCTTCTGCTTCGTGCACGTGGCACAGCGAAGGGATGCCGGAGAGCCTCGCGAGCGGCAGCCACAGGGGAACGGTGATGGTGTTGACATAGATCGCACTGGGCCGTTCGGTCCTGATCAGGCGGCGCCCGGACAGGACTCCCCGGACGGTAGCGGCGAGGAACCGTGCCAGCCCGCGTGGAGTGACAATGTCCTTTCTCAGTACCGGGGACGGGCAGATCACCACGGTGGCGCCGCGTTTTTCGATCTCGGCGACCAGCGGTCCAGGCACAGGCATGGTGACCGTCACCCGGGCCTGGTCGGCAAGCAACGCGTCGATGCTTTCGAGAAGCACCCGATCGGAGCCGTACAGATCGGCGCTGGGGTGGGCGAGCAGGATGCGATGCCCGGTCATCGTCCTGACCGCCCCGCGCGGTCGAGGTTCCGCATGTCGCCGAACCATTTCACAAGCGCGAGCGCGAGGTGCGCAGCGTTCGCCACAGCCATCGCCGAGTACACGGCGAAGAAGAGGAATGGGGCGCCCAGGAGGAGGAAGACACCGCAGAGGACGCCGTAGTCCGTTGGGAGGAGGAGTACGGATTTGAGCCAGGACCAGTTGCCGTTCGTGGCGGCGTGCGCCACCGACCTGCGATCGCCGCGGTTCGCCTTGAGCTGGTCGTTGAGGATCATGGCGAAGAACGACACGCTCGCGACTGCCCCATAACCGATCGGCACGAGCAGCCAGGCGTCGTTCGGAAGATCGAAGAAGCGGTAGACCGAAATGAGAACGACGGCATGAAGGCAGGCGATCTTCACGCTGTCCACGATGTGGTCGAGCCACTCGCCGGACGCGGAGCCCCCGCCGCGCAGCCGCGCGACCTGGCCGTCGGCAGAGTCGAACGCATAACCGACCGCGAGGGCGAACCAGACGACGACGCCCAGCCACGCCGCCGGGGGCACAAGGGCCACAAGCGCCAGGGCCGAGAACGTGAAGGCGGCGCTGATCATCGTGACCTGGTTCGGTGTCAGGCCTCGTCGAAACGCCCACGCCGCCAGATATCGACCGACCCTCCGGTTGACGTAGATGGAGTACGGCGGAGCGCCGGGCGCCGCGCGCTTCTGGGCAGCGGCCAGCGACCGGACCGTGTCGCTGTAGCTGCCGGACGGAAGGTGTTCCGACCCCGTCGCTGCGGTTGTCTTCATGACAATCGACCCCGGATGACCGCGTCTGACGGTGACGCTACCGGAGCGGGAAAGACGTCCCACCCGTCGGCGCGCAGGCGCCCGCGACTGGCCCCGCGCGTGCTGTACCCGGCAACCAGTCGCGTCGCGAGGGTCTCGTAGGACGTCGTCACGTCCTCCCAGCAATACCGTGCCGCGGCGCGGGACTGGAGGGCCTCGCCGACCTCGAGAATGTGGTGCGGGCTGAGTTCCGCGTCGTCGAGGAGCATCGCGAGGCTCGCGCTGTCGCTGAAATACGAGCCGACCGCGCCGAGGACCTCCCTGTTGAAGACGACGTCCCAGGCCAGGACAGCCGTTCCTGCCCCCATCGCCCGGAGCAGCGAAGGATTGGTTCCCCCGACCGAGTGCCCGTGAAGGTAGGTGTGCGCGTGCGCGTACAGCTGGTCGAGCAGCTCCTGGTCCCAGACGCCGCCGAGCAGCCGGATCCTCGGATCGCCGTCGGCCAGTTCGGAGATTCTGGCCAGGTGCCCGGCGGCGTATGGCGCGGTGCCCACCACGACGAGCGGCAGACCCGCCCGGCTGTTCCGGTAGCCCTCGAGGATGACGTCGACGTGGTTCTCCGGTTCGAACCGGGCAACGACGAGATGATAGCCGTTGGGTGACAAGCCCAGTGCGGCGAGTCGGTCAGTCGGGGTGTGGCTGAGAATCCGCGTTCCGTAGCGAATGAGTTCCGTGGGGACCGCGAACTCCTCACGGTAGTAGTCGGCGATTCCTTCGGCGTCTGAGATCAGGGCATCCGCCTGTCGTACAGCGACCTCCTCGGCCCAGCGATAGTACCGGCGCCCGGCGCTTCCCCACTTGTCCCGTTTCCACTCCAGGCCGTCGACGTGCACAGCGGTCGGGATTCGCCTGGCCCGAAGCAGCGGCAGGAATGGTGCATTGGCGGCGTTGAAGACGAAGGCTGCGTCGACCGGCCGGCCTGTGACGGCGTGCGCCACCGACAGTGCCGTGCGGCTCAGGGTCTCGCACGCTTTCAACTGCAACGCCGGGACGTAGACGAGTTTCATGCCGAGGTGTTCCGGGGTCCGCTCCGCTGTCGAGCGACAGTAAACGGTGACATCGTGGCCGCGCTCCACGAGACGGCGGCCGATCTCCTCCACGGCCGTCTCGAAGCCCCCGTAGGCGGCGGGAACTCCGCGGGTTCCGATCATGGCGATACGCATGGGCAACGACCTCCTGGGTTTGCGTGCGGCACTGTCAATACGCGCCGGCCGGGCGTATGAGAGTCGAGAACATGTGCCGCGGGCACCCGACTGGCAGGAACATCAGATCTCCTCCTCGTCGTGACGGCATTTCGTTGCGCGAATCCGAGAGGCGAGAGTTGCTCACATTTCGGCTTGTATGGATGTTAGGCGCTGTCAAGCCCGCGCGACGCCCCCCAAAATGGGTGGAAACCCGAGGAAAGTCGGGCAAATATGAGCTTTTCTCACCCGAAAAGGGGGGATCCCCCGGCGTTCGTCCCGGGCTAGCCTTTCAGCACAGAACGTGACATTCCATCATGTTTTGAATAATGCGATCACAGTGGGTCGTTGTTTCTCCTTCTTGCCGCATCCGAAGACGGGGGGACGGATTCGTGCGGCCATTTTTCAGCGTGAGAAGAGAAACGACGTGCTCAATTCCAGCAGGCTGACCTCCCGGTTCAGCATGCGTCCTTCGCGACGCTCTGCGGCACTCGTTGCGGCGCTGACCCTGCTCGTCACGCTGCCCGTCCCCGTCGGTGCCGCGCACGCCGTCGGCCCGTGCGATCCCGGGTCGAACCAGATCGTGTGCGAGAACTCGAAACCGGGAACACATCCCGGCGTCTGGGATATCGAGGGAGCCGGCGACGAGAGCATTCAGGGATTCGCAACAGACATCAGCGTCAACGTCGGAAACCGCATCGACTTCAAGATCGATGCCGAGGTGCTCGATTACACCGTCGACATCTACCGAACCGGGTGGTACCAGGGCCTCGGCGCTCGGTTCATCGACACGGCTGACCTCGCGCCGAACCGGCCCGCGGGCCAGGACGAGTGCATCACCGACGCTGCGACCGAGCTCTACGACTGCGGAACCTGGAGCGTATCGGCCTCATGGGACGTTCCGGCCGACGCCGTCTCCGGCGTGTATGTCGCCCTCCTCACCCGCGCGGACACTGCCGGTAGCAGCCACATCACCTTCATCGTCCGGGACGAGGCCAGCACATCCGACGTCCTCTTCCAAACCTCGGACCCGACCTGGCACGCATACAACAGCTACGGCGGCAGCGACTTCTACCAGGGGGCCGATAACGGCCGTGCCTACAAGATCAGCTACAACCGGCCGTTCAACACCCGAGCCGACGAGGCGGGACGTGACTTCTACTTCTCGAGCGAGTACGCGCAGGTGCGGTTCCTGGAGAAGAACGGGTACGACGTCAGCTACTTCAGCGGAGTCGACACCGACCGGCTGGGCACGCTGCTCACGAATCATCGCGTCTTCCTGTCGGTCGGCCATGACGAGTACTGGTCAGGCGCGCAGAAGGCGAACATCGAGGCCGCCCGCGACGCCGGAGTGAACCTGCAATTCCTTTCGGGCAACGAGGGCTACTGGCGAACCAGGTATGAGCCGTCAGCGGACCCCAGCTCGACCGCGTACCGCACCCTGGTGAGCTACAAGGAGACCTGGAGCAACGACAAGATCGACCCGTCGCCCGAGTGGACGGGAACCTGGCGTGATCCTCGCTTCGCACCGCAGTCGGCGGGTGGCGGCACGCCGGAGAACGGCCTGATCGGAACCCAGTACCAGGTGAACCATTCGGACCTGGCCATGCAGGTGTCCGCCAGCGAGGGCAGGCTCCGGCTCTGGCGGAACACAAGCCTCGCAGAACTGCCCCCGGGGTCCACGGCATCGCTCGCCCAGCACACCATCGGCTATGAGTCCAATGAGGATGTCGACAACGGGTTCCGGCCGGACGGTCTTCTTCACCTGTCGACGACGACAGGGGACGTCGCCGAGTACCTCACCGACTTCGGCAGCATCGTCGCGCCCGGTACCACCACGCACCACCTGACCCTCTACCGGGCCGCAAGCGGTGCGCTGGTGTTCTCGGCAGCAAGCATCCAATGGGCGTGGGGGCTGGACTCGGAGCACGACGGAAACGGTGCCCCGGCCGACCGCCGCATGCAGCAGGCGCAGGTGAACCTGCTGGCCGACATGGGAGCCCAGCCCGGATCGCTCGACTCTGCCCTTGTCGCCGCGACGCCGAGTTCGGACACGACAGCGCCGACTGCGGAAATCACGAGTCACACGGACGGAACGACGATTCCGAACGGAGCTGTCGTGGACCTGGCCGGCACCGCGAGCGATGTCGGGGGCCGGGTCGCCGCTGTCGAAGTGTCGACGGACGGTGGCGGGTCATGGCATCCGGCCACCGGCACGGCGAACTGGACGTACCGGTACGTGCAGCAAGGAAGGGGAACGATCGGCGTTCTCGTCCGCGCCATCGACGACAGTGCGAACTTCCCGGCAACGGCGACGTCCCTCGCACTGGACATCACGGGGCCCTTCTCATTCTTCGGGGACGAGATTCCCGCGGTGCCAGACAAGGGCGACGCCTCGCCTGTCGAACTCGGGATGCGCTTCACTCCTGAAATCGATGGATTCGTGCTCGGTGTGCGCTTCTACAAGGGCAGCGCAAACACCGGAACCCACACCGGCTCGTTGTGGGACGACGCCGGGGTCCGACTCGCAACCACAACCTTCAGCGATGAGAGTCCGTCCGGCTGGCAGACGGCGTCGTTCGACACCGGAGCCCCCGTCGTCGCGGGACGCACATACACCGTGTCGTACTACACGCCATCGGGGCACTACGCGGCCCAGCCGTACTTCGGCGCGTACAGGGCAACCACCAACGGCCCGCTCTCGGTCACCGGCGGTTTCGGATCGCAGCCCGCCGGCGTCTACAGCACGACCCGGACTTTTCCGACGAGCGTCTATCAGCGTGGAAACTACTTCGTCGATGCCGTCTTCGACACCGAAGACACGTCACCGTTGCTCGCCACCCAGCAGTGGCCGCTTCCGGGGTCCTCGAGCGTGGCCGCGTCGAGTGTCGTTCGAGCGGTGCTCTCCAGGGACGTGGCGGCGGACTCGGTCGACATCTCCGTCCGTGACAGTCTGGATGCTCGCGTCAGCGGCCAGACCACGTACGATGCCGCGACCCGCACGGTGACCTTCGTTCCGGCCGAGCCCCTCGCCGGCTTCGTGAAGCATTCGGTCTCCCTCACGGTGGACGGTTCGGGCGTGGCACGCGGCGACTGGTCGTTCACGACAGTCAAGCCGCCGGCGGAGCCGGGGATCTGCCCCTGCAGCCTCTACGACGACGGCGACGTGCCCGCCATCCTCGAGGTGGGCGACCCCAACGCCGTCACCCTCGGCGTGCGCTTCTCAGCGACCGACGACGGAATCGTCCGGGGCATCCGCTTCTACAAAGGTGCCGGCAACACGGGCACCCACGTCGGAACGCTATGGACCTCGGACGGTGACCAGCAGCTCGCCACAGCCACGTTCTCGTCGGAGAGCACCTCCGGATGGCAGACCGCCTACTTCTCGCAGCCCGTGACCGTGGCGGCCGACACCGAGTATGTGGCCTCGTACCGGACCACGGTGGGACAGTACGCGGTGACGCCTGGGGCGTTCAGCGCCGGGCTCAGCAACGGGCCGTTGCAGGTGGCCGCGGATTCCGGTGTGTACAGCTACGCCAACGCGTTCCCGAACGCGAGGACATCGACGAGTTACTCCGTCGATGTGATCTTTGAAACGACCCCTGCCCCGCTGGCCGTCGTCAGTACGCTTCCCGCTGCGGGCGCGGTCGATGTGGATCGGAACACCGACGTCTCGATCACGTTCTCGTCTGCGATCGCAGACGGATTCGACGTGCTCGTCGAGGTGGACGGCTCCCGCGTCGACGGCTCGACATCGCTGAGCGGTAACCGCAAGTCGATCCTCTTCCGGCCGGAGTCGAACCTGCCGCCCGACGCTGTCGTCGACGTCACCGCCTCCGGGATACGCTCGACGGCCGGGATCTCCCTCGCCGACCAGGACTGGTCGTTCCGGACGACTGCCTCCACCGCCACGACCACAACACACAGCATCCTCGGCAATGAGACGCCCGCTGTGCTCTCGGCGGATGATGCGTCGCCGGTCGAGCTCGGGATGGCGTTCACCGCGAGCCAGGCCGGCTCGGTGACAGCGATCCGGTTCTTCAAAGGACAGGGCAACGTCGGCACTCATACCGGATCGCTCTGGAACGCGGCGGGTGTGCGACTGGCAACGGTGAGCTTCCCGAACGAATCAGCCTCTGGATGGCAGGTCGCTCGCCTGAACACGCCCCTGCAGCTCAGCGCCGGTGAGGAGTACGTCGTCTCCTATTACGCACCCCAGGGTCACTATTCGTACAGCTCCGCGTACTTCCAGTCCCCACGCACCTCGGGCCCCCTGTCCGCGGTGGTCGGCCGATACCTGTACGGCAGCGGGGGCGGATTGCCGACCTACTCCTGGAACGCATCGAATTACTTCGTCGACATCGAATTCTCGACCGTTGCGACCGAGCCCACGCCCACGCCGACGCCCACGCCCACACCGACACCAACACCCACCCCCACGCCCACGGAGCCGGTCGACCCGCTGACGCAGCCCGGGGTTATCTCGGTCTTCGGGTCGACGGCTGAGCCGTCGAGCACGAACTGGGACGAAGGGGGGCCGGTGCACCTCGGGATGGCCTTCACCACGACGGTGCCCGGGAAGGTGCTCGGCGTCCGGTTCTACAAGGGAACCCTTGATGTCGGTCAGCACACCGGCTCGTTGTGGGGTCCCGACGGGAACGCCCTCGCCACCGTGACCTTTACCCGCGAGAGCGCGAGCGGCTGGCAGTTCGCCGTGTTCGACACCCCGGTGTCCATCCAGCCGGGCACCGAATACGTCGTCAGTTATCTGGCCCCCGTCGGCCGGTACTCGGTGACGGTGAACGGTCTCCTCGACCCCCACCTGAACGGCCCACTGAGCAGCACAGCCGCCGGGGGGCGCTACACCTACAGCACGGGCAAGCCCACCTCGACGACGAATCACAATTTCTGGGTGGATGCCCTGTTCCGGCCGGACGAGTAAGGCATCCCGATGACGAACGATCCCCTTCAGCGATGGGAATGGACATGACGAACAGAACGTTGCGAATCGCCGTTGTCGGCGCCGGTTACTGGGGCCCGAACCTGGCACGAAACTTCTCTGCCAGCCCCGACTGGGACCTTGCGGCGATCTGTGACCTCGACGAGGACCGCGCCAGGCAGGTGTCCGACCAGGTCGGTCACGTGCCCGTCGTTCCCTCGCTCACCGAACTGCTGGCCGCCGACGATCTTGACGCCATCGCCATCGCCACACCCGCGAAGACCCACTTCCCGATCGCGATGCAGGCGCTCGCCGCGGGAAAACACGTGGTGGTGGAGAAACCCCTGGCGGACTCAGGCAGCAACGGCCAGGCGATGGTCCTCGAAGCTGCGGCGCGCGGGCTGATCCTCATGGCAGACCACACGTACTGCTACACGCCGGCCGTCCTCAAGATCCGGGACCTCATCGCCGAGGGCGAACTCGGCGACATCCTCTTCATCGACTCCGTGCGGATCAACCTCGGCCTCATCCAGCCCGATGTCGACGTCTTCTGGGACCTCGCCCCCCACGACCTCTCTATCCTGGACTTCGTCCTGCCGGGGGGACTCCACCCGACCGCAGTAGCCGCCCACGGTGCGGACCCGCTCGGAGCGGGTCGCTCCTGCATCGGCTACCTGGCCCTCCCGTTGGAGAGCGGTGCGATCGCCCACGTCCACGTCAACTGGTTGAGCCCGACCAAGATCCGGCAGATGGTCATCGGTGGAACGAAGCGCACGCTGGTGTGGGACGACCTCAATCCGCAGCAGCGGCTGAGCGTCTATGACCGCGGAGTCGACCTCGGAAAGCAGGCAGCAGGGCGCTCGGACCGACGGGACGCGACGATCTCATACCGCCTCGGTGACACGTGGTCGCCTGCCCTCCCGGAACGCGAAGCACTCTCGACGATGGCGTCCGAATTCGCGTCGAGCATCCGCACGGGCCAGCCCTCGCGCACGGACGGAGAAGCCGGCCGGCGCGTCCTGGCGGTGCTCGAGGCGGCGACCCGGAGCCTTTCCCAGTCGGGCAGCGCGGTGCCGTTGGGCGACAAAGAACGAGAAATGGAGGCAGCGCGATGAGCGAGCTTCGGGGAGCCCGGGTTCTCGTCACCGGAGGGGCAGGCACGATCGGATCGACGATCGTCGACCAACTGCTGGACGCCGGAGTGGACCACGTCGACGTGCTCGACAATCTGGTCCGTGGCCGGCGCGCGAACCTCGACGATGCACTCGCGTCGGGGCGGGTGACGCTCGTCGACGGCGACATCCGCGACCGCGACCTCGTTCACGACGTCACCCGGGGCAAGGACCTCGTCTTCCACCAGGCGGCGATCCGGATCACCCAGTGCGCCGAGGAACCGCGCCTCGCACTCGAGGTGCTCGTCGACGGAACCTTCAACGTCGTCGAGGCGGCGGTCGAAGCATCCGTCGACAAGGTGATCGCGGCCTCGAGCGCATCCGTCTACGGCATGGCTGAAGAGTTCCCGACATCGGAGCGACACCACCACCACAACAACGACACTCTCTATGGCGCCGCAAAGTCGTTCAACGAGGGGATGCTGCGCAGCTTCCGCGCGATGCGCGGCCTGGACTACGTGCTGCTGCGGTACTTCAACGTGTACGGGCCTCGCATGGATGTGCACGGCGTCTACACCGAAGTGCTCGTCCGCTGGATGGAGCGGATCGCCGACGGCAAGGCCCCGTTGATCTTCGGCGACGGCTCCCAGACGATGGACTTCGTCTTCACCACCGACATCGCGCGAGCCAACCTTCTCGCCGCATCGTCGACCCTGACGGAGGGCGTGTACAACATCGCGAGCGGAACCGAGACGAGCCTCCTCGACCTCGCCGAGACCCTGCTGCGGGCGATGGACTCCGGGCTTTCCGTGGAGCACGGCCCCGAGCGGGCTGTGAACGGCGTCGCCCGTCGCCTCGCCGACACGTCAGCCGCCCGAGCCGACCTCGGCTTCGAGGCGACGGTGCCTCTTGAAGAGGGCCTTCGCCGGCTCGTGGGCTGGTGGCAACCGCTGCGGGACGAGATCGCCGCCAACCGGCAGGGAGTTCTGACGTGACCCGGATCAACGTGATGCAGCCCTGGTTCGGCGATGAGGAGATCGCGGCGGTCACCGCTGTGATCGAATCGGGCTGGGTGGCGCAGGGGCCACGAGTGGCGCAGTTCGAAGCCTCGTTCGCGGATGCCATGGCCGCGTCGTTCGGCGTCGCCACGTCGAATTGCACGACCGCCCTTCACCTCGCCCTCGTGGTCGCGGGCGTCGGAGCCGGAGACGACGTCGTTGTTCCGTCGTTCTCCTTCATCGCCACGGCCAACGCTCCGACCTACGTCGGCGCACGCCCGGTGTTCGCTGACGTGGACCTGACCACAGGAAACGTCACCGCAGACACGATCGAGGCAGCCCTCACCGAACGGACCGCAGCCGTCATCGTCGTCGACCAGGGCGGTGTTCCCGTGGACCTCGACCCGATCCGCGCCCTCTGTGACCTCCGGGGCATCCGGGTGATCGAGGACGCCGCGTGCGGGGCCGGGTCGACCTACCGCGGCGCCCCGGTCGGCGCCCGCGCCGAGATCGCTGCGTGGTCGTTCCATCCGCGGAAGCTCCTCACGACCGGCGAAGGAGGGATGCTCACAACGTCCCGCCAGGACTGGACGGACCGGGCCCGGCGGCTGCGCGAGCATGCGATGAGCGTTTCGGCCACTGCCCGTCACGCCAGTGTGCTCGCGTCGCCGGAAGAGTACGGCGAGATCGGTTTCAACTACCGCATGACCGACCTGCAGGCTGCCGTGGGCATCGTCCAACTCGGTCGGCTGCCGGAGATCGTCGCCAGGCGACGGGCGATCGCCGAAACCTATGCGGAAGCCCTGGGGGATGTGGAGGGGATCCGCTTCGTCCGCGACCCGGAGTGGGGGACCAGCAATTTCCAGTCCCTCTGGGTCGAGGTTCTGCCGGAGTTCCCGCTCTCTCGAGACCAGCTGCTCGAGCACCTCGCCACCGCTGACATTTCGGCCCGCCGCGGCATCATGGCATCCCACCGCCAGCCCGCGTACCGGGACCGCGATACCGGGACGGCCGACCTGTCCGTAACCGAACGTCTGACCGACCACACGCTGATCCTCCCGGTGTTCCACCAGATCACTGCGGCGGAAATCGAGCGGGTTGTCGGCTCCATCCGGCTAGCCGCAGGCGAACAGCGACGGTCCCACAGCTATTCCGCAGTGAGGAACTGAACCGATGGAGAAGATACTGATGATCGGGGCGAGCGGGCTGGCACGGGAAGTGCTGGCGCTGGCCCAGAGCGGAACCTCCCAGGTGGTCTTCGGCGTCCTCGACGACGGCTGGGCAGACATGGCCGAGTCATTCGCCGGCGTGCCCGTGCTCGGTTCGATCGAACGGGCAATCGAGTACATCGACATCAAACTTCTGGTCTGTGTCGGCTCCGGGGAGGCTCGGAAGAACATCGTCGAGAGGCTGGCTGCGCTCGGTCTCGGGCCGGGTTCCTACACGACGGTCATCGACCCCAGTGTGAGCAACCACGGGAACTGCGTTCCCGGTCCAGGTTCCATCGTTCTCGCCAACACCGTCCTCACGGCCGACGTGAGCATCGGATCCCACGTCGTCATCATGCCGAACGTGACGCTCACCCATGATGACGCCGTCGACGACTTCGCCACCATCGCCGCCGGCGCCGTCCTCGGTGGAGGCGTGCAGATCGCCCGAGGCGCTTACATCGGCATGAATGCGTCGGTGCGCCAAAAGGTGCGGGTAGGAGACGGCAGCGTCCTCGGGATGGGCGCCGTGCTTCTTGAACCGCTTCCCGACGGAGAAACGTGGGCGGGCGTCCCGGCCAGACCCCTGAGAATCCCGGAGGCCTTAGAGCGTCCGCCAGAGACCACCGCGTCGCCAGCCGAGGGGGCGCCATGAAAGTCCTTCCACGGATTCCGCTGGTCGATCTGGCAGCCCAGCAGGCTGAGGTGGATGACGAAGTCCAGGCCGGCCTGAAAGCCGTTTTCGCGAGTACGGCGTTCATCGGCGGTCCGGATGTCACGGAATTCGAGCAGGCGTACGCACGACTCGTCGGTGCGCGGTACTGCGTCGGGGTAGCGAACGGCACCGATGCTCTCGAACTTGCACTCCGTGCGGCCGGTGTGACGCCGGGAGGAGAAGTCATCCTGCCGGCAAACACCTTCGTCGCGACGGCCGAAGCCGTCGCGCGCATCGGAGCCCGCCCGGTCCTTGTGGACGTGGATCCCACCCACCTGCTCATCGACCCCACTCGGGTGGAGGCAGCGGTAACCGAACGCACCCAGGCCATCGTCCCCGTTCACCTGTTCGGCCAGGTCGCGCCTGTCGAGATGCTCGAGCAGATCGCACGCGAGTGCGGGGCCGCGCTCATCGAAGACGCCGCCCAGTCCCAGGGCGCTTCCCGCCATTCGAGAGCGGCCGGGTCCTGGGGACTCGCCGCAGCGACGAGTTTCTACCCGGGGAAGAACCTCGGTGCTGCGGGCGACGCCGGAGCGGTGACGACCAACAGCGAAGAGGTTGCCGCTCGTGTGCGCCTGCTCGGGGCGCACGGGAGCGCCGTCAAATACCAGCACGAGGTCGTCGGCATGAACTCACGGCTCGACACCGTGCAGGCCGTCGTCCTCAACGCCAAGTTGCGTCGGCTCGAAGCGTGGAACGACCGACGACGAGCCGCGGCCGCTCACTATTCGACGCTGCTCGGGAGTCTTCGGAACGTGGTGCTCCCCACCACGGCGGAAGGCAACGTCGATGTCTGGCACCTCTATGTCGTTCGCGTCGCCGATCGGGACCGCATCCTCAGCGCGCTGACCGATGCCGGAATCGGCGTGGGGGTTCATTACCCGGTGCCGGTCCACCTCACTGGTGCTTTCGCACACCTTGGATATGGAGCCGGGAGCTTCCCGGTCGCCGAGGAGGCAGCATCCACCATGCTCTCTCTTCCCCTGTACCCGCACATCACGCCCGACCAGCAGGAGTACGTCGCGGCCAGCCTCGAAGGCGCGTTGCGGCCATGACTCTCCGTTCCATCGTGGGCGCCATGGTCAGGCGCTGGTACGTCCCGCTCACGATTCTCGCCTGCGTTGCGATTGCCGCCGTGCTCATGGCGCGTGACGGGGGCATCTACACGACCAGGACGGTCATCACGTTTCTCCGTTCCGCCGGCACGAGCCTCTCACCGGACAACGGAGCAGACGACGCCAGCATCATCGCGTTTGCTGCGGCCGTCGTCCTGGAAGCCAACGACGGCCGACCTCCCGAGGGCTATTCGTTGGCGGACGCCCCGTACTACGGCGCCGGTATCCGCGAGGGAACCGAGGTATCGCTGACGAACTCGGGAAACCAATGGTATTCGTCCGTCAGCAAAGCGGAAATCGAAATCGACATCGCCGGCAGGAGCTTCGCCGAGGTCAAGTCAGAGCAGGAGGAGACGATCGACAGGATCCTCTCCGCTTCAGACTCCCTGCAGGAGATCGTGGGGGCGTCGCCGGCCGACCGGATTTCGGCGTCCATTGTTCCCCTCACCACCCAGATCGACTACATCACCCCCTCCCGCAGGACCCAGTTCACCGCCTTCGCCGCCATGCTCGCTGCGGCGGTGCTCACCGCTGCGTGGGCCTCGGTGACCGTGGACGGTGTGCTGTCGAAGAGACGACCCAATCCCAACCGGGATCGCCGGAGCATCCGCGGCCGCCCGGGCGAAGGAGTGACACCATGAAATTCACCGACACCATCCTCGGCCTCCTGCGGCGGTGGTACATCGTTGTTCCTGGCCTCCTGATCGCGGCGTCCCTTGCGGTCGGCGCCTGGTTCGCGATCCCCCCTGACTACAACCGGTCAGCGACCCAGCTTCTGATTCCCGGGGACAACAGCATCCCCGAAGGCGGGAACCCCTACCTGTTCCTGGGCGGCCTGGCCCCCGCCGCCGACGTCCTCGTGCGCGCGGTCGGGTCGGAGAACGTGCTGAACGACGTGGTCGAGGAGCATCCGGGAATCGATGTGGAGATCTCGCGAGACACCACAACTGCCGGGCCGATCGTCCTCATCACGGTGACGGCGAGCAGCGATGCCGCCGCGGAGGCGGTCCTGGCGATGCTCATCGATCGGACGGTGACGGTGCTCAACGAGTTCCAGGATGTCGAGAGCATTCCCGACAACAACCGGATGACTGTCATCCCCGTGACGGTCGACGAGCAGGGTGAGGAGCAGGTGCGTGACCGGGCCCTGGCTGTCGCCGGTGTCGCCCTGGTCGGAACAATACTCACGCTGCTCATCGCGAGCCTCGTCGAAGGATCCAGCAGGCGCAGGCGGGAGCGCGAACCCGCTGTTCGAGGAGAACACGAGCCCGGGGCGGCGCCACGATCGCACAAGGCCGGTGCGGCTGAAGCACAGGCGACGCCGGGAGCGCCAGCCCAGCGCGAGGACGCGTCCGCGAGCCTGCCAGTCGACGAGACTCTGTCTGAAGCGCAACGTCCCCACGCGGACGCCAGACGGTGATCCCGCATGACGCTCGAAAGCCGATCGCCGCGACACGCTGCATCCCTCCACCTCGCCATCGGCGCGCGCAGGGAGATCGATGCCGTCACGATGCTCACCGTGTACCTCGTGCTGCTCCTCGCGATACCGTCGGGGGTCACGATCACCGCGCTGGGCACCCTGGGCCGGCCATCCCTGATCTGGGGGCTGGTCCTGGTCGTCTGGTGGGCCGTCGCGCGGCTGCAGACGGACGCAGACGGGGTGCCGGGCATTTCCCAGCCGGTTCGCTTCGCGTTCGCGGCGTTCGTGGTCGTCGCACTGCTCAGCTTCGCGGCCGCGATGCTCCGCGGCCAGCCGGATGACCAGCTGAGTCCTGCCGTCACGGCACTGATCCGGCTGCTGTCCTGGGCGGGAGTGTTCCTCGTCGCGGTGGACGGCATCCGCACGATGAGCGAGCTCTCGGCCATGGTGCGCCGGATCGGGATCGGGGCCGGACTGCTCGCGGCCCTCGGCCTGCTGCAGGTCGTCACCGGGCAGGCACTCGTCGGGTTCTTCGGCTCCGTTCCCGGTCTCAGCCTCGCCGGCGGCCTCGGCGAGCGCGCGGGGGTGATCCGGTCATCCGGGACGGCAATTCACCCGCTCGAATACGCGACAGCCCTCAACGCCGCGCTTCCCCTCGTCATCGCCGTTGCGGTGTCTCTCGGGTTCCGGCGAAATCCCTCGAGCAGGGACCTCTGGTGGTGGCTGCCCGTCGGTCTCATCTCCGTCTCATCGTTGGTCGCTGTCTCACGGTCGGCGATCATCGGGTTCGTCGTCGCCGTGATCTCCATGCTCCCCGCGGTTCCGCGCCGATACCTTCCAGCGACACTCGGGGTCGGAACGATCGTCGCGTTCGCCGTCTTCGCGGCGAGCCCTGGATTATTGTCCACGACCATCGGCCTGTTCACGGGCATCGGTGATGACCCCAGCACCCAGTCGCGGACCCGGGGGGTGGAACTGGTTCCCGGGTTCATGTCCCATTCACCGCTGATCGGCACCGGGTACGGCATCTTCCTGCCCCGGTATTACATCTTCGACAACCAGTGGGTGCTCCTCGCGGTCGAACTCGGCACCCTGGGCATTCTCGCGTTCGCCGGCCTCTTCGTCGCCGGCATCTGGAGTGCCCGCCGGGCCCGGTTCTCGGCCGACCCCGGGATCCGGCTGCTCGGACACGCGCTTGCCGCGGCCATGTTCAACGTCGCGGTTCTCTTTCTCTTCTTCGACGGGCTCTCCTTTCCGATCGCCGGAGGCATGCTCTTCCTGCTCCTGGGGCTGTGTGCGAGCATCCGCGCTGTTGCGGCCGGGGACGGTCCGGGAATGCCGGAATCGGCCGGAACGCGCCCGATCCCCGATCGCCGCGATGGCCGCGCCCCGAGTGAAGATTTCGACCGGATTGGACCCCCAACACCATGACCCCTGTGCCCGTCGACGTCGCTGCTGTCGTCGTCACCTACAACAGCCGCCGCCACGTTCTCGCCCTCCTCGACAGCCTGCCTGCGGCGTTCGGCGACGTCAGCTACTCCGTCGTCGTTGTCGACAACGATTCGGTCGACGGAACCCCGGATCTGCTGGTCTCCCGGTCGGAGGTCACCATCGTGAGATCGACGAACGATGGTTATGCAGCCGGAATCAACCGCGCGGTCCAGGCATCGCCGCCGGCATCCGCGATTCTCATCCTCAATCCCGACGCCACCCTCGACCCGGGCGCCGTACCGCGGATGCTCGAGACGCTCCGGCGGCCATCCGTCGGGATCGTCGCGCCGTGCGTGCGGGAGAAGGACGGCAGCCTCTCCCCAACCCTCAGGAGAGGTCCCACCCTCGGCCGGGCCGGCGGCCTGAGCTTCACCGGCCTTCCGGCCTTCACGGAACGGATCGAGGAGGTGAGCGAGTATGTAAGCGAGCACGAGGTCGACTGGGCGGTCGGAGCGATCCTGCTCGTGGACGGCCGGTGCTTCGATGCCCTTCACGGCTTCGACGAGTCCTTCTTCCTGTACTCCGAGGAGACCGATTTCAGTTTGCGGGCACGGGATGCGGGGTGGGCCACGGTGTATTCCCCCCACGCCGGAGCGATGCACGTGGGAGGGGGCTCGGGGGAGAGCGCCGCGACACACACGATGAAGATGGTCAACAGGATCCGGCTGTATCGCCGACGGGCAGGCGACCTGCGCGCGTGGCTCTACTTCGTCATGACCGTCCTGGTGGAACTCCGGCGCGCGGTCCTGGGGCACCGCAAGTCCTGGTCGACAGTGCGCGCCCTGCTTCGCCCCTCGCTCCGTCCTCCCCAGCTCAACGCCAGCACGGCGATCCTGCCCCGGTGACGCGATGAAGACACTCCTGATGATCGCGCCCGCCTGCGACGGCGAGGATGTGGGTGAGTCATGGCTGGCGTTCCAGTGGGCGAACCTGCTGTCGACGCACTTCGACGTGACCCTGCTCACCACCTACAAGCAGGGCCACACTCCGCCCTCCAGGCAACTGCGGGGGGTGCGCGTCATCGAATGGGGTGAGCCTCCGATCGTCGGCCGGTTCGAGCGCCTGAACTCCCTGTTGCAGCCCTCGTATGCCGTCTTCTATGCCCGTGCGCGGAGATGGATCCGACAGTGCATGACGGAGGGTGAACAGTTCGATCTCGCCCACCAGGTCGTGCCGGTCGCCATGCGCTATCCCTCGCCGGCCGCCGGGCTCGGCATCCCCCTGATTCTCGGCCCGGTCGGCGGGAGCCTTTCGTCGCCTCCGGCATTCGTCGTCGAGGAGGGGGCCACCCCGTGGTACCAGCGTCTCCGCAGACTCGACGACTGGCGGCTGCGACATGACCGGCTGCTGCGCGGAACCTACGAGTCCGCGGACTGCGTGATCGGGGTCGCCCCGTATGTGGAGGAGTTTCTCGCCGGCGTCCGGTTGCAGCGGTTCGAAATCATGAGTGAGACAGCCGTTCATGAGGTCCGTCCGCGCATCGACCGGTCCACGCGCGCGGGTCCTGTGCGGTTGCTGCACGTGGGCCGGATCGTGCGCACGAAAGGACTGCGCGACGTCATCAGCGCCCTGTATCGCCTGCAGGACCTGGACGTGGTGCTGGATGTCCTGGGGGACGGCAACGACCGGGAAGCGTGTGAGTCGCTGACCCGGGAGCTCGGCCTGACCGACCGCGTCACTTTCCACGGCACTGTGCCGCGAGGGGCTGTCGACGGCTTCTACGAGCGAGCCGACGTGTTCGTCTTTCCCAGCTACCGGGAACCGGGCGGCAACGTCAGCCTCGAGGCCATGGCGTTCGGTCTGCCCCTCGTCGTCTGCGATCGTGGCGGTCCCGGGGCGAACGTCGATGATCGTTGTGCGTTCCGGCTGCCCGCCGTCTCGCCGGAGCAGCTGGCAGCCGACTGCGCCGTGGCGGTCCGCTCGCTCGTCGAGGATCCGGCCTTGCGGCTTCGGATGGGGGCTGCTGCGCGCGAGCGTGCCGCACGCGTTCATCTGTGGGAACAGCGAGTCGATCGGATGGTGCAGCTCTACGAGCAGGTCGAGATTCGTCCGAGGGCTCTGTGAGCCACCGCCAGGCGGCTACTGCAGCCTCTTGAACGCGCTCGATGCGAGGACCCGCAACTCCGATGCGCCGGGAGGGCGCGTCAGCAGCGAGCCGATCGATTCTGCGGAGTCGGCGGCGGTGGCGCTGTAGCGGGACTGCAGCCACGTGGAGGCGCGTGCGGGGAATCGGTCGCTGGTGTAGACGTTCCTGTACCCGATCGCCGCCAGGCGCCGCAGGAGCTGCCGGTCATACCGTCCGAGGGGGAGCGCGGCGTCGTCGATCGCGCCCCCGCTGGCCTCCGCGAGAATCGCGCGCGCATCCACCAGTTCCCGTCGCGCTGCCGCTTCGTCCAGGCCGCGCCAGGGGACATGGGTCCAGCCGTGGCTGCCGATCGTCATCCCGGCCGCGCGCAGGTCGCGCAGGTCGCCGGCCGAGAGGCTCGCCTCGTCCTCCAGGCGGCCGGCAAGGGCAAAGAACGCGGCATGGAGCCCGCGGTCACGCAGGGCGGGAAGCGCGATGTCGACGTCTGACCGATTGCCGTCGTCGAAGCTCAGCCGAACGCGAGGGTTGCCGGCGACGACATCGAGGATGCGAAGGAAGGTATTCTCGCTGACCCAGTAGCGCGATTCTCCCTCTTCCCGCTCGCGAACGCTTGTGCCGATGCCATGAAAGCAGAGATTGACGTTCACGCTGAGGCCTCGTTCCTCGCCGACGGTGGTTGCCGGCGGGTGCTCTCGTCGCGGCCCCAGGCATCGGCGGCCCCCCGGCGCGCACGGAGTGCGGCGAACACCGTGATGGACAGATACGGCACAGCCGCCGCTGCCAGGCGCGGGTTCGGCAGAACCACGTCGCGCAGCCAGGCCCACCGGTCGGAGGGTCGTACCACCACGTCGACCTGTCCGGCGGCGGCCGCTTTCCTCATCTCGGCGTTGCCGCGCCGGACCCGCACGAGCCGCCGGAGCAGGTCGCCGGTTGTGAACGGCGCCTCGACGACCACCTCGACACCGCTCAGCTCAACCTTTTCGGCATCCGAGAACAGGGAGTCCAGGAACAGGTCGTCTGCGATCATAGCGGGGAACGCGTCGAACCGCGCCCGGCCCTGCTCCGAGAGTGCGATCATCCCGCGGCCGAACAAGCCGTTCCGGAAAGCAGGAAGCCGCTCGTTGATGGCGAAATACGCCCGAACCGGCCAGGGCCGACCCGTCGTGTTCAGACGGCGCCGAGGCACAACGGCGAGCGGGGACGGAAACCCGGCGAAGCTGTCGAGTACCTCCGCAAGAGCGCCAGGCGGAACCAGGATGTCGGCATCGAGGTAGATCCGGGGGTACCCGACAGCAGCCTGGTCTCCGGCATTGAGCGCCGCGGCCTTTCCCGGCTCCTGGCGATCGATCACCGTCACACCCGGTCGGGTGGCGACAGCCACCGTTCGGTCGGTGCAGCCGTTCGCGCTGACAACGATCTCGAACGGCGCGGACGTGGCCTGGTCGAGGAGTGCATCGAGGCTCTGCCCCAACACGCTCTCCTCATTGTGCGCGGCGATCACGACGCTCGGCATCCTGAGGGTCCTTCCGGTGGTTCGCGGTCGACAAGTCAGTTCTGTCGAGCAGGATACCGGGCCCGCGCCGCGCGTGCCGTATTATTCGGCTCATGGAGCCCGGGAAAGCGGAAGTCCGACCGATCAGCGGCACGGATGCCGATGCCGTCTCCCGTTTTCTTCACACCCACCTGAATCCCCGGGTGTCTGTCGACGCGTGGAACGCGATCCTGGCGCCCCCGTGGAACGGCGAGGCGCCGAACCACGGCTTCCAGCTCGTGGTCGACTCCGACATCGTCGGGGCCTACGTCGCGGTTTACTCAGAGCGGGAGGTCGATGGCGTCCCCAGGCGATTCTGCAACCTGGCGGCGTTCTGCGTTCGGGAGGACCACCGGGCCCAGAGCTTCCGGCTGGTACGGGCGATCCTCGCCCAGCGGGATTTCGAGTTCACCGACTTCTCCCCGAGCGGAAACGTCGTCGCGTTGAACCGGCGGCTGGGGTTCCAGGAACTCGACACCGCCACCCGGGTGGTGCCCAATCTGCCCCGTCTGCCGCACCGCGGTCTCACCGTGACGGACGATGTGGCCGTGATCGACGGCATCCTGTCGGGGCGGGACGCACAGGTCTTCCGCGACCATCGGGATGCTCCGGCCGCCCGCCATATCGTCGCGACCGCGGGCGGGGCATACTGCTACCTCGTCGTCCGGCGGGATCGGCGCAAACGCCTCCCGCTCTTCGCGACCCCGCTCTACGCCGGGGGCAGTACCGAGCTTCTGCGGTCGTCGTGGCCCCACCTCGCGTCGCATCTGCTGCTGAGACAGGGTGCGCTGGCGACGCTCGCCGAACGCCGCATCCTCGGATTCGATGTCCCGCACGGCTACGCATTGCGCACGCCTCGGGCAAAGATGCTCCTCAGTAAGGCTGTCGCCCCCGAGGCCGTGGACTATCTCTACAGCGAGCTGACCCTGCTCGAGTGGTGAGGCACAACGAAAACGTCGCGGCCACCCGAAGGTGGCCGCGACGCTCGGGTCGGTCCTGGTCAGTTCGCCGGTCGGACGACTGATCCGTCGTCGTAGGTGTTGTTGCTCCAGACGTTGCCTGGCGCATTCACATCGAACGACGTGATCGGTCCCCAGAATCCGCACTGGCCGCTCTCTCCGCGCTCCCACACATTGTTGGTGAACCGGATGTCCCGGGTCGCGCTGGAGTACGGCTTACCTGCCGTCGATCCGCCGTACGAGCAATAGCCGCCGGAACCGCCGACGAACAGGTTGCGGTCGATCGTGTTGTTGGTCACGGCCCAGAAGTCGCCGTAGCCGGTCAGTGCCGCGGAGCATCCCGCGTCCGGTGCGATGTCGGGTGCGTCGCACGCGATGGTGTTGTGCCGGATCACGGCGTTGGATCCCATCCGGATCCCGGATTCGTGGGCACGCCCCGTGTAGTCAGTGAACTGGCCGTGCACGTACGAGTCCTGGATGGTGCAACTGAGGAAGCAGTTGACCGATCGGCTGCCGCCGGACACCTCGACCCGGGTCGCGGTGAAGCGGGCATCGCCGATGCCGGTGCCCTCCCAGTTGCCGGCCCTGACCTCACTGTCTGTGATGGTGAAGGCGCCGATGCCGTGCTCGTCGGTGTAGACCTTGCCGTTGATGATCGAGTTTGCGATCCTGACGCCTGTGGTCTCAATCCGCAGGTCGCCACAGTTCACGATCTTGGCGTCGATGACGGTGTTCGGTGTCGTGATCCGGCACGGGCCGGTGTAGGTCGAGAGAGCCGTTCCTGCGGGTACTCCGGTTGTCGCCGCGGAGGGGAACCCGGTGGACGGCTGGGTCGGCTCAGGAGTCGGCTCAGGAGTCGGCTCAGGCGTCGGCGCCGGGGCCGGGGCCGGTGCCGGTTTCGGCGCCGGCTCGAACACAACATCAACCCAGTAGTTGCTGTTGCGCCAGCTCGAGGTGGGGAACTGCGATGTCGATCCGTAGGTGAAGAGGCCGGATCCGGCGGCGATCTTCAGGTCAGCTGACTGCGACTGGCCGGTGAAATCGTAGGTGACGGCGTACTGGCCTCGCGGCGCGTAGTACGACACGACGTACGTCTGGCCGGCTTTCAGCGCGACCGGCTGGTCGAACTCTGCCGTCTGCCAGCCGGAGGCGGTCTCGTTGGAGAACGTCGTCCTGGCGAGCCTCGTCCCGGAACTCGACCAGAGGCTTCCGCCGTGGGATGCCACGGTGTCCTTGGTTTTCCAGAACCGCATGGCGGTGGCGCTGCCGTCTGAGACGGCGGTGAATTTGGTGCCGACCTCGACGCCGCCGGTGTCGGAGTGCTGGACGAGGTTGGTGGGCGTACCGAGGAGGGTACTGGTGGCAGCGGCTGCTGGAGAGGCCGTCAGTGGGCCGATCGCCAGGAAGGTGGCGAGCAGCATCGCGAACGCAGCAGCGACAGCGCCGAAGCGAATAATGGGTGTCGGGGTCGTTTTTTGCGCACGAGGGCGCACGAAAGTGTGAGAAGAAAACAAGATGAGCCTGATTCGTAGAATCGAGAGATTGTGCCCACGCGGTCCGTGTCGGTTAGCCGGCGGACGGGCACCCGCCTGTCGGGAGGGCGACCCCCATTCGGGGGACATGTAACGCTCTCTCATTACAACGAACATTGTGGGGCAAGTCAAATTCGAGGTTTCCTCGTGTTCAGGCGCTTCTCTTCCGTACTTCTTTTCCGCGCTTCTCAGCCGGATCACCGGCAGCCACGATCAGGTTCGTCAGGAATGCGACCGAACTCGGGCGCGGCGCAATCGAGCCTGTCAGAACGCTCTCGATCCACTCCGTGCGGACGAAGGTCCCCAGTTGCGCCGAAGACAGGAGGTCGGGGTGTGCCCGCCAGTGCTCCACGACTTTGCCGGCGAGAAGGGAACCGCCGGCGGGTGGACGGTTCTGGCGACGGATGCGCTGGGTCACCTTGCGGCCCAGGCGCCGCCCGGTACGGATCATCGCGTTCGCTGATCGCCACGGGCCCGGGTACGCCGCGGCAGCCGGGGAGGGGCGTCCCTCGAGCGGGATGCTGCCGAGTTCGGGGTCGAGCTCCATCTGCAACCGGGCGAGGAACCGTGAGCGCGCTTTCGCCGTCGGCGGCAGTCGTGACGCGATCCGGAGAAACTGCTCGCATAACATCGGGTTGATGACCACACGGCGATCGCCGACCGCCGTGTCGGTGACTCCCGCCCAGCGCTGCATGCGGTGCCGCAGGTACAACTCGTCGGTCGCCCGGAACCATTCGCCGCCCGCGGCAGCCATTGCTGCTGCGACCTCGGCGTTCGCGGCCGCACGCGCCCACGCAGCGAACCCGGGGTCGAGCAGGTCCGGTTCCACGGCCTCGTTCACGAACATCCGCCAGGCGGCGAGCCGTTCGGCGTCCTTCGGTGAGAAGGGCCGTTCGCGTACCGCGCCGACGTAGTAGAACCCGCGGGCGACCTCCCCGCCGAGTCCCGAGATCCTCACACCCTGGTCGAAACTGCCCTCGGCCGCGTCGAGGGCGGCGAGTGCGATCGGGTCGGACATCCCATCGAGACGCATCGCTGCCTCCCGCGAAAGGTCCCACGCATCCGAGTCGCCCAGGTCTTCGAGAGTCGCGAGACCGTGAACCTCGTGCCGCAAACCATATCGCTCGGCGAGCTGGCGAGCGACGGTGACATCGCCGCTGCCGGGAACGCCGAGCGTCATCGCGGAAAGGCCCCGTCGGCGAGCGGCGGGAATCGCGCTGAGAAGGAGTCGGGAATCCTGGCCGCCGGTCAGTTGCAGAACAGCGCCCGGGTGGTCGTCCAGCAGCGCGTTCAGAGACGTGCGGAGCAGGGCCGCGGCGAGCGGGACGGCCTCCTCGAGCGTGAGCGCCGGATCCTGGGACGGTGCCGGTCGTTCCAGTTCGACTCCGCGCTCGTCCAGGCGTGCGACGGCGCCTGGGGCGAGTTTCTGGACTCCCTGGAACAGGGTGCGCTGGCCGAGCTGCCAGCCCAGGAGGGACTGCACGGCCACTGCCGTGTGGTCCAGTTCCGCCGAGAGCGCCCACCCGGCGAACAGGGCGGAGGTCGACAGGACGGGCCGCTGGGTGGCATCCGGGCTGCTGTGATAGAGCTGGCGGAAACCCATGGAGTCCGCGACCATGGTCACCCCGCTGTCGGCTCCCCGCACCGCAGCGAAGGGCGGGAGCAGGGGTGTCAGGCTGGCCGGGTCGCGGCGCATGGCCTCGGCGATCCGGGTGGACGAGACTTCTCCGTGCTCGGTGCGGGCGACGCGGGAGAGCGCGAGGGTGGGGGTCGGGACGGTCAGCGAGGTCAGCCCCCAGAAGGCCAGGTTCGCTGCACCGCAGGCCGTGGTGGTGACTCCGGCGGTTGCGCCGAGCACCTCACTCAGCGCCGGATCGTCGCGGTGCAGTGCCAGAAAACCGGGCAGTGCCGCGTGGGGACCTCGCCGCTCAGGCGACGGCGAGTTTGGCATCGACGAACTCGGTCAGGGTGCCCACCGTCTCGAAGATGTCGGCGCCGAACTCGTCGTCGTCGACCCTGATGTCGAACCGGTCCTCCAGGGATGTCACGAGTTGAACCACTCCGAACGAATCGAGTTCCGGCAGCGAACCGAACAACACGGTGTCCTCGCGCAGGTCCTCAGGGCGCTGCTGCAACTCGAGGGATTCGATCAGCACCGTACGTACGGCGTCCAGAGTGTTGGTCATGGGATGCTCCTTCCGAGCGGTCGGGGTTCAGACGAGGACTTCCGCCGGAGCAGGATGTCCGAGGAAGGCGGTCGGGCTGGCGGTGAGGCCGTATGCCCCCGCCTGGAAGATCACGATGAGGTCGTCGAGGGCGGCGTGAGGCAGGTCCACGTTCTCCCCGAGCAGGTCGAGCGGTGTGCAGAGGCAGCCGACGATCGTGACCCGCTCCTCGGGGCCGGGCTCGGCGTGGTTGCCGACAGCGAGCGGATAGTTCCGGCGGATCGCCTGGCCGAAGTTGCCGGAGGCGGCGAGCTGGTGATGCATTCCCCCGTCGACGACGAGAAAGGTGGTGCCGCGGGACACCTTCCGGTCGATGACCCGGGTCACGTAGATCCCGCACTCGCCGACGAGATAGCGGCCGAGCTCGATCACCGGGCTCGCCTCCGGCATCCTCTCAGCGATCGGACCGTCCACCAGCCGGTGGAGGTTCTCCGCGACGACGTCGAGGTCGAGGGGCTGGTCCCGGTCCAGGTACGGGATGCCGAACCCGCCGCCCAGGTTGACGTAGCGCACAGGTGTCGGCAGCTCGTCGGCGAGCGCGCAGACGAGGTCGACGGTGCGTTGCTGGGCATCCGCGAGAATCTCGGCGTTCAGGTTCTGGGAACCGGCGAAGACGTGGAAACCGAGCACGTTCACTCCGGCGGTGGCGTGCTCGCGCAACACACGTGGCACCTGCTCTGCGTCGATACCGAACTGCTGGGGACCCCCGCCCATGCGCATCCCCGATCCTTTCACCGCGAAGTCGGGGTTCACCCGCACCGCGACGTTCGGGCGATGTCCGAGTTCGTCGCCCGCGTCGATCACCCGTCGCAGCTCGGTGGACGATTCGACCTCGACCAGGGCGCCCGCGGCGACCGCCTGGCGGATCTCTGCCGGGCTCTTGCCCGGGCCGGCGAAACTGACTTTGCCTGCGGGGATCGGGGTGTCGAGTGCGGCCTGCAGCTCGAGTCCCGAAGCGACGTCGAGCCGGTCGACGCTGCGGGCCAGGTGCTGCACGACGGCGGGCATGGGGTTCGCCTTCATCGCGTAGCTGAGTTCGAGTTTCGCGGGAAGCACCGATCGCAGGCGCGCAACCCGCGCCTCGAGCAGCCCCCGATCGTAGGCGAAGAACGGCGTCGATCCCACGCGGGCGGCCAGTCTCGTGACCGTCATCCCGCCGACCAGGAGTTCGCCGTCGGCCGTGCCGAATCCGGCGATGTGCTCGTGCGTTTTCATACGGACACCTCTGCTTTGAGCAGACTGAGGTCGTACTTGCCGTTGGGGGAACGGTGCAGTTCGTCCCGCAGATCGACGGAGGACGGGACCATGTAGAGCGGCAGGACCTGCTTCAGCGCGGCGGTGAGCGTCGCGGCGTCGAGGTCGGATCTGATCGGGGTAGCCACCAGGACGATCCGCTGGCCGAGCGCGTCATCGTCGACGCCGATGGCCACGGCGTCGCGCACGAGGCCTGTTCCGTAGGCCGCGTCCTCGATTTCGCTCGGGCTCACCCGATACCCGGACGTCTTGATCATCGCGTCACGGCGGCCGACGAAATACAGGAATCCTTCCTGGTCGGCGACCACCGTGTCGCCCGACCAGACCGCCGTTTCGGCTGATCGCCATTCCTCTCCTGGCCGGTGCAGGGGCCGGAACCGTTCAGCCGTGCGCACCGGGTCGTTCCAGTAGCCGAGCGCCACGAGCGCCCCGCGGTGAACGAGCTCGCCTTCCTCGCCCGGGTCGCACGGTGTGCCGTCCAGGCGGAGCACCAGGATCTCGGCGTTGGGGATGGCCTTGCCGATCGAGTCCGGCCGGCGGTCGATTTCGGACGGGTCGAGGAAGGTGGACCGGAATGCCTCGGTCAGGCCGTACATCAGGTACGGGTCGGCCTCGGCGAAGGTGCCCCGCAGCCGGTCGAGGGTCGAGCGCGGCATCCTGCCACCGGTGTTCGCCCAGTACCGGAGCCGGCGAGCCGCGGCTTCGGGCCAGGCCACCCCGGCCAGTTGCAACCAGAGCGGCGGCACGCAGGTGAGGCCGGTGACGCCGTACCGTTCACACAGTTTCGGCACCTCGGACGGCAGCAGGTAGTTCATCAGGACGCAGTGGGCGCCGACGGAGAAAGCCGTCGTCACCTGGCTCAGGCCGGCGTCGAAGCTCAGCGGGAGCACACTGAGGAGAACGTCGTCGCTCGTGTTGCCGAGGTAGCTCGCCACGCTCTCGGCCCCGACGAGGAGGTTGCGGTGGCTGAGGACGACGCCCTTGGGTTTCCCGGTGCTGCCGGACGTGTACAGGATCGCTGCCGGGTCGAGGTCGATGACCGGCGACCGCTCAGGGACCGTCGCTCCCGTTCTGCTGTCGTCCCAGGTGTGCAGAGCCCAGGGGCCGACGTCGTGAGGGGCGGTGTTTCCCACGACGATCACGTCCGTGACTTGCGTGCCGGGCAGCGAGGCGGCCAGCTGGGAGAGCCGGTCAGCGGATGTGATGAGCACTCGTGCCCCGCTGTCGCCGAGGATGTGGCTGACCTGGTTCGACTTGAGCACGTGGTTGACCGGGACGAAGACGCCGCCAGCGGCGGAGACCGCGAACATGGCCACGACGGTTTCGATCCGCTTCTCGAGGTAGATCGCCACCCGGTCGCCGCGCGTCACGCCGAGGGCGCGCAGGTGCGACGCCGTCGAGCAGGACATCCGCCACGTTTCGGCGTAGTCGACGGTGACCTCTCGGTAGCTGAGCGCGGCGCTCGCCGGGGTCTTCTGCGCTGCCGAGGAGAGCAGATGGTGAAAGTTGGCCCGCAACGCGGTCATCGCGGGCTCCTCTCCGCACCGTGGGCCCGCTGCAGAAGGTAACGGCCGAATTCCTCGGGGTCGTCGAGGTCGACGTAGCGCCGACCGTTGGAGTCGGCGTCGGCCGTGAGAGGAGCAGGCGCAACGGGGGAGAAGCCGGAGAGCTCATCGAACACCGAGACGTACGCTTCCGCCTGCGGCCGCCAGTCCAGGAAGGTGGCTACCCTCGTGCGCGCCTGTCTCCCGAGTTCCGCGCGAAGCTGGGGATCGTCGATCAGTTTCTCGACGGCGTCGGCGAAGGCCTGGATGTCACCTGACGGCACGTAGAGCACGGAGTCCCCGCCGGAGACCTGGGTCTCGAGCAGGTCGAAGGACACGGCCGGCAGGGCATAGGCCATGTACTCCATGGTCTTGTTCATGGTGGACAGGTTGTTGAGGGGTGTCTTGAGGTCGGGGCACAGTCCGATGTCGGCGCGGCTGAGGTGTTCGGCAATCTGCACCCGGTCCACGCGACCCGTGAACGTCACGTGGTCCTCGAGCCCGAGCACGGCCGACTGCCGTTTGAGGTCTTCCAGGCAGTCGCCGAAGCCGAGGAGTGTGGCCGTCACGGTGGTCCGTCCCCGGCGGTGAACGAGTTCGTCGACGACGAGAAGCACCTGGTCGACCCCGTCCTGCGGTCCCATGATGCCGAGGTAGACGAGGTTGATCTCGCCTGCAGCTCGTGGGCGCGCCGGGTAGATCGGACGCATCTGGGTGGTGTCGGGTCCGCTCCGGACGACGGTGACCTCGTTCGGTCGTCGGTGTCCACGCCGGATCGCGATGGAACGGTACGACTCATTCGTGGAGATGATCCGATCGGCCAGGCGGAAGGTGCGGCGTTCGAGCCAGAGCAGGAAGCGATACTCGAGCAACTTCAGCAGACCCCGTGGTTCACCGAACCGCGAGATGAAGAGTTCCGGGTTCAGGTCGTGGTGGTCGAAGACGAACCTGACCCTGGAGGCGCGCCACAACAGGGCCAGCAGCCAGTAGGTGTCCGGCGGATTGCAGGCCTGGATGATGTCGAACCGCAGGTTGAGCCGTACTGTCAGGGACAGCGCCGCGGTGCGGACCCAGCTATAGGCGAACTCCCACGCATAGCCGGCGGGCCCCCTCGCCTGCGGTGCCGGTGCGTACTTGTAGATGTCCACTCCGTCGATGCGCTGACGCGAGGGATCGCCGGGACCCTTCGGGCAGATGACGCTGACCCGGTAGCCCCGGGCGATCAGCGCTTTGCACTCCAGCCACACCCTCCGGTCCAGCGGCACAGGGAGGTTCTGCACGATGATGAGCACGTGCGGGGAAATCGACGCGGCGCCAGTCATGATTGCTCCTTGGTTTTCGGGGTGGGATGTATCCGTGAAATCCAGCTGGGATGCGGCAGGTAGGCGGCCAGCTCTCCGAGAACCTGACGGGCGAACAGGCGCACAGCGATGAGGTAGGCAACCAGGACGGCAACGCCGGCGAGCCCGATCCGGACGATCGGGTGCAGCCCGGTTGTGAGCTCGAGGACCGCCCAGCCTGCCCCGCCACCCGCCAGCACCGCAGCCGCAAGGAAGCCGAAAGGCCCGGCGAGCGTTCTCGGTGATGCGTGCAGCAATCTCGCGACGAGGAACCAGCGTGTGACGGTCGCCACGACGGCGACCCCGAGGAAGCCCCAGGCAATGGCCTCGAGGCCCCACCGCGCCGTCACCGCCGTGACGGCGACGGTCAGCGCGTCGATGAGAACGGCATACACGAACCATTGGCCGGGCTTGCCGGTGCCGTAGAAGAGGCCGTGATCGAGCGTCGCCCCGACCACCATGAGGCCTGCGAGGGCGAGGATCTGGGCCACTCTGGCGCTCTCGTCCCAGCCGTCCCCGAACAGGATCGGAATGATCAGCGGCGCAGCCACCGCCAGGAGCGTGAGGGGCGGCGACATGGCTGCATAGGTCATCCGGAGGGCACGGACGTACGCGTTCCGAAGCCGTTCGGATGACTCGCGGATCCTGGCGAACGCGACGGTCGAGACCGGAACGAGTGCGGCGCCGGTGAGGTCCTGGACGATCTGCACCAACCGCTGCGCGATGTTCAGGTAGCCGAGGGCGGCCATGCCGAGCGTTGCCGAGACGATCGCCGCCTCCGCTGAAACCCGGCACATGGTCACGAACTCCACGCCAAGCACTTTGCTTCCGAACCTGGCCATGGTCCAGAACTCGCTCCGGGAGAACGCGAAGGCCGGCGTCCACTTCGCCGTCGCCCAGGCGAGCACCGCCACGACCACCTGTGACGCCATCGCCTGGCCGACGAGCGCCCAGACCCCGAATCCGCCCAGCGTCATCGCCACCGCGATCACCTGCGCAACCAGGGCAGCCGTTGCCCCCTGCACCGCGAGTGCACGGAACCGCATCCCGCGCCGGAGCAAAGCCATCGGCACCGATGACAGCGCCGTGAAGATCACCGTCAGCGACAGGACCTGCAGCACCGGCACGAATTCATCGGACGTGAACAGGAGGCCGAAGAGCGGTGCTGCCGCGACCAGCACCGCGGCCAGCAGGAGTCCCGCGAGTGTCGAGAACCAGAAGCCCGTGCTCAGCATCCGCCGATCCGCCCGGTCTGCCTGCACGATGTAGGCGGAGAACCCGATATCGGAGAGGAGGTAGAAGAACGGCAGAACCGCTGAGGCGGCCGCCACCGTGCCGAAGTCCTCCGGGCTGAGGAAACGGGTCAGGACGGCGATCGTCACCAGTCCTGAGACACGGATCGCCCATTTCTGGACGGTCATCCAGAGCACACCGGACGCCGTCTGCGTGCTGATGGACGAGTTCGTCGGCCTGGTCGCTTCGGACTTGTGATCGGTCATGGTCGTCGCCATCAGTTCGCCACGTGGGGGTCTTCCGGCCCGTACACGTCGTTCTCGAGAATCCGGACGATGTCGGCCTGCGCCCGGCTCCAGCCGAACTTCCGGACCGACTCGGATGCCGCGCGGGCCGCTTCCTGCCCTCCGGGACGACTCAGCGCCGCGCTGAGGGCCTCGGCCAGGCCGCTGGGTGTCGGCGTCGCCCAGACGGCGTGCTCGTTGCTGAGCACCATTTTCGCGTGCGCCGAATCGTTCATGACCGGGATCGTTCCCGCAGCGAGCATCTCCTCCGGCACCAGCGAAATGTTGGTGAACGACAGGACAAGGCCGGCAACACAGGAGTTGTAGAGCTCGTTGAGCTCGACCGGGGTCAACCGTCCATGCTGCGTTGCGGGGAACGGAAGGCCTTCGACCTTCGACCCATAGAAGTGGATGTCCACGTCGGGGTGCAGCTCGTGGAATCGCTGCAGCGCCAGCCGCGCGAGCCAGTAGCCGCGCCTCGGGAAGTCGGGCCGTGCGAAGAACACGATTCCCGTGCGCTCGCGCCCGGGGAGCAACCGGTACGCCGATGTGTCGCAGCCGAACTCGGTCACGTCGGGGTCGACACCGACCTCGCTCCTCAGCAGTTCGGCGACCATGCCGCCGAGCGCGATGCAGCGGAATCCGAAGCGGTACGAATCTTCCGCCAACGCGTACATCGCGCCCCGCGCGTAGAAATACGGTTCGTAATCCTGGATGAAGTAGAGCCGGCGCATCGGGGCGTGTCCCCGCCGCGCGAGCACGTGGGCGCTCTCCCAGGACGAGGCGACGCTCGCGTCCACGCCGTCGATCCCGGCGGTGGCGTCGCGCACCTCCGCCTTGATCTCGGGCCACCAGCTGCGGATGACCTGCTCGTGCGCCCGGATGTCCCCGCCGTACCGGTCGTAGAGAAACAGCACGCACACGTGCCCGGCCCGCTCGAGCGCCTCGACCATCCGGAACAGGGTGGTGTGGCCCCCTGAACCGGCGCTCGGCGGAGTCATCACCCAGCCGACAGTGAACCGTTCGCCTCGCGAAGGGCGGCGTTCGGGGAGCGCCAGGTCGAGCCGGGTGGAATCGGCGACGTCGTCGTCGTGGAGCGGGTCGCCGAGGTTCGCCGCCCCGAGCCTCTGATAGGCGTACCGCGCGAGTCGCTGCGCGAGGGCGTGAGGGCCGTCGTGGCGCAGGATGTCTGTGGCCCTGCTCACACGAGATCCGAGCTGCCGGGATTTCTCGCCCGCCGATGCGCTCAACGTCGTCGCGCTAAACACCGTGCACCGCCCACCGCACGTAGTCGAATTCCCGGCCGACTCCCGCGAGGCGACGGCGAAGCACCCGCAGCCGCGAGCGGGACGCTTCGTTCCGTGTCCGCCGCTGCACCGACGACATCCCGCGTTCGTGCAGGACGGCTGGAGCCGTTTCGCGCGCAAAGCCGAGGAACTGCTCCGCCAGTGCACGGTCCCCGGCATCGAGCGCGCGGTCCGCGTAGGTCACCGACTCGCGAGCCAGCACCCGGGTCGCCAGCGAGTGGAGTTCCGCGGCATTCGGCAGCGCGGCGCCCGTGCTCTCGAAGACCGAGGCGAAGACCTGGCGGCGTTCCTCGAGGTCGACGAGAGCCGGCGACCCGTCGGTCGCGCTCATCGACGAGTCGTGGTCGCGGTGAAGCGCCTGGTCGACGCCGTTGACCCGGCCGACGGCGCTTCCCGCCGCGATCCGGCACCACAATTCCATGTCCTGGGCGAACCGGAGGCGCGTGTCGAGCGGGCCGACCTGGTGCATGACCGACATCCGCACCATCGCCTCGGGCGTGGTGATGCAGTTCACTCCCCGCCGGCAGCGCTCCTCGAGCCAGTCGGCACCGGACCAGATCGTCCAGGAGACCCTGGATGATCGCGGGGCCGGGGGAGTAGCGGTGGTGAAATGGTACGGGTTGCCGTACACCAGGCCGATTCCGGGATCGTGCCTGAACAGGGCGACGGCGCGTGACAGGCATCCAGGCGTCAGGAGGTCGTCGGCATCGAGGCGCACCAGGAATTCGCCGTCGGCCTGCTCCAGCCCTCGGTTGAAGGAGCGCACGTGGCCGAGATTCTGCTCGTTCGACACCACAGTGACCCGTGGATCCTGCGCAAGCTCTGCGGCGACCGACGCCGTGTCGTCGGGCGACCTGTCGTCGACGATGACCACCTGGACGTCGACGTCCTCCTGGGCCAGGGCACTTCCGACGGCGCCCCTCAGGAAGTGCGCGTAGTTGTAGCAGGGAACGACCACTGAGACGCGAGCGCGCCGAACCTGGCGGGGAACATCGCGTGCGGGCACCCGTTCCATCGGACGCAGGTGCGAGGGACGGAGAGCCGCGGCCGCCGCCAGCCACGTGCTGGGGATGGCGTGCCGATCGACCACCTCGCGGATCTGCGTGGACACCGGTGCGAAATTCCTCATTACGTTCTCCCTCCTGCCCACGGCATGTTCACCGTCCGGCTGACCGGCGCACGGCCGGCAGCGACGGTATCGCCTCCGGTGTCGCCGGCTGTTCTCTCCCACACGGTGGCTCGGGGCTGCGCCAGCGCATCCGCAACGTGCGTTGTCAGCGCGTCGGACGCGAGACGCCATCCGGAGCCCGAGCCCAGGAACTCCTCGACCCCGGTTTCGGCAGCGTCGTCTCCGAGGATGATGACGAGATCGGTGGAGACCAGGTGCTCGGTGCCCAGCATGCTGGCGCCAATCCGGCTGGCGATCACGAGCGTTCGTCCCCACTCAGGCACCTGCCGGAGGAGAACGGGGTCGATTCCCGAGCGAAGCCCGCGGGGCGCGAAGTCGTGGCCGGAAACCGGTGGTCCCGTTCGCCCGATTCGCACGAGCGTGACAGCGGACGGGTCGTTGTCGACGAGGGACTCGACCTTGTCGGCTGTGGGGCCCGGAACGACGAGAAGCACGACGGTGTCGATCTGCCGGCCCTCAAGCAGCTGGAACGCCGACATCCGGTCCGGCGTGAGGTCGCTGCCCAGCACCCTCGACCACTCCCTGCCCGCACGGCGTCGAGCTCTTTCGAGGAACCGCCGCGACGCCAGCGAGGCCCGCCCCGCGCGCGCAGCCGAGGTGGTGCGGGCTGAGACCGCCGTCCGTCTGGTCGCATGCAGCGAAGGGTCGCCGAGGCTCGCCGCCCGACGCGCGAGTGCGTCCTGGCCGCAGGCGGTCAGGTCCCGGACGAGGTCGGCGATCCAGGCATCCCACTCCTCGCCCCGGCCGGCATGGACGCTGCGGTGCCCCTCATGCGATGGCGAGGCGCCATCCGCGGCCACGCCGAGAACGGCCCGGATGCGGTCCAGCTCGGGATGGCGGAGCCGGGGATACTGCTCCGCGAGGGCTCGGGCTCGCGGCAGGTCCGACTCGCAGAGGGCGACCCGCGCAACCCACGCCCACTCGACAGGATCCGGATGCGACGCACCATGCGGTTTGAGGACGACGCCGGTGGAGTACTCCAGGATGGGACGAGCCCAGGCCGGCCGGCCCAGGCGGATCCAGCTCCGGGCAAGCCCGAGGGCGGCCTCCGGCTCGAAGTGGTAGTTGAGCACTTCGGCGAACCGCTCCGCCGCGACGCCCGGTTCGCCGGATGCCAGGTGCCGGTGTCCTGCGGCGAGAAGGTCCCGATCGATCCCGGCCGGCGCGATGAAGCTGACCGGCCCGTCCGATTCCCCGTCCACCCGCAACGGCCCGAAGATCTCCGGCTGGAGAATCCGACCACCGGGCATGGCTCGACCCAGTTCGAACCACTGCCGGATCTGATCCCGGTTCTCGATCGAATGCCGGCTGTGGGCGAGGTGTTGCCCGGCGCGGGAGATGCGGGCGAGGACCTCCGGGTTGTCGAGGAGGAACTCGACCTTGTCGACGACATCCGACGGGTCGGCGAAGACACAGTTCTCGCCGTCGACGAAGCCGGCGGCCTCCACCGCCGCGGTCCGCTCGGTGAGAAGGAGCGCGCCGGACGCGGGGATCTCGAAATGCTTCCGCACGAGGTCTCCGGCGATGGTGCCGCAGGTGGGCACGATGAGCGCAGAACCGAGGGACCGGGCGTATTCCTCGCCCGACGGCATTGCGGCGGCCTTGTCCCGATCGAACCAGCCGGCGTGGGGGAGGGCTCGCACCGGGAATCGCTCGCGCAGCAGCCGGTCGATCCGAACCCGCCACGGGTAGTTGTTCTCCCGGCTGCCACTCAGCAGGATCGACTGCGTCGGGCCACCCGGATAGGTCCGGAAGACCGACCGGTCGGCGAAGTTGGGCCAGGCGAACGTCCGGTCGGCGATGTCGGGGGTGTAGCCGCCGGCGGAGACGCCGATCGAGAAGAAGGTGTCGACGCCCCAGTCGTCCATGTCGGCGAGGAAAACCGACCGGGTCAGGCAGTAGGCGTCCGAATCGAGGAAGCCGACCTTCGGGATCGTCGGGTGTCGGTGCGTGTTCGTGATCGCACGCCCCGCACGGGCGTAGACGCCGGACTCGAACAGGGCGATGTCGGGCTGTACCCGGTCGACGACCTCGTCGTAATCGGCGTTCGTGCTGATCACCTCGATGTCGAAGAACTGCTCGAGACACCGCACGTGGTCACGGAAATGTCCCGTGATGAATTCGGGCAGGTTCGTCTCGTTGATCCGGAAGAAGACCATGCGCGGCTTCGGCCCCGGCCATCCCGCGGGAGCGGCGTCGACGCTCATTTCCTCACCACCGATGGCGACCAGGCGTGCGCGATCAGCAGCGACGGCTCGACGGTCCCCGCTGCCAGAATCGACCAGACGTCGCTGTCGCCCGGCGTGCCGTTCCGCGGCAGGCCGTACAGCAGCGTCGAATCATCCAGCCATTCGACCTGGTCGTCGACGTTCCTCGGTTCGGGCAGGACGACCTCCTCGCCACTGGTCAGGTCGAGAACGGCGATTCCCCAGTGCGGGGCATCCGTCGTCCCGGAATTCTTCTTGTAGGCGACCCGGCTTCCGTCTGGCGACAGCGACGGGCACTCGGCGTCGTCGGCGACCGCGGTCAACGTGCGGTTCGTGAGGTCGCCCTGCACGAGCCAGCGTTGTCCGCCCGACGCAGCCGTCGCATAGAAGGAGTTGCCGTCCCCTGCGAAGGTGACGCCCCAGATGTTGCGGTCTACGGCCATCAGCCGCTCGCCGTCGATCCACAACGCGAAATGCTCGAGGTTGCCGAAGCTCTCGCCGCCGGGTCGGGCGATCACCGTCTCGGTCGAGAACCCGACGGTGGCGTAGGACTGGCCAGTGACGAACGAGGTGGTCGCGACGAGCGAGCCGTCCGACGAGAGCCGGGTGCGGCTCGGGATGCCGGGGAGCGGCCGCGACGACACTTCCGCGCCATTCCGGTCGAACACGGTGGCTGCATACGTCGTCGGGACGCCCCGCTTGATCTGGAGGCACGACATCACCTCGGTCGTCGCATAGACGCGGTCGCAGGCCTGCTCCGAGAGCGCCCGCGTCGCAGCCGGCGCCGCGACGGGGACGGCGGCCACCCTGCCGTAGCCTTCTCCGCTGGCGGTGTTGCGGAACACGATCTGCGGGTCCGCGTTCGTCGTCTCGGCAGACGTCGTCAGTACCTCGCTCGGGGCGGCCGCCTTGGCCTGGTAGCGCAGGTACGCGCTGACACCGTAGACGAGTGCCGCACCGAGCACGACAAGAGAGATGAGCGCGAGTGCCAGCCACTTCCGGAATGAGATCATGACGGCGTTCCCCGGAGTGAATCGCGAAGGATGACCGCGGTCAGCGGAATCACGACCGCGAGGGCGACGGCGACGACGACCATGGCGGTGTCCCGCCCGAGCGCATACCAGAGCACGCCGAAGCCGACGGACGCGAGGAGCCTGGTGGCTGCCACGGCCGTCTGTGCGGCCGCGATGCCGCTGGCCAGGGTCTCGAGGGGAGTGGACTGCGAGGCGAGGGCGGCAAGGATGCCGTCGGTCGCCGCGTAGAACGCACCGAGCAGGATCAGGCAGGCGACGGTGAGCTGCCAGCCTGTCTCGGGCAGGGCCGCGCAGACGTATGCGGCGAGCAGCGCACCGTGGCCGAGGAGAAAGATCCGGGCGCGGCCGAACCGGTCTGCCAGGCGTCCGAGCGGAATGGCCAGCGCGAGGAAGGCGACGTTCGTGCCGACGTAGAGCAGCGGAAAGTATTCGGTCGCGAACCCGCTCTTGCTCTGCAGCACGAGGTAGATGAAGCCGTCCCCGACCGTCACGAGCCCGAGGAGGCCGGCCGTGAGCAGGAGCCGGCGCAGCCGCCGGTCGTTGAGGTCGCGCCAGCGGAACCGTGCCCGCGGCTGGGCCCGGGCGGCCGCACGTTCGCTCCTCGGCCGCGTGTTCGGCACGAGGACGCCGAGAAGAAGAACCCCGAGAAGAGCGAAGGCTAGCGAAACGACGAAGATCGTGCTGTACCCGTCCGGGATGAAGAAGAGGATTGCGAAGGCGAGGAGCGGTCCGATTGCGGCACCGACCGTGTCGAGCATGCGGTGGACGCCGAACGAGCGGGCGAGGCTTTCCGGTGCTGACGACGCCGTGATCAGGGCGTCGCGGGGCGCTGTGCGGACGCCCTTTCCCAGGCGGTCGAGGGCGATGACCGCGCTCAGCGCGGCGAAGCCCGTTGCAAACAGGAGACCCACCCTGGCGACGGCCGAGACGCCGTAGCCGAAGAACGCCACCCATTTCGGCTGGTCGCCGCGGTCGGACGCGTAGCCGCCGGCGATCCGGACGACGGCGCTGATGCCCTGGTACAGGCCGTCGATTACCCCGTACGCGACTGTCGACAGGCCGAGCACTCCGGTTATGTACAGCGGGAGAATCGCCGACACGGATTCGGTGGAGATGTCGGTGAACATGCTGACGACGCCGAGCGCGATGACGACGGAGGAGACCCGCGTCGTCGTCGACTGCGTGGGTCGTGGCGGTCGTGCCGTGTTCGGTTCAACCGGGTTCCGGTTGGACAGCGAGATGTACATCAGCCCCGGCTCCCTCCTAGTGTTTCGCCGAAAACGCGCCGAAGACGCCGTAGGTCGATCCGCCGGCGGTGGGCGTGACGGTGAGGACCACGGTGTCGGAGCCGCGTGAGAAGAGCAGGGCGCTCGAGCCGCCGGCCGCCGGAGCGACGCTGTCAACAAGACTGTTCGCCGCAAACGCCGCACGGTAGAAATCCAGCACGGCCGTCGCCTCCATCGATGTGTCTGCCGCGAGCGTCACCTGCAGGTGTCTCTCAGCGGATGCCACGGAACTCGACGTCACGGTCGCGCCTGGAACCGGGGGAACCAGGCCAGCCGGATACCCGGGAGCAAGAGCACCGGTCTCGCTCGCGCTCGGAGGCAAGGGGAGGGTGACGAGGTCCGGGAGCGGCGGCGACGGCGGAAGCCCGATCGGCGACGTCTCCCCGGTGGCCGGGGACGCCTCCGAGCCCTGTTGTTCAGTAATCGGGGCGGCATCCTGCGGCTCGCTCTTCGGTGTCGCGGAGGCACCGGTGTCCGAGGCGTCGCCCGGGGCGCGAAGGGCGTCGGACGGCGCCGGGGGGAAGGCGGGAATCGACCGCGTCGACGCGGTGGTGCCTGCGCCCGTGAGAGTATCCAGCACGGCGGCCGCGACCACGGTGACGAGGGCAAGTCCCAGCGTCGCGACGACGGCTACGAGAGCGCGTCGCGACGCCCGTCCGGTCATCCCTGCGCCTTCGACGTGCTCAGTTCGGGCAGGTGGTCTGCCGATCGGAGACGACCCGGCCTGTCCGGTTTCGCGAGGGACGCCCGAAGCACACCGTTGTGCTCGTGGTACTCCTCTCCCGTCGACGGGCAGCGGAACAGGTCGTCTCCGATGGGTGTGAGGGGGACGCCCGCGCGGCCGACCCAGCCGATCCGGCGCGCAGGCACGCCGACGACGAGCGCGTAGTCGGGGACGTCGCCGGTGACGACGGCACCCGCCGCGATCAGCGCCCAGGCCCCAATCGTCGCCGGCGCAATGCATACGGCCCTCGCTCCGATCGAGGCGCCGGTGCGGACCGTCACGCCGACGGCATCCCAGTCATCGGCGTCCTTCCGCCGGCCGTCTGGCGTGATCGCCCGCGGGAAGACGTCATTGGTGAAGACGGCCGCAGGGCCGACGAAGACACCGTTCTCGAGAACGGCCGGCTCGTAGATCAGTGCGTAGTTCTGCACCTTGCAGTTCTCGCCGAGGACCACGCCGGGGCCGATGTACGCGCCCCGTCCGAGGATGCACCCGGCACCGATGCGGGCCCGTTCACGCACCTGAACGAGATGCCAGATCAGTGCGCCGTCGCCGATGCTGGCGAGACTGTCGATGTCAGCGCTGTCGGCGATGTGGGGCGGACGACCCGGTCGATCGGCGTCCTCATGTACAGGGAAGGGAACGGTCATGTCAGTAGGCCCCCACCGGTTTGAGCAGCACCTTCACGGTGCGCCAGACAATCATCAGGTCACCGGTCAGCGACCAGTTCTCCACGTAGTACAGGTCGAGCCGGACGCTTTCGTCCCAGCTCAGATCGCTCCGGCCGTTGACCTGCCACATGCCGGTGAGCCCGGGCTTGATGTACAGCCGACGGTGCACATGGCTCTCATAGGACTCCACTTCGCGAGGCAGCGGTGGGCGCGGACCGACCAGGCTCATCTCCCCGACGAAGACGTTCCAGAGCTGGGGGAGCTCGTCGAGGGAGTACTTGCGGAGGACCTTACCGACGGCCGTGACCCGGGGGTCGTCCTTGAGCTTGAAGAGCAGACCGTTGCCCTCGTTCTTGTCGACGAGAGCCGCCAGGTCCCGTTCGGCCGTTGTCGCCATCGAACGGAACTTCACCATCTGGAAGTTCCGCTGGTTGCGGCCCACGCGTTCCTGCCGGAAGAAGACGGGACCCCCGTCGTCGAACTTGATGAACAACGCGATGGCGAGGAAGACGGGGGCGAGCACCAGGAGCCCGGCGCCGGATGCTGCGATGTCGAATGCGCGCTTGAGGACGTGTTTGCCTCCCTCGAATTGAGGGATTTCCACGTGGATAAGCGGGAGGCCTTCGACCGGACGGAAGTGGATCCGCGGGCCGGCGACATCCGTCAGTTGCGACGCCAGCACGAGGTCTGTCGCTGTGCCCTCCAGCTGCCACGCGAGGTTGCGGATGAAATTGGCGCCGCCCTTGGGCTGACCCGCGATGATGACGGTGTCTGCCGTGACGTTGCGCGCGATCTGCGCCACGTCGCGCATGCCGAGGATCGGGACGGGCTTCTGGCCCGTTGTGACGGAATGGGCATCGGTGTCGGAGACCACAGCCCCCACGATGTTGTAGGCGGCGCCGGACTTCTGCTGGATCTGCCGGATCACGTAGCCGACGTCGTCGAGTTCGCCGACGACGAGCGCCCGGCAGAGATAGTGGTCGAGGGTGCGCTGGGAGACGAGCCAACGACGCCAGAGCCAGTGCACGGTCAGAAGACTGACCGTGCCGATGGGAAGGGCAAGCATGAAGAAGCCGCGAGCGATGTCGACTTTGAGCACGAGGAAAACGATGGCGAGCAGGCCGAACGCCGTCGCGCTCGCGTTGACGATGCGCTTGTATTCGCTCGCGCCGACGCCGATGACGCGTGAGTCGTGGACGCCGAAAGCGACCAGTGACACCAGCCAGCAGACGACGATGGCCGCCGAGATGAGCAGGTACTGGGCGTCATCCATGCGGGCGCTCGCCGGGATGGCCTCGACACCGAACCTCATCGAGAAGGCAAGGGTCACCGCAAGCATGATGGTGGCCACGTCTGTCAGCCGCAGGCGGATGCGATAGTTGCGGGCCCAAACGCGCTCGGACGCCTGGCGCATGGTGTGCTCGCGAACATCCGGGGGCATGCCGCCGCCGATTCGCGGCCGGAAGAGTCCGGGGAAGAGAACACGAGACTTGACTTCAGTCATGAGATTCCTGCGATCGGGTGCAATCCGTGAGCGCCTGTGAAAGAGTCGAGTGTCATGTCGTCTCCCTTCTGAGGGCGCACCTCGGATCGCCCCGACGGGTTGTCGGAACGCGCGAGCGTCTGTCCGAGGACCAGTACCGGAAAAGGCGAGGGTGCCTCACGTTTGGTGCAGTACCGACAGTAGCCGCGACTCCCGCAGCAGACTCCCCCCAGATAGAGGGGTGAGGAATGCTCAGATTTAGAGGGTCGTGTGCGGCTTTTCGTTAAATAAAGAAATCCCCGTAAGTAGAAGCCTTACGAGGATTTCAGTGGCTCCGACCGGCATCGATCCGGTGACCTTTCGATTTTCAGTGAGCCCAGGGGTGTTTTCGCACTGTATCTATGGTTGCGATATCGCGCTGATCAGGACTTCTTCGGAATGGTCGCAGTTGGTTTCAGTTCGTTTTCGGGCCATTAATGGCACATTAATGGCACAAGATTCGGTCGGTGATCAGCCCCAGGTGAGCGATTCGGGCGACCAGGTGAGGCCTGATGCGTCGCCGCGGAGCACCGGGCTGAGAAACGTGAGCATGGGTTTCCTCGCCAGTTCGACCGTCTCGAAGCCGGCGCAGGCGGGAACGTTGGATGCGGGCTTCGTGTATCGGGCGCCCCAGTTCGCGGGCGTGTCGAGATCGCCGGGAAGCCTCAGGGAGCGGACACGGGCTTCAGCGTCCAAGGCGCGACGGAGCTTCGTCGCGTCCACCGTCTGGGTGGCGGCAAGGACAACGAGGTCGACGAGATCCTTCTCGCGGCTCGACGGGCGACCGTTGTAGAGCGCGAGCGTCGCGCACACCTTGTCGGCGATCTGGTCGACGACCGGGTAGAGCCGGTACGGGTTGCTCGGCAGCTTCGGCAGCTCGAGCGCATTGGCCGGCTCGGCGATCTCCACTTCACCGGTCATGACGACGTTCACGACGGGGTCGACGTGGAAACTGTCCTTCTTCTTCGCACCGACATAGACGTCGAAGCTCACTTGGTAGCCCTCGGTGTATGTCTGCTGATTGCCGTCAATGGCGTTCGAGTACCCGGTGTAGTCGAATCGGAAGAAGTCGCCGAGATCGACGGCAGCCAGCCTGCGGAGGTCATCGAGCGCGGTGTCCAGAGTGCGGCTGCGACGGGAGAGGTCGACGTCGATCGTCGTGCGCGCCGAAGCGACGCGCGCCAGCATCGCGGTGCCGCCCTTGAGCATCCAGTCGGAGTCGTCTGCCTCGGAGAGCACTCGACTGAGAAAGCGGTGGAATACTCGAGTCGGATGCGTTCCTGGATCGTGAGGGAGTTGTCCGCGGTGAACGCTTTTCGGGCTGCTGCGGTGATGGCCGCTTCGACGGCGCCAGGGGTGGCGTATCGCTCCGTCTCGGTCACGGCCTCAACCTTCCTTCCTCGTCGGTTGCGAAGCCAGGGCGAGCGAGGCCCAGTCGACAATGCGCAGTTGTTCTGCGAGGCGAGCGTGAGCGCTCGCCTCGCCTGACGAAGCGATCTGTGCGGCGAGCGCACTCGTGGTGTCGACCTTCGGGAGGTCCTCCAGGTACCGTGCCGCGATGAGGCCACCGAGAGAGGGAATCGAGGCGATCTGCTTCGCGATGCCGTCCTGGTCTATACCAGCGACTCGCAGGAGGTCTTCGAGGACGGCATCGCCGTCGCCCTTGCGGTGGCCGTTGCGTTCGGCGAGCGGGCTCAGAAGTTCGGTGAGCCGGTCCACGTCCAGTTGGGACTGCCTGACCGCGTCGCGCAGCGCGTTGCCGACGATGCTGAAGTCGTGGCGGTCCTCGACCAGGTCGGCGATCGTGCGTTCCCGAGTCGTGGTGGGTAGGCCTTCCCGCACGGTAACGTCCCGATCGGGCAGCGCTCGGGTTCGGTATCGGACGTCTGCGCGCTGGGTCTGCCTGCGAGTCGGCGTCGTGAACTCGCTCTTCATTGCCCGAAGGTCCCCGATGCCGTGGAGTCGAGCTGCTGATTCGCCTGAAACGACGGCGCTCTTCGGATCTTCGCTGAGGCGCTCGTACGCAAGCTTCGCGGGGTCGGTCGCCAGCCACGCCGCACGCAGTTCTTCGTGCTGGCCGCCCGGTGCGCCTGCATCCCTGTAGACCCCGTGCGACAGGCGGATCAGGTCCCCAGATTCCGTCAGCCTTGTGAGGTTCATATGGCTGACGCCGCGCGCGCTGGCTTGTGCGGAGGTGACCATGCCCCAGTGGGACTCGGTCACCTCCGCCAGCACTCGCAGCGCCTCACGCGATCTCATGCTTGAATTCTAACGCTCTGGGTGTGAGTTTCCAAGCCCTCACGTGCACTGTGTTTCGCACCCCACAGGGATTCGTACTTCGCGCGACGACGCTAGCTGTCTCTGTCACCGATCGTCTGACGCTCGTTCTCCCGAGCTGCACGAACGTCTGCGACGACCAGTACTAGCCCACTTGGGATCGGGGTAGACATCGCGCTACCCCAAGGATTGAATTAGCAATCGCTTCGGCCGTATGAGGCACCTCGATTGCGAATCTATTTGGGCGGGTCAAACGAGACTTCCAAACGATTGAGCCACTCGCCGGAATCGAATGCGTTCTGAATCGCGTGATCCGTCGTGACGACACCCCTCAACCCGCGCCCAACGCATTTCGCAGGATGAAACGTTCGTGGCGTTGCAGGGCGGCGTTCGTTCCCGCTGAGGGTCCGGCTTGCGGGGACGCAAGAGTCGGGCACGCCCTGGGTATATGTTCGGCGTACGGCCGGATGAGGCTCCGTTCCCGATAGACGTCCCGCCATCGGGCGTTCAGGGGCATCGCAAAGGGGACGCTCAGCCGCTACTGTCAGCCGTGTGAGTAGACGTCAAAGATCCATACTTTTCGTGATTGTCGCGGTGGCGCTGTGGGCCGCGGGCGTCTTTATGATTCTGTCCGCGGAGGACTTCATATTGCGCGTACTTGGCGTGACTGTTTTCGTTGCAGCGATTCCCGTTGCAATCGCTGGTGGTCGTGGATTGCGCGCACGCCGCTGAGGGTTGCCAGCGCATCTTCAAACTACGGCGCTCGTGCAACGATTCGCATAGGGGGTCCGGCTCGCGGGCGCCGGATTGCCACAGCGATATCGACTTGGACTGGCGCTGTTGACAGGGACCCCACGTGGCGAGTTGTATGACGACCATGAGGCGAAGCCCGCCCGAGGGGATGAAGGTCTCCGGCAGGAACAGAGGTCGATTTATGGACGTGACTACGCAGGCCCCGACGGGCGCCGCGAAGCGGCGCTACATTCAAATCTTGATCGCTGTGGTGTTGGGCTATGGGCTGGCCAGCTCCCTTCTTCTGTTCGCCCTGCGGGAGCCTCGCGCGCCACTGGGATGGATACTGCTTGGAGGCTGGCTCGTGTTGTTCGCCGTTGGACTGGTAGTCGCTTGGAAGGGCTACAAGAAGCTGCTGCGCGGCGCGGCCGCCGCTACAACCGGGCCGCCGGGCGATGGACCCAACGAGAGAACCCCCACACCATCCTCAACCTCGACCGAAACGCATACGCGGGATCCGAGCTGACCAACATGGGCCTGACGTGACGGCTGCTACTGGCGCTCATCGGAGCCGTAGTACGCACCGCAGGGCCGTGCCTAAGCGGTGGCGTGGTCGTGTCGCGGTTCCTGGCGCTCGTCCTTGGCGCGCTCGTCGTCCGTCAAACGGGCACGAAAACTGCCTCGCACGGTGAGGCCGTTGAAATCACGTTGCGGATCGCGTTGCGGTTTCCCGGAACAGTCACGCTCATCCAAAACCGCGATCGGATATGCGACCTGGCCGAGCTCACCAAGATTGGACGCCCTCGTGCCCGAATGCGGCTACAGTAACGCCTCTCACAGGAGATGGGTCACGGTTGAGGTCGTCGGGGTCCATGGTATGCAGTCCAGCGTTCTCGCCGGATCGGGCCCCGTGGAGGAGATCGCCCGCTACGTGTACCGTTCAGGGACGTTGGGTTTGGCTGTGGCGCCCGAAGGATCTTGCAATCGCGTCGACGCGTCGCTTGGCCTGGACGACACGAAGGGGCACGCGATGAACGCACTCCTTGACTGGTTAGCGTTCACGGCGACGAAGAAGAGCGTGAGCCGGATACTCGCGATGCTTCAGTTCTCCGAGACGTACTTTCACGGCACCATGACCGTTTCCTGACGAAGGCCGATGCCGAAAACGATCCATCCTGCGCCGTACAGAGCGAATACCGCGGCTCCGAATGCTAGAGGTACCAGTGCAAACGCGTACATCAGCGGCCGAAGAGGCAGCGTGAACATCCCAATGGCAGCCAGCAGCATCAGCACTGGCCCCGATAGCCCCGGACGGCCGTACAGGCCATCGCCGCCCTTGAGGGCAGCGAGTCCAGCGAGGAAAAGAGCCAGACCAAGGACAGCAATTCCGAAGTTGAGTCCGGCCGTGGTCGGGGGCACGAACAAAATCACCAGACCTGCGGCGGCGACCAGGCCGAAAATGTATGCCAGAATCACGAGCAGCTTGGCCGCGCGCTTCAGACTAATGCGTGGAGTGCGAAGCATCGTCAGGTATGAGAGTGTCGCCCAGGATGTGAGCAGAAGGGCCAGAACTCCTGGCAGGTCGTAAAGCAGGAAAAGTTCGGTGCTGAGAATCGGCGAATACCCGAGATCCTCCCGCCACACTTGGTCATGGCCCAAGGGAGTCATGGACCGCAAGTAGCCGTGAAGAATCCAGAGAATCCCTCCGGCCACCATGACCCAGATGACGCCGGTCCCATGGACGAGCAGACGGTTGAACGGACTTCCAGTGCGAGCGTTCATCGAAGGCCCTCGATCAGATCCTTCCCCAGGCGGCAGGGAATCGCCAGCTCCCGTCGTCGTCTCGGTCATCACTGCCTCCTGCAGTAGAGTCCCGCACTCGCCCTGAAGTTTGATCTGCCCCACCACTGCTGTCACGACTTGCGCGCACCCCCAGCGAGGCGCCTGCGCGTCATCGTACGCCCCGGGCCCGCGGGGACGACAGCCCCCGATGAGCCTCACGTAAACGGTCCGGGAAGGGCTTCGGGTGCCTCAGAGGAGAATGTCCGCGTAGCCGGTGGTGGTTTCCTGGCGGTGTGCACAGAGAGTTGTCGATGGCGTCGCGCCGTGAGATCACGCAGAAGTCCGCCGGGAATACGGCAAGGCGAACAAGGCCGAGAAGGGTCCGCCATGCGACGGGGCCTCGGCGCCCATTGCAGGCTATGAGTAATATCGGTGGGTCGAAGCAGCATGTAGACGTGTCGAAACTTCGCTCTCCGCTCATGTCCCCTTCCGTGCCGTACATCACCGATCGTGTGCCAGGTGAGGCAGCGCTCTACCTCCCGCACGATCCCTACGAATCGCTTGATGTGGATCGGGTAAAGGCGTTCGTCGAAGGCACGAACGACAAACCGAAAGTGCGCCTCGCCGTCCTGGCCGTCCTTCGTGCGCACAGTACGAACGGGGCCGAGACGCCAGCGGCCGTCTTCGCGATCATGGTCGCCGCGTTGACTTTGCTTGCGAGCTCAATGGGTGCGCTATCCGCTTTTGGCGGTGTGGTGGGCTGGGCGCTTGGGGTTTTGCTGGTCATTGGCTGCGCATGCTTCACGAAGTTCGCATTTGCTGCTCACGTTCGAAGAATGACGTCCGGGGTATGGCTCGCCGCATACGAGGACGCTCTGCGCTGATGCTCTGGGGGTCCCCATTATGAGGCCGTGTGCGCGGGACCTCAAAGCGGTAGGTTCGGGGCTGGAGGGGGCTCCTCGATGGATTCCAGGAGCAAGATTTCTTTAGGTCAGGAGCGGTAATGATGGCAACCAACGGTCCAGGACGACCCAGACTCTTGATTGGTTCCATTATTTTCCTTCTGACGGGAGTGGGATTCGCCGTGCTCGCGGTATCTCAGTTCACTGCTCAGAACGTCTGGCTTGGCGGTGTCTGTTCATTCTGCTGTGTGGCGGCCTTCGTCATGGTGGCACTAACACTGCGACGTGCAAAGAAAAGCGGTTGACCCTCGACGGTATCTGCGTTTGCCGCCGGACACTGGCGGTCGATCCCGCGTTGGGTACCTGCACGGCTAGCCACCCGAAGGCTCTCGGTTCCGGCCGAGACCTACTTAGACGTCCAGAAGTCGTCCTTCGGAGGATGGGTCAGGCCCCGAAGCAGGAGGATCCCGTTGGACAGAGTCAGGACACCAATAAACAGTGTCAAGGCGTACCGCCAGAATGATTCGTCAAGCACCATCAAAGCGATCGCCCCGCCGATGATGATGACGCCGGAGCAGCACGAGACCACCGAGAAAACCCGAAGCCTGCGCATAGCCTTGGCCGCATCCACCGACACATCCGGCGGCCACGTCCGATCCGCCCACGTCTTGCGCAACGTCCACACCGACCCGATCGCGAAGAGAATCGAAGCGCTGACGATGACGAAGGCTCCGACGATGCCCGCCCATCCGAACTGGAACAGGGTGCCGCCAAAGATCGCCAGGCCGACGGCGGCAATCATGGTGAGGATTCCTGTGAGGCGGGGGCTCACGAGCTGATGCCTTCGAGGTCAGAGCGGCGGTGCACCGCGGTTCCTCTCGATGAAGCCGAGAATCACCTGCGTCACGCCAGCGAAGCCCATGGCGATGGATGCCCAGATGGACCAACGCTCGACGGCAAACAGGATCGCGAGCAGAATGCATGCCGCTCCGAGGCCCCACCACCACCGATACGGGATCCAGCCAGGCTCCTTCGTGGCGTGCATGCCCATGCTCTCCGTTCTGACCGAGACTTCCGTCCCCTCAGACGAGGCGTGTGCCCTGCCGCCATACAACCGTTCATCCGGCGTCGCTGTCAATGGACAAACGGCGCGCGCGGACAGAGGAACCGGCGAACGACACGAAGTCTCCCGAGAACCCGCCCTCTAGGGTCAATGTCCCGTTGGACGTTCCGAACGACGAAAGGCTGAAGCACGCGCGTCGAGAATCTCCGGCGGCTCTTTCCGCGAACGTCTCGAGGGTGAGTGCTCAGCGGCTCGGTCATTGCGTCGCCATACCAATCCGTTATAGTCCGGGGCCGCGATAGGTTACGGATATGGGGTACTCGCAGCGCTACGTCTTCCGCCAGGCCGCGACAGCTCTGCTGGTGGTGACGGCCCTATCCGGTTGCGCATCGCAGGGCGTCGACGGTGTGCTGTGGCGGCAGGTGGCGGCCTTCAAAGATCCGTTCAGTCGATCTCTCGTCAACACGCTCGAGATAACGCCTGTTGAGGATCTCGCCGGCGGCATCCGTGATGGCAGCCTCCTCGCCGGCGTCTACTGGGATGGCGAAGCCCGTCTCGACAGCATCGCTTTGGAAGATGGAGGTCTCGTGATCCATGACCTGAAGGAGCGCACCGGCGGCTTATCGTTCGATGTGCTGCTCAGCTCTGGGCCGCGCGATGCTGCGGCTGACAATAGCGCTGGGTCGAAAGGCCTGTACTTCGGGCCGCCCTCTGTATACGCCTGCTCCGAGCTCACCATCGACTTCGAGCCGCGGCCCCGATGGGGATGGACCGATCAGGATTGCGAGCGCGCGCTCACGGAGAGGCTGGCGCCGGGAGGGCAGGTTGTGTCAATCAACGAGTTCGACGGGTAAGCAACGCTCAAGGCCTGTCGTGGCCGACTTCGGCGACGCATATGCGAACTGCGTTGAGTGACAGCTGCAAACCTAGCTATTCCGGCGTTTCCGCCTCGGAGGCTTCGTTCTCGGGCGCTCCACGAGCCAGGTTAGAAACCAGAGCACCGCTTCGAGGAGGACCAACCACACAGGGCGAGCATACCGACCCGAGACCTTGAAGTTCGGTGAGCATCCACCGGCCACCTAGCCGGATGTTCCGAAGACGTCCGCTGGTCGTTCCTCCGATGACCACGGATGCCGAGCATCCACGTCTCACTTCGTGCCACGTCTCTCCGGTTGGCCACTGCTCTGATTGGTACGATCAGTCCCCCCGCGACGGTCGACTCTGACACCGGACCCGCTTGTGGTAATGAATTCAGCCTCGAGTGCGCCTCAACCTGAGCGCTTGGCTTTCTTCTCGGACAGCCCCTCGAGCATTGAGGTGGCTGCTGTCAGCCAGGGGTGCACCATATCTCCCGGGATACTTCGCTTTTCGATTGTGGGCCCGGTGCCATACGCACTCGCCTTCACCAGCAGGAGCCTTCGCCCGTCGTCGTCCCAATGAAGTGCGAACTTGAGCATCTTGAGTTTGCCCTTCGGCGTAAGTCGCACGAACTCGACCAGCGCGTAGCCGACACGTGATTCGCGCTCTGCGTAGACCTTGACGCCGCGGACTTCTGGGCGCTCCCCGACGAGCTCGCCCAGCCCTTTTGCAGCCTGACGCAAGTGCGCGCCGCGGAACCATGTTTTCATAGTCGAATACTGCCACCGTTAGCCTCGCGCGACGCTCATTGAGCGTAGCTCGCCAAGGTCGCTGTGCGACATGTGCCCGCTAGGTACATGCAACGACTAATCGAGCTTCTCGCACGGACACCGCTCGAAATGGTCTTAGTTCAGCTTGAAGGACATTCGACCGATCTCGTCACCAATCATTCCTCCAGCGACAAGCTCGACCTGCGTGGTGGTGTCGTCGAGTTCATAAGCGATAGCGTTCGACAGGGTGCCTCCCGCCTTGATGTTCTCCGTCTGCGTGTCGAGGAACGCGTCATCGGGAAGCGATCCCACGTCCAGCGTGTTCTCTCGGTCGGGGTCGTTGTCCTGGAACGCCTCGAATGTGTAGATGAACTCCATGGGCGAGATGTCCCGGTCAGAGGTTCCGAGATTCGTGGTGTCGTACCAGATGGCGAGCACGGGCACCTCACCGTATTCATTTCCGACCTCCCCAACGGGAATCACGCGGTAGTCGGTAATGGCGATTTTGACTTCGTTGGTGTTAAGGACGCCATCAACGAAGGAATCAGCGGGTGTCTCCTCCTTCGGGGCGTCAACCTCCACCTCAGTGCCGGTCGTGGGAGCCGCGTCCGGCGTAACAGAGCTGCTGCATCCAGACAGTCCTAAAGCAACTAGGAGGACGAGTGGAGCGACCGGGGCGAGGAGCTTGTTCATAGCTATCATCCTGCCGCAGGCCGCTCACTACAATTTTCAAAACGTGTGACGTGTTCGGGGCGATATGCATGCTCGCCAGGTGACACGCTAAGCCACAGAAGAGGCAGTGTGTCCGGCCGGTCGAGCACGGCAGACCGCGGAAGAGACGCTTCCTTTCGACCTCGACCTCGACCTCGACTATCTCGACGATCGTCGTTGCAACTCAAACGGAGCCAGAGATCTTTGGGTCGTGAGCGAATTCGACGATGATCTAGAGGGGCGTATCGCACGCCCACCCAATGAAAGGCGTCGAGTTCGTAGGAAGACAACACCCTTCAACACTTCAGTCCGACTGAGGCGTCGGGGAGGGCTTCAGAGATCTGCCACGATAGGGCCCATGAAGAAAATTATCGCGCCTATCGTCCTCGTCGCCGCTCTCGCCCTGACCGGTTGCGGTGCGACGAATGCCGCGCCTGCCAGCACTTCGCCCGCTGCCGCTGACGAGCCCAAGCCCGTTGAGGAAGCGCCCAAGGCTCCCGACCTGGCAGGAGACTGGAAGCAGAGCAACTCGCAGAGCGAGACCGACTTCATGACGGCTGCCATCACCGATGGGGTCATCAGCATTGACTGGGAGCTGGGCAGCGAAGACATCACCGCCGTCTACTGGGTGGGTACGTTCGAGGCCCCGGCTGACGCGACCGAGCCTCACACCTGGACTTCGCAACGAGACGCTGCGGCGACCGACACCGCGGTCATGGCGTCGACAGACGACACCAAAGATTTCAGCTACGAGGACGGCATCATTAGCTTCACGGTGAGCATCCAAGGCAACTCTGCGACCGTGGAAATGGAGAAGAACTAGCTGTCGCCTTCGAGCGCGCAGCGTCAGAACGACGGCCGCTGCGGCTCGGTTGCCGCGTTCTAATTAGCAATACACTCCCCGACCGTTTGCCATGTCCCGCTGAGGGTTCCGCCAATCGTCCTGCTTACGGGCTTGAGATTTAGGCTCGGGCGGCGCGAACTGCGTGACCTGCGAAACTAAGGCATGGCTCAAATCATTGTCTACGGACACAAAGCGGCGCTTGCCTCTCGCATCTCCTCGCTGTCCGACGCGATCCACACAGCGGCAGTATCGGCGCTCCAATTGCCGGTTGAGAAGCGATTCCACCGTTTCATCACTCTGGATCCCGAACAGTTCATCACGCCTTCGGATCGTTCGATCGACTACACCATCATCGAGGTCAGCATGTTCGAGGGTCGCACGACGGCTACAAAGAAGGACTTCATCCGCCAGCTCATCAGCAGTGTTGCGGCGGTCGGCGTCACTTCGAACGACCTTGAAATCACAATCACCGAGACGCCTCGTGCGAACTGGGGAATTCGGGGAGTACCCGCTGACGAGTTGCAGCTGAACTACTCCGTGGAAGTCTGAGCACGCCAGCATCTTCATGGTCTTTCGGTGATTCCCGGTGAGCGTTCCCAACTGACACGTCGCGGTCAGAATAGGAGGTTCGAGGGTGTGGCCTCATTCTGTGTCCGTAGAGGTCGGTCGTGCGGGAACCGATTCGCTCTCTAACGCGGCTCGACGGGGAGCCGAACGACCGCCCACCCTGCTCACTGAAGTCCCCGGTCGGGGGCCCGCGAGCCGTTGGCTGCTGCCGATACTGTGAGCGGATGCGCTCCCACGTTTCCGCACTGCAACTTCGCGACCGTGCGCTCGTAGTGGAAACGCCGTTGGTGCAGATGCTTTCGGTAGCTGATGGCCCGCCTCCATGCCCACCACCGAACCGAAGCGGCACTCGCAGCCTGAACGAGGAGACCTTATGTCCAGCACAGCCAAGCTCACCGCGACCCTTGCCGCCCTTGTTTTTGGGGCAACCGCGCTAGCCGGGTGTACCGCCACGACGGCACGGCAAGCGGCGGACCCGTCGGAGAAGCCCGCCGCGAGCCAGGCACCGGAACCGACCGCGGTCGAGCCTGAGGTGGAGGCGGACGTCCCGGAGCAGTACGTGAACGTCGGTCCCGGGACCTCCATTCCTGTGGGCGGCCCCGGCGAGTGCGAGTCGTCCGCCTACATCTGGATCGGCAGCACTGGGAACGAGCCGATGCACGTCGAGCAGGGCGGCGCGGACCTCGTCGACATGGGGCCGCTCGACTTCGCGAACGGTGAGGTCAGCCTGGACGACCAGGGTCGCCCGGCGACGTACACCGTCGCTCCCGGCGACGTGCTGACCCGGATCGGCGAGCGCTTCTGTATCTACAACGGAAATGCGCTCGGCCTCCTGAACGGCTACAGCCACGGCGCTGTGATCCAGCCGGGTGACGTGCTCACGCTGAACGCGGACCTCGTAACCGATTGGGTCGACCCGTACGCAGACGAGTGAACCGCACCGGCACGAGCGGCGCCCCCGGTTCCGCGACCGGAGCACCACGGTCTGCCAACACCGTCGCGAAGGGTGCAGAAGCGCCTCCAAGGGACCCCATCGGAGCTTTCATCGACGGAGGCGGGCCGGAGTCCTCCAGGACATGCCCGGTCAGCGTTCCGTCCGCGCTTTTGGCTAGTCCAGACGATGCCCCGCACCACGGCGACGAAGACCGCGGCGAACAACCCCATGGTGACCAAGACAACGAGCAGATGTGCATGCCGTCACCGTCCCCTTGGAGCCGTCAACCGGCTACGAAAAGACCGAGTTCACGACCCTTGTCGCAACCGAGTTCGATATGGTAACACCATGACCGAGCTGCCAGAGATCTTCCTCGCTCGTGATTCAGCCTTCGTCAAAGTGGAACCCGAACCGGCCTGGCGCCCGTTGCTGCGGTTCACTATCGTGACCGCAGTCTGCATTGCAATATTCCTCGTCCTCTTTGCTCTCGGAATCGGATGGCTCCAGTCGCTGGACTTCGGGGGGTGCGTGTCGTCCGGCGGGTTGAGCAGAGAAACTTACCCGGACGCGTATTTAGCAGACCCGGATTCCGATTGCCTGTACCCCTCATCTTCGTAGGGCTGCATAAGTCAGGGGTCAGCGCTCTTCGCTGCCGTCTACGTCTCTGCGCAGGTGGCCGAATAACTTGTCGCTCCGAGCAGGCGACACTTCGCGTGGCGACGAATGGTGACAGCATCGTTTTCGGTCTCGACCTCGTCGCTGCTTGGCTATATAAGCTGTGGCGGGCCAGACGTAACGCACGCGGAGGCGTGGAGTGGCTCCGGACTGACCAACCATAAAGTACGGACCGAAGGGCACTGATGAACCGTCGAATCCCAATGTTAGGAACGATCGCACTCGCTGTCTTCCTTGGGACGTCAGCCTGTGGCGCGTCACTGGGTGGCGGCGGCGCCGTTTCGACAAGTTCGGCGGTTCCCTCCCCAAATCTGGCGCTAATAACCGTGGAGATCACCGCGGAGGAGCGCGAGGCTTGTGACAACCCGGAGATCAATCAGCGCATCAGCGCCGCGAAAGCTAGTTCGGACGAAAGCCCCGACAGCAGCACCCTCGTCCTGCCGCAAGATCTCCTTGAGGTGAGCGGATCCTGGGAGAAAGCCGAGGCTCAAAAGGACGCTTGGGACGAGCTCTCGCCGGAAGATCGCCTCTTCAACCTCTGCATGTTGGAGCCGGCCCGGCCGTAGGCAGGAGAGGGCATGAAGCCTTCTGCCGAAGTCCGCGAAGCGCCTGACCCGTCCCGCTGAAGGTTCGTATTTGGGCATCCGCGCCGACCGTTTAGTCCTTCGGCTTGCTGGAACCACCTGCGTCGTTGTCCTTGTTCATCAACCTTCCGTATCGGTTTCTCCCGTCGCTCTCGACTCGGGTTCCCCTGATGCCCATGACGATGCCCATGATCAGTAAAACAACACCAACGCCAACCGGGGATGTGATCAGAGGCTCGTATGAAACGTTGATGATGTTAACGGAATCAAGTAGGTACGCGCCCAGGCCGAAGGCGATCGAAACAATTCCCATAACGGCAAGCCACCACCCCGACACGCCTTTGGCTTCGTCAGATTTCGCCATCGGGGCTCCATTCGCAGGTTGTCCGTCAGCGTAACGCGTTGAGACCGCCATCAGGTTCGCAGTCCGACACTCTCGTCTGGGGTGCGACCACGAGTCGCCGACCAGCTGAAGATTCGTTCCCGTTGAGGGTTGCGCCTGCGGGCTATGGGCGTGGGCCGGCGGGTGGAGAGTCTTCGTCGTGAAAGCCCAACAGCGCCATGTTGTGCGGTATCGGAGCGGTTCGCAGAAGCCGCTCCGGATTCACATTGTGTTCGATCGCTCTGCGGACGTCGTGTCCGCCTGCCTGGGCCGCGAGGTGTCCGGGCTCTAAGGCAATGCCGCTGACTGACTCGCGATTGCTACGTGTGCCAACTGCGATTTCGGAACGAATCAGCTCGGTGTATCGATCCAGCTCGGACCGGAATTCGCTTTCATCGTCGTATGCCGCGACGCGAACGTTGCGCCGCTGATTACGCGTTGGGTCAAATCGATAGTGGTGAATCACCCATCGCCATATTGTGTCGTCGTCCGGATCAACCTCGCTCATGGGCGTATCTTCTCAGCAAGCGTGGACGATCACAACGGAAAGCGTTGGAGCGAAAGGCCCGACGCGTTCGGGTATCGGTGTCTCGCTGAGGATTCCCAATGAGGGGCAGGGGTTAGCCTTCCGCGGGCTCCCATCCGCTGTCCTTGCACGCCGCTACGAGCTGTTCGTCGGCGGACTCGACCTCTGAGCGGTCGTCTTCCTGTGCGGCGTTAATGAAAGCTCGTGCGGAGTCCGCGACCGCGCCGTCGCTGCTTTCCGGGATCGAATCTCGTAACGAGTTCGTCAGTCGTTCCTCGTCGGCCTGCGGTCGATCAGACGAGATCCACGACGCGTGGATGTTGCAGACGTCCTCGACCCAAGTCGCCGGTCGCTGACCGGCGCACCCGGCAAGGAGCAGGGATGCAAAGCCCAGAGCGACGAGCGCACCTATCCGATTAGTCATGGGCTCAACATAGCTTCCGCGCTCGGTCGTAACACGGCCGTTCGAGATCCTCCACGGACGCTCACCATCTTTGCGCGCCGAGTTTCCCGCAGAAGGTTTCCGTTGAGCGTCCGTCCGACGGGCTACGCCGTCCGTCGTCGCTCGGTTGATCGGTCGGCAGGATCTTCGTGGAGAGTAGGGAACACGACCCGACCGACGCGGGCTGTGAGCTGAATCAGGGTGCGATGAGTTTTCCGCCCGGCAGCGTGTCCTCGATCCTGCCGTCACGCTTCTCGCCGATCAGGGGCCAGACAACCGCTTCGTCTTGGTGCTGGAGGATCAGCGCCTGGGGGGCTGTCGGAACGTAGAGAGCCTGCCCATCGGGTCGACCCGCCACAGGGTCAGCGATGGCGATGTCCACACCCTCCGCAGGTGCCCCGTCTGAGGCCGGAAGGAGGTACGCGACGACGTCGGAGCCCGTACGGAGACCGTCCGAGTACGCCCCCGGCTCCTGCTGGCCCGGATTTGGCAACTCGATATAGACAAACCCATCATTGCCGTCATCAACGCTTCCCAGGACTTCCTTCGCATCGCGAAGAACGAGAACGATGGTGGAGACTCCCGCGGCATTTTCATTCTTGGGCACGATCTGAACCCGGCCTTCTTGGACTCGATCGATCGTTCCTGTCACCACGAGGGAACTTTTTTCAGCGAGTGCGGCTGGCGAGCGAAATGGGTCGTAGTCAAACTCGAGCCCGCCGAATTGATCGACGCTATCTCGAACTGAATACGGCGGCCCCGCCGCATCGTCCAGCAGCGTCGTCGCCGTATCGTGCGCACATGCCGAGGTGATGGTCATCAAGATAATCGACCCCACGATAGCGGCAAGCCTCATTCGCGTTGCAGCGCTCATCATTTCCCTTGGTAGGCGTCGTTAATGGTCGGTGGTCCTTTGGTGATCATGTCAGATGGGTCCGTGCACTAGAGAGTGTCCCCGGAGGGCAAAATCTTGCTCCGACGCAACCATCGAGCGCTTCCGTGTCATCACGGCATCTCCGATTCGTCCGCGATCGAGATCCCGCAGGTTACTTTCAAGGGGCAACTCGACTATCCGCGTTGAGCCTCCGATGGGCGTCCCGCCACCGCCACGATTCACGAAGCACTTTTTCGCAATCGAGACAATGAGTACATCGCCTAGGACGATGATTCATGTCCACAGAAGCAGAACTGTGGTGACGAGAAGCAGGCCTGTCAGCGTGAGCGTTATGACAGCCGCTGTCTTCCACCTCTTGAACGGTGAGTCGGGTTCGGTTGAATGCCTAATCACTTGACCGATGAACAAGATGGACGCGAGTGAGGCGGCGATGATCAGACTCGTCTGCGCTGCCAGTACAAAGTCGCTCACTCAGGGTCCAGAATTACGCAGCTCCACAGCCAAGAACTACAGGTCACGGCGAACCACCCTTCGATCTTGCACGACAATGAGCAACGACGCCTCGCCGGGGGAAACGCGGGATGGCACGCCAAACCCAGGGCCTCACGTTGAAGGAAGTCCAGCACGACGGCCGCCCCCGAGGTGGGGTGGGAAGGCAGCGCCTGCCAAATGGCTGCGCTGAAAATACCCGCCATTTGAGCCGGACGCCGATGATCGCGTCGATGTTTGGCCTATCGGTGCTATTTCGTCTCGTTCGGATGCTTGGTGTGCACCTGCTCGAGGAAGACGTGCTGACCATCGACATAGAACCAGATCCGTGCGTCCCCTTGTGCTGTGGGCTTGTGTTGCCAACGCACGTACGTCTTGCCGCCACGCTCGATTGACCCCAGCTCCTTACCCTTCAGCGGGTAGTTCGTCGGAGTGCGCTCTGTCGGCGTTCGGGTCAGAAAGTCCCACGAGTCCGCCAGTTGGTTACGGATCTGGGAAGCCAGGTTGCGCCACCCTTTCTGTGCACTGACTGACGCGAATCGGATCGTGTACTCGGACTTCTTCGTCGGCCTCGGGACCTGCTCGCTCTTCGACACGCTCTAGGGGCGCTCAACAGGCGACGCGGTATCAAGCCACTCGACCGGCGTTGACGTGAGACCTGCGGCGATCGCTGTCGCGGTCTCGCGCCAAGAGGTAAGTTCGGCCGCAGCGAGGTGTGCCTGTCCCGTGGAGAAGGACGCCCGTGCAGCGTTAACAAGATCCTGGGCACAACTCGCCTGGTCTTCGGTCGAAAGGGCGAGCATCCAAGAGAACCTACGTGCCATGCGGGAGGCAAGTGTGCCGTCGTCATCGAGCGTGACCGTGATGAGATCAGCAGCGAATTGCAGGAGCATGTCTCGCGCGTCAACCTCGCGCTGAGACATCAGCACCAGAGGCTCACCATCGCGCCGTGTGACTTGGACCGGGTGCTCCTCAGCCTCGGCGAACACGTCAGCTGAGTGCTTGCTCAGATCGGATGAGCGTCGGCTGGTTGTGCGGGGGTCCTGCATGATTGTCATAGTGACAGCATATTCGGAATGTAATCGGAAGTCTATCGCGTGCGGCCACTTGGTGCTCCAGCTACGCGCTATCTGAACGGGCCCGGGACTCTCCACATCATTGGGCTCCTGACTGCTCTCCTCCCGCTGGCGCACTCGTCTGGAGTGCGAGCAGGTCGAGGTGCATCTATCTCACGGGAGGGTGACCTCACCTCGAACGCTGCGGTCCATTTGTCCGGCTGAGGGTTCCCGGGTCTTGCGAACCTGCTCACCAGCGTGAGCTCGGTGCCTGCCGCTACGCTCGAAACTCGGTCGAGGGACGCGGCTCACCGGTTCAGACCCGATCTCGAAGGGTTCGTTCTGCTGCCGTTGCGCTCGAAGGCCATAACGGCGGGTGATTGTGCGATGCGCTGGAGCCGGTCGGTGCCGGGGGCGAGGCCACGTATCGACTCTCGCGCTGCGGCCGTCGCGTGCGTGAGCCCGCGATCTGCCCGATCGCGCTCCATCGCACGGATGAACTGCTCGCGAGCATCATCAAAGCTGGACGCGACGAGGTGCAGACGATTGGAGTTCCTTCCGCGGGTCATGCCCACGTAGAGGCCAGCCGCATCCATGGCGTCGCCGAGGATTGTGCCGGACTCGTCCACAGTGGCGCCCTGCATTCCGTGTGCGGTCGACGCATACGCCAGATGGGTGTGCTCGGTGACGTACTCCGTCGGTAGTCGCACAGCGGATTGTCTTCGACCCGCGTTTTGGTTCTTCACCCACACCGCACCGTCGTCGCCCACACTCTGCACAATCCAGGTCTGCCGGTTCGCCACGTGCAGAGCTGAGTCGTTCTGCCGCGTCTGTATTACATCGCCGCATCCCATGTTCAGACCGTCGCTACCGGTGGAGATGCGGCAGTCGTCAACTCGGCCCGCGCGTACCCGTTCGGCGCGGATGCGCATGTTCAGTGCGCGCGCTTCGTCGTTTGTCGCGACGGTGATCGCGTCTCCCTCACGCCATTCACGTGCGACCGCGTCATGGAGGGCGCCTGCGCTCTCATGCACGACGACGAGGCCGAGTGTGTCTATCCGGTCGAATAGCGATGTGGGGTGTTCCCCGCGTCGCAGCTGCACGGTGAGCGCGGCATACGCCGGATCGGCGAAACGGTGCACGGTCGTCATGGCGTGCACGCGGGGGAGGAGTTGCGCGGCAATGTCGAGCACGCCGCCGCGGCCGATCGCGGCGAGCTGTGCGCGGTCGCCGACCAAGGCGAGGGTGGCTCTGTGCTCGTCCGCGATGGTGAGGAGCGCGAGTGCCGCGTCCTGGTCGAGCATGCCGGCTTCATCGACCACGATCCGGTCGCTGCGCACGAGCCGCGCGGCCGCCGTGGGGCCCGTGTAGCGGGCACCGGTCTCGGGGTCGGTCTCCCCAACGGAGAGTCGGGTCCAGGCGCCATCGCGATTCCATCGCCATCCGTGCTCGTGGACGAGCTTCGCGACGCTGTCGGTTGCAACGCCAAGTTCCTGATGCGCGACGTCGGCCGCCTTCTTCGTCGGCGTGATCACCCGGGTTGCGCGGCCGTGCGCGGCAGCGGCCTCGATCGCGGCGGCGAGCATCGTCGTCTTGCCCGCGCCGGCAGCGCCTTCCACGACGACGAGCGGATCGCTGGATGCCACCGCTGCGGCCGCCCGCGCCTGCGCAGGGTCGAGCCGGTGGCGGCGCGCGATGTGCATCATGTTCGGCGCCCGGCCGCGGCCGGCATACGCAGCCCGTGCCATGAGTAGGTCTCGCAGCCGAGTCTCGGAGGCGATGACGTGCAGGCTCGTGAGGTGTGCGACGTGCTCGGGATGCGGCCTGTCGGGTGGCAGGACGGACAGACAATCATCCGCGGCCAACCGTGTCGCGAGCGTGACGACTTCGCGCAGCGGCTCGGGGTCGGCGCGCACGCCAGCCTCCGTGATGATGCGAGTAACCTGCTCCTGGATGTCGTGCGCTGTCCACGTCGACGCCGAAGCCGCGCAGCGGTCGAGGGCCCGCGATGCGACATCCCGAACGCTTACCTCGTCCAGCAAGACCGATGCGCGCACCGGCGCGCGCTCGAGGTCGGACTGGTAGCCGGCGTCCTCGAGCTCTGTACGCCATGCCGCCTCGTTGCCGAGCTCGGTCGGTCGCTTGTGCGGCCGCTCGTGATCCCAGGACATGGCGATTAGCCGCGACATCGCAGCCGGGCCAGGCTGCTGCTCGGGATGCGCCGTGCGCCACTCTTTCTCGAAGTGCGCCAGGTTGCGCGCGACCTGCTCAGCCCGCTTGCTCATCAGGGCGTTGAAGGGCTGCAGCTCCGCGACTTCTCCGGTCACGGGGTCCAGTGTCAGGCCGTGGACGTCGAGGGCAGCCGCGAGTTGCGGATGCGCGGCGATCACGGCCGTGCCCAGTGAACGGATCGCTCCCTGCTGACGGAACAGCGCCGCGGTGTCGAGGCCGCGCCAGGCCTCGGCCGCCCACACCCGCGTACCGATCTGGAAGTGCATGTGTCGGTGAGGGTCGCCCGCGCGCGAGGTCTTGTGTGAGACGGCGATCGTCTCCAACTGTTCGACCGGCACGACACGCTGCTGCTCGCGCGGTCCGACGCGGGTGACGGAATGTTGGCCGAGCCAGGCGCGGATTGCGGCGACTGCGTCGCGTTGCGCGGCGTCGAGTGCGACGGATACCTCGGGGTGCAGGGCCGCGGCGATCGACAGCGACTTCGGTGCGTTCACGACCATCTCAGCGAAGCGCGGCGATCCCTGCCGTCCGTCTCCCGGTAGCCTCGGCTTGCCCATCGACTCGGTGGTGAGTGGGTTGATCCAATCGACCCACTGCGCGTACTCGTCTGGGGTGAGTCCCCCTTCGCCGATCACCACGCCGTCGCCGTCGACGACGGAGAACTCGGCGAGGGCTGTCCCGCCTTCGAGGTAGTACTCGTCGGCACGCGACCGATCCGACTCTAGGTAACGGCGCGCGTCCGCCCCAGAGCCCCGGAACAGGATGACCCCGCCCTTCATAGCCGCCCTCCGAGCCGACTCAGGTTCTTGCAACTACCTACGGTAGCATACGTCCATTCAGTAAACGGGGCAACTTGAGGTACGCGCTTCCGACTGCGGTCCGCGCTGTTTCGCTGTCGGAAACCCGGAGGAAAAGGGCACGTCGGACTGTATGCGCCGAAGGGTCGGTGCTATCAGGCCGCATTCGATCAGGTGGGAGATCGTGACGTTCGCGAGAAGCGGCGGACATCCCTGTGAGTACGCGGATGCCGTCAATGGGCTACCTACCCCGCCCGCCCGCGCCTCCCTGGCGGCAGCAACCCCCGCTCGCGAGCTTTGGTGACCCACCCCTGCGCCGTTGACAGTGCAACACCATTGAGCTGCGCCATCGTGGCGCTCGGATTCGCGTCCCTCTGCTGGGTGAGCCGGCCGTGCTGGAGGGCGACCAGTGCGTAGAAGTCCGGATCCTTCTTCGGATCACCCAGCGGCTTGAGTAAACCCCGCTCGCTGATCTTCCGTCCCGACGGCAGCACGATCTTCCCGCCGGTGATGGTCTCGGTGCGCTTCATCGCGAACAGCCGCTTGTTGATCGCCGCCTCGATGCGGGCGGTTGGCAGCTCGCGGAGGAGCTGGCTCGTGATCGGGTCGCCTGGGCGCCAGGGTAGGTAGATCACGCCGGTAATGCGGACCTCTTCGGGCGCGGCGAAGAGCTGACGCTGCAGCCGGATCATCACTCGCGTATGCGTCGCCGTGTGCTCGATGTAGCGCCAACGACCGTCAATCGTCTCGATCTCCTCGGAGACACTCTGCGTCTCCCGTTGCGACTCGGTTGCGACCCAGTCGTTGTACCCGAGCACGCGATCGATCTGCTCGCTCGCGTTATCGTCGCGCTCGCCGGGGAATCGGCTGGGCAGGTACCACCCGTCGGGCAGGTCGCCCGCGACCAGCAGGCCGTCGTACGACTGGTCGCCAGGGCGCGGCGTGGAAAGAGGCATGCACCGAGTCTAGCCAAACATCTCAGGTTCTTGCCAAAAGCCGCGTGACGATGGTATTCTCAGGTAATTGCAAATAGCCGCGCGTGTGCCGGCGTGCACTAGACGCCAGCACCGTAGGCAAGTCAGCCGAAGGAGTGCATTATGGTCGACGCCGCGCTGAGGGTGGAGTATCTGAGTCGTGTCGAGGCGGCCGCTCGGTGCCGCGTTCCAGTCTCGACTTTCGACAAGCTTCGTCACGACGGGCTGATTCCTGAGCCCGACGCGCACATGGGCAAGCACCTGCTGTGGAGCGCCGACACGATCGACGATCTGCTAGCGCGGGGTGGGACGGAAAGCTGATGGCCGGGCGGCCCAGCCGGGATTCCCCGACGAGGGTTGATCCGCGCACGGGGCGCCCGCTCCCAGAGGGCATCCGCTGGCGCGCTGACCGGCAGCGGTACCAGATCCGCGTCGTCGGCCCGAGCGTCGAGGGCGGCGCCGCAGAACGGTCGCGCACGTTCCTGACGTTGGCCGAAGCCAAGCGCGAGCTCGCGAAGCTGGTAGCCGGCCGCAACCCGAACGGCTCGATGACGCTCGAGCAGTGGCACGAGAAGTACTGGCCGGCGATCGAGTCATCGGTGCGGCCCGCTACCGCGCGCAGCTACGGCGTCGCCTGGCGACTCCGTATAAGGCCGGCGCTCGGCCGCCATCGGCTCGAGGACATCACCTCGCCGATGATCGAGTCGGCGATGGTCGCGTGGTCGGGCGGGGCCTCCGCCAAGAACGATGCACTCGCCGTGCTGTCACGACTGCTGGACGGCGCCCGGCGTTCCCGGTTCATCGACTACAACCCGGCGCGCGAGGTCAAACGGCCGAGCATGCGCGAGTCAATCTCGCCGGTCTCGCGGGCGCTCACCCTCGACCAAATTCGCGAGCTGCTCGAACTCGTACCCGACGGCGTCTACCGACGCTACCTCGCCGCTCTCGTCTACACCGGGATGCGGGCGGGGGAGGCCACCGCGTTGCGGGTCGGCGATGTCGATTTCGAGCGTGGCATCATCCGGGTCAGCCGGTCGCTGAGTCCAGGCATGCGTGGCGAGCTGATCGAGCAGTCGCCGAAGAGCCATAAGTCACGCGAGGTTCCGCTGATCGACGCGCTGCGCCCATACGCCGAGGCGGCTGCGCGGGGCAAACGGCCGAACGACCTGCTGTTCGACGGCGCCGATGGCGGACGGCTCACGAATCACAATGCGCGCAGGGGCGCCGACTGGGAGGAGCTACGGACGGCGATCGGCCGACCCAACCTGCGGATCCACGACCTCCGCCACACCTTCGCGACCATCCTGTTCGACGCCGGCGCCAGCGCTCCCGATGTGCAGGCGACCCTGGGTCACTCGAGCCTCCAAGTCACCGAGCGCTATTCGCGTGCCCGGGAGGGCGTCGCGCTTCGTGCAGGAGCCGCCCTCAACGACGCGATGAATAAAGACGAGGGCGCCCTACCGGAAATGGACCAGCAGCGGACCCCTGCCCGCCTTAATGGCACATTAATGGCACAGCCTCGGCGAGGGCCCGAGGAAATCGACCGCTGAAACGGGAAAACCGTCGGTTGTCCGGCGGAATCTACCCTCGGTCTTTCGGCGGAAACTCGGGCTTAAATGAAGAAATCCCCGTAAGTAGAAGCCTTACGAGGATTTCAGTGGCTCCGACCGGCATCGATCCGGTGACCTTTCGATTTTCAGTCGAACGCTCTACCAACTGAGCTACAGAGCCAGGCAACTTTCGCCGCCGAAAGGTGAAAAACCCCTCCTTGCGGAAGGGCTCTTCTCCTCAGCGACCCTGACCGGACTTGAACCGGCGACCTCCGCCGTGACAGGGCGGCGCGCTAACCAACTGCGCTACAGGGCCTTACTTTTTTACTTGTACTGAGTGTAGTAGCTATGTGACCCCAACGGGATTCGAACCCGTGCTACCGCCGTGAAAGGGCGGCGTCCTAGGCCACTAAACGATGGGGCCGAGAGCCTGTGAGGGCTCCGTAACTACCGAGAAGAAGCATACGGGTCTGAGCGCGATTTGCCAAAACGAGGTCATCGACGGTGTGGCGCTCACCCCGGCAGGATGATTCGCAGGTGGGGTCCGGGTCGTTACCGTGTGGCTGTCTGCAGTGGGAATCCGTGAGAAATGGGCGGTGCGATGGCAGAGAATCCCCCCGACGGAACTGCCCCGCGGCGCTGGGCCGAGGCGCGAGAGATCCTCGCCGTCTTTCTCCTGGCGATCACGGCCATCCTCACGGCGTGGTGCGGCTTCGAGTCCTCGAAGTGGGGTGGGCAGATGTCGATCCAGTTCAGCCAGGCCTCCGCTGCCCGCATCCAGTCCGTGGATTTCGCGAGTGCTTCGCGCGATGCCCGGGCGGTGGACCTCGCCATCTACACCGAGTGGATCCTCGCCACAGCGCGCGGTGATGTCGCACTTGCCGAGTACATCAGCGCGCGATTCTCGCCCGCCTTCGCGATCGCGTTCGACGACTGGCAAGCCGATGGGCAAGAGCTGGAATCCCCGTTCCGCGAACCGTCGTATGTTCCGGCCGGGAGCGAGGAGGCGGCCGCGGCCGCGGCTCGAGCCGACGAGACGTTCGACGCGGCGCTCGAGAGCAATCAGCGCGGAGACAATTACTCGATCCTCACCGTGCTCTTCGCCCTGGTGTTGTTCTTCACGGCCATGGCGCAACGGAGCACGTCGTCCTTCGCCGGATGGTTCCTGCTCGGACTCGGCGTCCTCGTCGCGGTCGCCGGGATGATCATCCTGGCCACCTTCCCCGTCCTGGTCTGACCGGGACGGAAAAACCCCGCAGCTCGCAAGCTGCGGGGTTTCAAGGAGCGGATGCCTAGTGGCCTTCGTCGCGCAGCTTGACGATGCCGGCCTCGACGATGGCTTCGGCTTCGACGACGTCGCCCCACCCTTCGATGGTGACCCACTTGTTGGGTTCGAGATCCTTGTACCGGGCGAAGAAGTGCTCGAGCTCCTGGCGGGTCTGTTCCGGCACATCGGTGATGTCCTGGATATGCGCCCAGCGCGGGTCCTTGTGCTGGACGCACACGACCTTCGCGTCGGAGCCTGCCTCGTCGGTCATGTTGAGGACGCCGACGGGGCGCACCTTGATGCCGACGCCGGGGAACACCGGGTACTCGAGAAGCACGAGCGCGTCGACGGGGTCGCCGTCGAGGCCGAGGGTGTTCTCGAAGTAGCCGTAGTCGACCGGGTAGCTGAAGGCGGTGAACAGGACGCGGTCCAGGTAGACGCGACCGGTTTCGTGGTCGACCTCGTACTTGTTGCGGCTGCCCTTGGGGATCTCGACGACGACGTCATATTCGGCCATGAAGTGTTCTCCTCTGTTATTCGAAAGTCTGCAATAACGTTACTTGATGCCCAACAACAGTTCTCCGCGCCGCCCGCCGCTGAATCGTGCGGTCGCCGACGTCCGCCTCGCGGTGCGGCGGGCGCTCGCCGCCACCGGTGTGTCGGGGCGGCCTGACGGCGACCTCGTTCTTGTCGCGCTGAGCGGCGGGCCGGACTCGCTCGCCCTCGCCGCCGCGACCGCCTTCGAAGCGCCGCCGCTCGGATTCCGGGCGGGAGCGGTGATCGTCGACCACGGCCTGCAGGACGGTTCCGGCGACGCGGCCGCTCAGGCCGCTGCCGCCGCCGAACGGCTCGGACTCTCACCCGTTGTGGTGAGGAAAGTCGACGTCGTGCTGGGGAACGGCCCCGAGGCGGCCGCCCGCGACGCCCGGTACCGGGCGATCGACGACGTCGTCGAGTCGACGGATGCCCGCTGGGTGCTGTTGGGCCACACGCTCGACGACCAGGCCGAAACGGTGCTGCTCGGGCTCGCGAGGGGTTCGGGGGCGGGCAGCCTGCGCGGGATGGCCCCGGTTGCCGGCGTCTACCTGCGTCCTCTGCTGAATGTGCACCGGAAAACCGCCCACGCCGCCTGCGTGGCCGAGAACCTGGAACCGTGGATCGACCCGCACAACTCCGACCCGCGGTTCACCAGGGTCCGTCTGCGCACGTCGGTTCTCCCGGTGCTCGAAAAGGAACTCGGGCCTGGCATCTCTGAAGCCCTCGTCCGCACGGCCGAGCAGTTGCGAGAAGATTCCGAGGCCCTCGACCGCATGGTCGAGGAGATGATCGAGGAGATCTGCGAACCGGCTGAGGCGGGGATCGCCGTCGACGTGCGCGCGCTCGCGGTGAATCCCACGGCGCTTCGCAACCGGATCATCCGGCTCGTCGCGTCGAGCGAATTCGGCCGCTCGCTCGACCGAAACCACACGCTCGAGATCGCGCGCCTGGTCACCGACTGGCACGGGCAGGGCCCGATCGACGTTCCCGGCATCCGCGTCCGGCGCGAGGGCGGCCTGATCGTGTTCTCGGCGCGCGGATAGGATGAACGCATGGAATCGAGCGACATCTCACGCGACCTCACCACGATCCTTGTCACCGAACAGCAGATTCAGGACAAACTGGTTGAGCTCGCCGCTCGCATCGACGCCGACTACGTGGGCAAGGACCTTCTGCTGGTCGGAGTGCTCAAAGGAGCGGTCATGGTCATGGCGGACCTCTCCCGGGCCCTGACCAGCCACGTGTCGATTGACTGGATGGCCGTGTCGTCATACGGCGCAGGAACGAAGTCGAGCGGCGTCGTGCAGATCCGCAAGGACCTGGACTCCGACCTGACCGACCGGCATGTGTTGATCGTCGAAGACATCATCGACTCAGGGCTGACGTTGTCCTGGCTGCTCGACAACTTCGCCTCGCGCGGCGCGGCGTCCATCGAGGTGTGCGCGCTGCTCCGGAAGCCGGAGGCGGCGAAGGTGGAGATCGACTGCAAGTACGTCGGTTTCGACATCCCGACGGACTTCGTCGTCGGCTACGGCCTCGACTTCGACGAGCGCTACCGGAACCTGCGCGACGTGGCGGTGCTCGCGCCGCACGTTTACGCCTGAAGACCGCCGTTCCCCCTTCGGCGAACATAGAGGCCGCGTCCAGCGTTCTGGCGATAACCTTTACTTCACGGGGCGTTCGACGCTTCGCCGTACCTTCAGAAAGGTGTTGGGCATCCGCTCATCCGAACTATGAACTTTAAGCGCATCTTCAAGGGCCCGCTTCCTTACATCCTGATCGCCATCATCGTTTTCTGGGTCGGGTCGAGCCTTCTCAACGTCAACGGTATGCGCGAGGTCTCGACCGACCACGGTCTCGAGCTGCTCAAGGACGGCAAGGTAACCGAGGTGACGCTCACCGAGGGCGACAACCGCGCCGACCTCACCCTGGCGAAGGCGGACGGCGAGAACGGCACAACTGTGCAGTTCTACTACCTGACCGCACGGGCCGAAGACGTCGTCGCCGCCGTCGACGCCGCGGCGCCGGCCGACGGATTCACGGACAAGGTCCCACAGCCCAGCTGGTGGCTGTCGGCGCTCGGACTGCTTCTTCCGCTCCTGCTCATCGGTGTCTTCTTCTGGATCATGCTGTCGAGCATGCAGGGCGGCGGATCGAAGGTCATGCAGTTTGGCAAATCGAAAGCGAAACTGGTCTCCAAGGAATCGCCGAAGGTCACCTTTGCGGATGTCGCGGGCAGTGACGAGGCGATCGAGGAGCTCGAAGAGATCAAGGACTTCCTCAAGGAGCCGGCTCGGTTCCAGGCGGTCGGCGCCCGGATCCCGAAGGGTGTGCTGCTGTACGGCCCTCCCGGAACGGGTAAGACCCTCCTCGCGCGCGCCGTCGCCGGTGAAGCCGGCGTTCCGTTCTACTCGATCTCCGGCTCCGACTTCGTCGAAATGTTCGTCGGTGTCGGTGCGAGTCGCGTTCGTGACCTGTTCACCCAGGCCAAAGAGAACTCGCCGGCGATCATCTTCGTCGACGAGATCGACGCCGTCGGCCGGCACCGCGGTGCCGGCATGGGCGGCGGACACGACGAGCGCGAGCAGACCCTCAACCAGCTGCTGGTCGAGATGGACGGTTTCGATCCCAAGGCGAACGTGATCATGATCGCCGCGACCAACCGCCCTGACATCCTCGACCCGGCGCTGCTGCGCCCGGGCCGGTTCGACCGCCAGATCGGCGTCGACGCTCCCGACCTCAAGGGACGCACGCACATCCTCGAAGTACACGCCAAGGGCAAGCCGATGGCCGAGAGCGTCGACCTCGACGTTCTCGCCCGCAAGACGCCGGGCTTCACCGGCGCCGACCTCGCCAACGTGCTGAACGAGGCCGCCCTGCTCACCGCGCGTTCGAACGCACAGATCATCGACAACCGTGCCCTCGACGAGGCCGTCGACCGGGTCATGGCCGGCCCGCAGCGTCGCAGCCGCGTGATGAAGGACCAGGAGAAGCTCATCACCGCGTACCACGAGGGTGGCCACGCCCTCGCCGCCGCGGCGATGCGCAACACCGACCCGGTGACGAAGGTCACCATCCTCCCGCGCGGCCGGGCCCTCGGGTACACGATGGTGCTCCCGCTCGAGGACAAATACTCCGTCACGCGCAACGAACTCCTCGACCAGCTCGCCTACGCGATGGGCGGCCGTGTCGCCGAAGAAATGGTGTTCCACGACCCCACCACCGGAGCGTCCAACGACATCGAGAAGGCCACGGGCATCGCCCGCAAGATGGTCACCGAATACGGCATGAGCGCCAACGTCGGAGCGATCAAGCTCGGCCAGTCGAGCGGGGAGGTGTTCCTCGGCCGCGACATGGGACACCAGCGCGACTATTCGGAGCAGATCGCAGAGACGGTCGACGCCGAAGTGCGTGTGCTGATCGAACAGGCCCACGACGAGGCGTGGCAGGTGCTCAACGACAACCGCGAGATCCTCGACCGCCTGGCCGCTGAGCTGCTCGAGAAGGAAACGCTCGACCACAACCAGCTCGCCGAGATCTTCACGAACATCCGCAAGCTGCCGCCGCGCCCGCAGTGGCTCTCCAGCACCAACCGTCCGGTCTCGGATTCCCCGCCGATCGCCGTTCCGATCGCGAAGGCGCCGATCGACCCGGGTGTCACGGACGGCGGCGTCGAGAGCGACTCCAAGCCGACCCGCGCGCCACAGGTGAACCCGCGACCGGCAACGGCATAAGCCCCCATGGGCGACACCGAAGGGGCCCGGATGGACAGCGAGAGGATTCAGCGGGCGGTCACGGAACTGTTGCTCGCGATCGGTGAGAACCCGGCCCGGCCGGGGCTCGCCCGCACCCCTGAGCGTGTCGCCGAGGCCTACGCGGAGTTCTTCGGCGGCCTCAGCGAGGACCCGTTGGACCTTCTGACGGATGCCGTCCCGGTCGGCAGCGACGGACCGGGCGAAGCCGTCGTCGTGCGTGACATCTCCTTCCGTTCCATCTGCGAGCACCACCTGCTCCCGTTCCTCGGTGTCGCCCACATCGCCTACCTGCCGAGCGACCGCATCGTCGGACTCGGCCGGCTGCCGCGCGTCGTCGACACGCTCGCGTCGCGCCCGCAACTGCAGGAGCGGCTCACCGAAGAGATCGCCAACACGCTGGAACGCGGGCTCGGCGCCCGGGGAGTCCTCGTCGTCCTCGACGCCGTGCACGGCTGCGTCTCGGCCCGTGGGTCCCGGCAGGAAGCCGCGTCGACCCTCACACTGGCCAGCAGGGGAGAGCTCTCCGACCCGGTGAGGCGCGCCGAGATCATCACGCTGATCGGCCGGGGCGCACACCCGTCCCATGCCTGAGGCCGCACCCGCCGAGCGCATGCTGGTGATGGGCATCCTCAACGTCACCCCGAACTCGTTCAGTGACGGCGGTCGATACCTCGACCACGCGGCGGCGATCGAGCACGGCAGGCGACTCGTCGCCGACGGCGCCGACCTCATCGATGTGGGCGGTGAATCGACCCGCCCCGGTGCCGAACGGATCGGCAGCGCCGAGGAGCAGCGGCGCATCCTGCCGGTGATCCGCGCCCTCGCGGCCGACGGCATCCGCCTCTCCGTCGACACAATGAACGCGGACACCGCCCGGGCTTCGGTCGAGGCCGGCGTCGACATCATCAACGATGTCTCCGGTGGACGCGCTGACCCGCTCATGGCATCCGTCGCCGCGGAGACCGGCGCCCTGTTCCTGCTCAGCCACTGGCGCGGGCACAGCACCGACATGGATGCGCACGCGAACTACGACGACGTCGTCCGCGACGTCCGTGCCGAGCTGGTCGCGCAGCTCGGTGTCGTCGAATCGGCCGGCGTCGCCCGCGAGCGGATCATCCTGGATCCCGGGCTCGGCTTCGCGAAGGCGTCCGGGCACAACTGGGAGATCCTCGCCCGACTCGACGAGCTGCAGTCCATCGGGCTTCCGGTGCTGATCGGCGCCTCGCGCAAGCGATTCGTCGGGACGCTCCTCGAGGACGGCGCCCCCATGGCCGACCGGGACCTGCCCACCGCGGTGATCAGCGCACTGCTGGCGGACGCCGGGATCTGGGGCGTTCGCGTGCACAACGTGCGCGCGACCACGATCGCACTCGACGTTCAGCGGCGCCTGTCCGGGCTCCCGCGCGCGGGGCGATGAACCGTAGAGTGGGCACTGTGACTACCGGCGACACCATCACCCTGACCGGACTCCGCGTGCGGGCGCATCACGGGGTCTACGACTTCGAGCGCGAAAACGGCCAGGATTTCGTGATCGACCTGACCGTCGGGGTCGACCTCCAGGCGGCGTCGGCGAGCGACGACGTGGCGAAGACGATCCACTACGGGGAGCTTGCCGAAAAGGTCGCGGCCGCTGTGGCATCCGACCCGGTCGACCTCATCGAGACCGTCGCCGAACGGGTCGCTGACCTCGTGCTGGCGTATCCGGTCGCGACGAGTGTGCGCGTCACCGTGCACAAACCGGATGCCCCGATCTCGGTTCCGTTCGACGACGTGGCCGTCAGCATCCTCCGCTATGCGGCGACAAGCGCGCAGCGGGCCGCCCGGTCATGACCCCGATTCCGAAACCCCCGATCCACCCGCCGGTCCGTCCGCTTCGGCCGGTCGACGCTGTGCTCGCCTTCGGCGCCAACCTCGGCGACCGCGAGGGGACCATCCGTGCCGCCCTCGCCGCCCTTCCGGGGCACGGCGTGACCGTGACGGCGGTCTCGGCCCTGATCGAGTCGGTCGCCGTGAAGCCTGACGGCGAGGACGAGTTCGCGCCCCGCTACCTCAACGGCGTCGCGCTCGTGCAGACGACACTCCCGCCGCGGGCGCTGCTCCGCACCGTTCAATCGATCGAATCCGATTTCGGCCGGGTTCGCGCCGAGCGCTGGGGTGACCGGACGCTCGACATCGACATCATCACCTACGGCTCGCTGCGACTCGATACCGACGACCTCGTGCTTCCGCACCCTCGGGCCGCCGAGCGGTCCTTCGTCCTCGCCCCGTGGCTCGAGGTCGCCCCCGACGCCGTGCTGCCCGGCGCGGGGCCGGTCGCGCATCTCCTCGAGACGTTGTCGGGTTCCTCGGGAGCCGCCCGGTGAACCGTACTCACCCGACCCCGCTGATCGGTCTGGCCGCTCTCGGGTTCGTCGCCGGGTTCCTGCTCGAATACGGCCTGGAGGCGTACGGCAGGCCCCTCGTCGTTCCGCCGCTCACGATGCCCTTCACGCTTCTGGTGGTCGCCGCCGTCGTGATCAGCGTGTCCATCCCGATCCGGAGAGCGGTCACCGGCAAACGCCGGGCTCGCATCGATCCGTTCCAGGCGACGCGGATCGTTGTCCTCGCGAAGGCGTCAAGTCTCGTCGGCGCCCTCCTCACCGGTGCGTCCCTCGGTGCCGTGCTCTATTTCACGACCCGGCCGGTGTTGCCCGCGATAGGCTCGATGTGGCTCGCGATCGCCTCCTGCGTTGGCGCGGCGGTGCTCATGGCCGCAGGACTGATTGCCGAACACCTCTGCACGCTTCCGAAGGATGAAGACGATGACGCTCCCGGAGCACCCCGCAGTTCCTGACCTGCCCGGTTCGGCTCCCGACGTGCCGCCGGTCGTCGAGGCGCCCCGGCGGGTCGAGGTGGGCGGTGAATGGCGACGGGTCTCGCCGAAGTACATCCTCGTCGACCTCATCGGCGCCGGCATCACCGCCGTTATCGTGATCGCGGTCGCGATCCTCTGGGCCGTCCTGTTCCAGCAGGCCTGGCAGTGGTGGGTGATGGCGGCGCTGCTCGTCGCGATCGCCATCGGCGCTGCGTTCACACCGCGTCGCATTCGGGCCATCGGCTACCAGCTTCGGCAGGATGACCTGCTGTTCCGCCGCGGAATCATGTGGACACGCGTCGTCGCTGTGCCATACGGGCGCATGCAGCTCATCGACATCAACCGCGGCCCCGTCGCGCGGGCGTTCGGACTCGCCGAACTCAAGTTCGTGACCGCGTCTGCGGCGAGTGCCATCGTCCTGCCCGGCCTGCCGGAGGAGGAAGCCGAACAGTTGCGTGACCACCTCGTCGTCGTGGCAGAGAGCAGGCGGACCGGTCTATGACGGGCGAATCGGATGTTCCCCTGCCGGTGAACGACGCCGGTCAGCCGGCCGGGCCTGCACGTCGCAGCCTCACCGACGGCGAGTGGCACCGGCTGCACGCAGCCACCCCGCTCCTGCGCGGGGGTATCGCCGTCCTCGCGATCGCGGGATTCGTCATCGCGAACCTTCGTGAGCGGCTGCTGGACGTCTTCGTTCCCGGCGCCGCCGAGTTCGATGAGAACTACGACCCGCTCACCTACGTCTGGGAGCACGGCTACGTGGGGCTCGCCCTCCTCGGCGTCCTCGGGGTCCTCGCCGTGGTGATGGCCGCCTTCTATCTCTCCTGGCGCATGCACACCTTCCGGGTCACCGACGAGGCGGTGGAGGTGCGCAGCGGCATCCTCTTCCGGACGCACCGCAACGCCAAACTGGACCGCATCCAGGGCGTCGGGATCTCGCGCCCGTTCCTGCCGCGGTTGTTCGGTGCCGCGAAAATGGAGGTCAGCGTCGCCGGCGCGGATGCCAGCGTCAAGCTGGAGTACCTCTATTCCCGGGATGCCGACGACCTTCGCCGCGACGTGCTCACGCTGGCATCCGGTGTGCACCTCGCCAGCCAGGGCCTCGCCCCCGCTCCGACGGTCGGGCCGGACGGCATCCAGAACGAGGCGGCCCTCAGCCGGATCGTCAACGAGCGGGTGAACGACTTTCTCGCCCCCGAGCTCGACCCGGGGGCCGCTCCTCCTGAGTCCGTCGTGCGCATCCCCCTCGGCCGGCTGATCGGCTCGACCGTGCTCAGCCTCGGGACCGTTTTCATTTTCCTCCTCGCCGTGGTGATGATGGTGTCACTCGTCAACGGCCAGATCTGGGCGCTGTTCTGGTTCATCCCGAGCGTGATCGGGATCGTCAGCTACTTCTGGACGACGGTCACCAGATCGCTGAGGTACTCGATTGCGGGAACGCCCTCCGGGGTCCGGATCGGCTTCGGCCTCTTCTCCACGAGCAACGACACCCTTCCGCCGGGTCGGGTGCACGCCATCGAGGTGTCACAGTCGATTCTCTGGCGGCCGTTCGGCTGGTGGCAGGTCAAGATCAACAAGGCCGGGTTGTCGGCCGAGGCCGCCGCCGGAGGCAAGGGAAACACCACGGTCCTGCCCGTCGGAACGTTGACCGACGTGTCACGTGTGGTGGAACTTCTGCTCGGCGTGGCCCCGACGGCCGCGCTCCACAACGAACTCGGGCTGGCGATCCGCGACCCGTCCCGCTCCGGCTTCGTCCTCGCTCCGCGCCGCGCGCGCTGGTTCGATCCGCTTGCGTGGCGCCGCACGGGCTACGCCCTCCACGACGGCCTGCTCATCTTCCGCAAGGGCGTCATCTGGCGCAAGCTCGACCTCCTTCCCCTGGCGAGGATGGTGAGTTTCGCGGTGTCGCAGGGCCCGCTCGAGCGGATGCTCCGCCTCGCGTCCGCGCGCGCCCACACCGTCATCGGCCCCATCACAGCGACGCTCCCGGTCATCGGAACCGCGGAGGCCGCGAACCTGTTCGAGCAGGTGTCCGCCGGGATCGTCGTCGCGTCACGGACCGACCACAGCCATCGCTGGGCAGAGGCTCAGGCCGACACCGTTCCCCCGTCCACCGGGGGCTCGCTGTGAGCGCGCGGGCCGGCCGTCTCGGCATCGGCATTATCGGAGCAGGGAGGGTCGGACCAGTGCTCGGTGCGGCACTCGCCGGAGCGGGTCACGCCATCACCGGGATCAGCGCGGTCTCCGCCGAGAGCCGGGACCGCGCCGAAGCCATGCTTCCCGCGGTGCCGATCCTCGACATCCCCAGCATCGTCGAGCGCAGCGAGCTCGTCATCCTCGCCGTCCCCGACTCCGAGCTGGAGTCGCTCGTCGCCGGCCTCGCCGCCACCTCGACCTGGCTGCCCGGGCAACTCGTGATGCACACCGCTGCCGGGTTCGGCACGTCGGTCCTCGCGCCGGCCCAGGCGCTCGGCGCGATCCCGCTGGCGATCCACCCGGCCATGGACTTCACCGGGACGAGCATCGACATCGCGCGGCTCACCGAGAGCTGGTTCGCCGTCACAGCGCCCGGTCCCGTCCAGCCCATCGGGCAGGCGCTCGTCGTCGAAATGGGCGGCGAGCCGGTGATCGTCGCCGAGGCCGACCGCGCCGCCTATGCCGAAGCGATCGAGATCGCCACGGCGTTCTCCCGTTCGATCGTCACGCAGGCGACGGGGATTCTCGGAGGGATCGGGGTGGAGCATCCCGGGGCGTTCCTCTCGTCCCTCGTCCGGTCATCCGTCGACAACGCGCTGCAGGAGGCGGGACGCCCGCGTCTGGACGCCAGCGGCTTCGACCTCGGCGACGAGGGCACCGCGCCGACCGGTAGCATCGGTGGGTGACGAACAGTATCGATGACATCCGCTCCGGCATCGCAGACGCTCGCCGGAAGGCCATCGACAGCGGAACCGCGAACCCCCGGGTCGTGCTCGTGCCGACGATGGGCGCCCTGCACGACGGGCACCTCGCCCTGGTCGACCGGGCGGCGGAACTCGGCGACATCGTCGTCGTGTCGATCTTCGTGAATCCGCTGCAGTTCGGCCCCAAAGAAGACCTCACCAGCTACCCTCGCACCCTCGATGACGACGTCGCACGACTCGCCGAGCGTGGCGTGAAGCTCGTCTTCGCCCCGACAGCCGCCGAGATGTATCCCGACGGCCAGACGTCCGTCACGGTCAGCGCCGGCGACATCGGCACGCGGTACGAGGGGCGCACACGGCCCGGGCACTTCGACGGTGTGCTCACCGTCGTCGCCAAGCTGTTCCACATCATCGACCCGGATGCCGCCGTGTTCGGCGAGAAGGACGGCCAGCAGCTGTTCCTCGTGAAGCGTATGGCCAGCGACCTCAGCTTCGCCGTCGAGGTGCACGGCGTCGAAACCGTCCGGGCCGAGGACGGCCTCGCGTTGTCCAGCCGGAACGTCTACCTCGACGACGTCGAACGTCGCTCCGCCCGGGTGCTCTCCCGAGCGCTCGAGGCTGCCGCGTCAGCAGCCGACCGCGGGGTCGACGCCGTCATCGCCGCGGCCCAGTCCGTGATCATGGGGGAACCCCGCGTCCAGCTCGACTACCTCGCGGTCGTCGACCCGGCGACGTTCCTGCCGGTCTCCGGCAACCACCACGGCACCGCGATCACGCTCATCGCGGCACGTGTCGGGACTACGCGCCTCATCGACAACAGCCGGTTCTTCATCAACTGACCCATTCAGGGCCGCGGTGAGGGGCCCCGGCAGCGGCACGTAAACTGGGACGACCCCACAAGGAGACGTTTTTTCATCATGACTGCCCCCACCCCAGACCAGCCCGTCGAGCCGACCGCTGAAGAGATCTTCGAGCAGAAGGCCGTTCGCCTGGCCAAGCGGGAGCGTCTCATTGCGCTGTCGGCAGACGCGGCCGGTGGTGCGTACCCCGTCTCCGTGCCCATCACCACCACGATCCCGGCCGTCCGCGAACGGCACAGCTCGCTCCAGGCCGACGAGACGTCCGGTGATGTCGTCGGCGTCGCGGGTCGCATCGTCTTCCTCCGCAACACGGGCAAGCTGTGCTTCGCCAGCCTGCAGTCCGGCGACGGCAGCCGGATCCAGGCGATGGTCTCCCTCGCCGAAGTCGGCGAAGAATCCCTCGCGCTGTGGAAGGAACTCGTCGACCTCGGCGACCACCTCTTCGTCTCCGGTGAAGTGATCTCGAGCCGCCGCGGTGAACTGTCGATCATGGTGAGCGAGTGGACGATCGCGTCGAAGGCGATCCTGCCCCTGCCGAACCTGCACAACGAACTCAGCGAAGAGAGCCGCGTCCGCAGCCGCTACCTCGACCTGATCGCCCGGGAACAGGCCCGCCAGAACGTGGTCCAGCGGTCGAAAGCGGTGGCCAGCCTGCGCCGCACCTTCACCGAGCGCGGCTACCTCGAGATCGAGACCCCGATGCTGCAGGTGATGCACGGCGGAGCATCCGCCCGCCCCTTCGTCACCACGTCGAACGCGTTCGACACCGAACTCTTCCTGCGCATCGCGCCCGAGCTGTACCTCAAACGCGCCATCGTCGGGGGCATCGACCATGTCTTCGAGATCAACCGCAACTTCCGCAACGAAGGCGCTGACTCGACGCACAGCCCCGAGTTCGCCATGCTCGAGGCCTACGAAGGATATGGGGACTACAACTCCATCGCCGAACTCACCCAGACCCTGATCCAGGATGCCGCCCTCGCGATCGCGGGATCGCACACCGTGACCTGGGCCGACGGCACCGAGTACGACCTCGGCGGCGAATGGGAGCGGATCTCCATGTACGACAGCCTCTCGGAGGCGATCGGGCGGACGATCTCGCCCGAGACACCGATCGAGGAGCTGCGCGAACTCGCCGTGCGGGAAGACATCGTCATCCCGCACCCCATCCACGGCAAGTACATCGAGGAGCTCTGGGAGCACTTCGTCAAGTCCGCGCTCGTCCGCCCCACGTTCGTGCGGGACTTCCCGGTCGACACGTCGCCGCTCGTGCGGGCGCACCGGTCGATCCCGGGAGTGGTCGAGAAGTGGGATCTCTACATCCGCGGTTTCGAACTCGCGACCGGGTACTCCGAGCTGGTCGACCCGGTCGTCCAGCGGGAGCGCTTCGTCGAACAGGCCCGACTGGCGGCAGGGGGAGACACCGAGGCGATGCGCCTCGACGAGGAGTTCCTCCGCGCTCTCGAACACGGTATGCCCCCGACCGGTGGCATGGGCATGGGCATCGACCGCTTGATGATGGCCCTCACCGGACTCGGCATCCGCGAGACGATCCTGTTCCCCCTGGTGAAATGAGGCTGTGATGAGCGATTACCTGCCCAAGGAAGAACTGAACCCCAAGGACCCCCGGAAGCCGTCGACCAACCGGATCATCATCTGGGTGGTCGTCGGCGGCATCGGCCTGTACCTGGTGATCTCCGGCGTGATCGGAATTATCGCGGCGGGCTGACGGCCGGGCCGGGGTATCCTTGAAGAGTCATGGACAACTACTGGCTCAACGCACTCTGGTCGATCATCCCGACAGTCCTCGTCGGTGTGATCTTCTGGTTCGTCATGCGCGCGATTCTCCGTGCGGACCGTGACGAGCGGGCAGCGTACGCCAACCTCGAGGCCGCCGAGCGTGCCCGCCTCGGGCTTCCGCCGGCGACCGACGCCAGGGACGGGTCCGTCGAGAGCTGATCGGCCTGCGCCGATAGACTGGAGGCCTCTCTTCCCGACGACAGGAGCCGACGCGTGGATCTAGCGGCCCTGTGGGCGAGCATGTTCGCCGACTGGTGGGTCGTCCTCTTCTTCACGATCGACTTTCTCATCCGAGTCATTGCGATCGTCGTGGTTCCGCGCAACCGCCGCCCGACCGCCGGCATGGCCTGGCTCCTGGCGATCTTCTTCATCCCGTATGTCGGTGTCATCGCCTTCCTGCTGATCGGGCACCCCAAGCTGCCACGAAAGCGCCGGGAGATCCAGGAGGAGATCAACGACTACATCCGGATCGCGGGAGAGAACCTGCCGAAGCAGGATCTGCAGCCGGGGCTGCCCCTCTGGTTCACGAACCTCGTACAGCTCAACCGCAACCTCGGTGCTCTTCCGCTGCTCGGCGGTAATGAGGCCCGGCTGCTCGGCGACTACGACAAGACCCTCGAGGCCATGACACGGGCGATCGACGGTGCGCAGCACCATGTGCACGTCGAGTTCTACATCCTCAGTTGCGACCGGACCACGGCGCCGTTCTTCGACGCTCTCGAGCGAGCGGTGCAGCGCGGTGTGGAGGTGCGCGTGCTTCTCGATCACATCGCGAACCTGCGCAGCAAGGGGTACCGCAAAACCAGGCGCCGGCTCGACGAGACCGGCGCCCAGTGGCATCTGATGTTGCCGCTGCAGCCACTGCGGGGAAAGTTCCAGCGACCAGACCTGCGGAACCACCGCAAGATCCTCGTCGTCGACGGCGACGTCGCGTTCATGGGTTCGCAGAACGTCATCGACCGCAGTTACAACAAGCGCGGCAACCTGCGCCGGGGCCTGAAATGGCAGGAACTCGTCGCCCGTGTGGAGGGACCGGTGGTCGGGGGAATCAACGCGATCTTCCTCAGCGACTGGTACAGCGAAACCGGCGAGCTGGTGACCCGCGAGATCGACGTCACCGATCCCGACCTCGAGAACGGCGAGCTTGACTGCCAGGTCGTGCCCAGCGGGCCCGGTTTCGACGGCGAGAACAACCTGCGGCTGTTCCTCGGCCTGATCTACGCGGCCCAGAAGCGCATCGTCATCACCAGCCCGTACTTCGTGCCGGACGAATCGATGCTGTACGCGATCACCACTGCGGTGCAGCGCGGTCTTCCCGTTGATCTGTTCGTGTCCGAGATCGGGGACCAGGCACTCGTCTACCACGCCCAGCGTTCGTACTACGAGGCCCTGCTTCGGGCCGGGGTGCGCATCTACCTCTATCCGGCACCGTACATCCTGCACGCCAAGCACTTCACGATCGACGACGAGGTCGCCGTGATCGGATCGAGCAACATGGACATGCGATCGTTCGGCCTCAACCTGGAAGTGTCGCTCATGGTCCGCGGTGCCTCGTTCGTCTCCGACATGCGCGAGGTCGAAGACGAGTACCGGCTCAAGAGCCGCGAACTCACCCTGGACGAGTGGATGAAACAGCCGCTCAGATCGACGGTCCTCGACAACCTCGCTCGCCTCAGTTCTGCGCTCCAGTAGCATCCGGGCATAGTCTGGCCGGATGGCTGAATGGGCGGCACTCGGCGCAGGGGCGCTGGCTGGGGGAGCCCTGCTCCTCGGAGCCCTCATCGCCTGGTTCGTGGCCGTGCCCCGCCGCGTGGTTGCCACGATCATGGCGTTCGGCTCCGGGGTCCTGATCTCTGCCCTGGCCTTCGACCTTGTCGAGGAGGCGGCGGAGGCGGGCGGATTCTGGCCGGCGATGGCGGGCTTCGTCACCGGCGCGGTCGTCTATGTTGCGGCCAACCTCGTTCTCGACCGGGCGAATGTGCGCAACCGCCGGGGGTCGGCGGAGTCACCCGGGTCAGGAACAGGCATCGCTATCGGCGCCCTGCTCGACGGCGTTCCCGAGACGGCGGTCCTCGGGCTCAGCATGGTCGCCGGCGGGCAGGTTTCGATCCCCGTGCTTGTGGCGATCGTGATCTCCAACGTGCCTGAGGGACTCGCCTCCACGGCCGATCTGAAAGCGGACGGTCGCGGGCCTCGCTACGTCTTCACGCTCTGGATCGGCATCACCCTCGCCTGTGCCCTCTCCGCCCTCGGCGGTCTGGTGCTTCTGCAGGACGCTCCGGCCGAACTGGCCGCGTTCGTGACCGCGATCGCGGCCGGCGCCATCCTCGCGATGATCTGCGACACGATGATCCCCGAGGCGTTCCGCGACGCGAAGGCGTTCACCGGGCTCATTGCCACCCTCGGTTTCTTCGTCAGCTTCGGGATCCACCAGCTGAGCTGAGGGTCATCGGCGGTCGCGCTCGAGCAGCTCGCCGACCTCGCAGTCGAGGGCGTCGCAGACCGCGACGAGCGTCGAGAAGCGGATCGCCCGTGCCCGGTCGTTCTTCAGCACAGAAAGGTTGACGATGCTCACCCCGACCCGCTCGCTGAGCTGGGTCAAGGTCATCGACCGTGCTGCGAGGAGGTCATCCAGCCGACATCGGATGCCGGTGGGCTCGTCGTCCCCGCCGCCCACTAGACGAGACCCGCCGTATCGCGTTGCATCCGTTCGCCTGCCGTGAACGCGACCGACACGGCGGCCAGGCCGGCGGCGACGAAGTACGGTGCGATCGAACCGCTCGCGACGACCCCGTCGAAGGATCCGCCGCTCACAGCGGCGAGCGCACCATTGGCCCCCATCGTCTGGAGGATGCTGCCGAACGCGGTACCGGCGATGAGCACGACGGCCGAGACGATGATCAGCCGTGGGTTCGTGCGCGAGAACGCGTGACCTTTCATGAGGTTGACGCAGACGATGCCCAGGCACCCGATGATGGTGAGTGTCATCACGGCGTCGACGAGGACAGCGAGCGCGAGAAACGTGACGACGCTGCCGGGCAGCCCCGATACCGTCAGGACTCCCTGGTCGACCTCGACGTCGACGGCCGCTCCGCCGGGCCCGATCGGTAGCGAAGCCGGTGTGTTGACGAAGGGGACGAGCACCTCGACCCCGGAGTTCGGCAGGATGCCCGCGAGCCTGACCGCCGCGAAACCGATGGTGATGAGAGCGGCGACAGCTCCGACGACGATGACCGTCCACAGATCGATCCTCTCGGACCGGGTGGGACGAACGCTGCTTTCAACCTGCACGCGGATACTCCTTAATGCTTATCGATAATAACGACAATCGATAAGATAGCGGCGAGCAGGCGAGTCGTCAAGTCATTCCGGTGACGCAAAATCCCCGAATGGGCGCGCGGGTTCTAACGGTTAGAGCAACACCTGATTATTGAAGGGTGTTGATCGAGATGAGTCCGAGGTTCTCGGAGCGGATGCTGGGCGATGTCGTC